>NZ_JBBBQR010000001.1:0-485329 GCF_037136835.1 Pectobacterium sp. 1950-15 | reverse complement strand
GGTTCAAACAAATCTATCAACGTACGTTAAAGCGTTTGCCGCACATCCATCGCAATTTCAAAAGATTGCAGGCGTGCCTGATGGTCAAATATTTGGCCATTGATCATCACTTCGTCCGCTTGTGTTTCTCGCAACAGACTCTGCAATCCATGGCGCACCTTGGCGCGATCGCCAACAATGGACAGCCGTAATGCTTGCTCCGCGCCAAATTGCTCGGCAGGTGATCCGACCGTGTCGATGTTTTCTACCGGAGCGGGTAACGGGCCCGGTGTGCCACGGCGCAGGTTGATGAACTGTTGCTGCATCGAGGTAAAGAGGAAGCGTGCATCCCGATCGCTCTCTGCCGCGACCACATTGACGCAAACCATCGTGTAAGGTTTGGCGTGGGTGGCTGAAGGGATAAAGTGTTCGCGATAGAGACGGAATGCCTCCAGCAACATATCAGGCGCGAAATGGGCGGCGAAAGCAAAAGGTAGCCCCAGTCTTGCGGCCAACTGCGCGCTGTACAGGCTCGAGCCCAATAGCCAGATCGGAACGTGTAAACCTTGTCCCGGAACGGCTTGCACCGGTTGGTCCGGCTGTGCATCAGCGAAATAGCGTTGCAGTTCCTGCACATCGCGTGGGAAATCTTCAATATCGGCATTGAGGTGGCGGCGCAGTGCCATCATGGTGCGCTGGTCGGTGCCGGGGGCACGGCCTAATCCCAAATCGATGCGGCCGGGATACAGCGATTCCAGCGTGCCAAATTGTTCTGCAATGACGAGCGGTGAGTGGTTCGGCAGCATCACGCCGCCAGAGCCGAGACGGATGCGCGCCGTTCCCGAGGCAAGGTAGCCGAGCAGCACTGATGTTGCTGCGCTGGCTATGCCGGTCATGCTGTGGTGTTCCGCCAGCCAATAGCGGTGATAGCCCCATTTCTCTGTATGTTGTGCCAGCTCTAGCGAGCGATGGAAGGCGTCACGTGCTGTCGCACCCTGCGGAATAGGCGCAAGATCGAGGACGGAAAACACAGCAGTTTGAGAAGGTGTGGACATAATATGACTCACTTTGTTGTTCACTGACTCCACCTAAGCGGTGGATGCTAATGCCGTCAGTCAATGATGAAAGTCAGATCAGTATGAGGGAATGTCGCAACACCGCGTAGTTCAAAGGTGCGATTGAGGGAAAAGGGCGGCGTGCCGCCCGGATAGAATGTTGGTTATGGGACAAGCTCAAGGCCGGCGACGCGGCGCCAGTAGCCGTTACAATCGGCCTGATTTTCCAGCGCTAACGGTGCAGTGCCTTGTTCGTTGGCGCGGAATTTATCCAGCATCGCCAGCGTGCCGATATCGTTTGGCGACAGCCGGACAATATCGACCAGATCCCGCATTGACGCCAGTTCGTTACCGAGGTTGTAGCAATAGCCGCTTTGCGTCTGGATGCCATTCAGGACAAAGACCTGCTGGTTTTCCTGCGACAGCATTTTTCTGCCCTGTGGGTAGCTAAGGCAGCAGGTTTCACATTCATCTTTTGGCCGATCTTCTGAACGGGCGGTGAAGCAGCGGGCGGAATAGGCTAACGGCAAATGTCCGTAGCTGAGCACTTCCACCTCAAACTGGTGGCGAAAGCCAAGCTCGTCACACTGATTCAGCAGGTTTTGCAGCCAGTCACGAGAAAGCTCGACTGGCATACACCAACGCACCATGCCTTGTTTGTGCAGCACACGTAGGGTGTATGCGTTGTAGCAGTTGAGCGCGTGTCCGGCGACAAACGGCAGGTTGCGCTCGGCTGCGATATTGACGGCACCCAGATCGTTCGCTTCCAGCAAGAACTCGCCATTTTCCACATAGCGCTTCAGTTCCGTAAGTTCAGACGGGGCTTGTAAGAGCGCGAGTGTCGAGATCACCACCTGTTTGCCGCTGCTGGCGACTTCACGGGCCACGTTGAACCAGTCCGCCACCTTCATCAGCCGGCGCTTGCTGCACACCGTTTCACCGAGATAAATGATATCGGCGCTGCTGTTCACCGCAGCTTGGTAAAACGCCTCGACGTCCTCTTTCGGCCAATAGTAGAGGATATTCCCTAATGCGTATTTCATGTGTTCTCCCGCTACTGCCATTTACGGTGATAAGCGCCGAGCGTGGTCTGCGTGCCTTCAGCCACAGCACCTAACGCGTCCATCCAAGCCTGGGTGGGAACGAATGTCTCAGGATTGGCGCGGCAGCGATCGATGGCCTGTCGCCATACCTGCGTAATTTGGCTGACATAGGCCGGACTACGCTGGCGACCTTCTATCTTCACGGAGGCAATATTGGCGGCCATCAACTCAGGCAGCAGCTCCAACGTGTTCAGGCTGGTTGGCTCTTCCAGCGCATGGTAGCGTTGCCCATCGACTAAATAGCGGCCTTTACACAGTGTAGGGTAACCGGCGTTTTCATCGTCCTGATAGCGGTCGATCAGAATGTTATTCAGCCGCGATTCCATGCCGTTTTCCGTCTGCTGCCAGCGTACAAATCGCGCTGGCGAGCAGGCACCCACAGTATTCGGTGATTCACCGGTCAGATAAGACGAGAGATAACAGCGGCCTTCCGCCATGATGCACAGGCTACCGAAGGCGAAGACTTCGAGCGGCACCGGGCTGGTGCGGGCAATTTGCTTTACCTGATGGATGGACAGCACGCGTGGCAGCACAATACGTGAGACATCAAAATGACGATGATAAAAACGGATTGCTTCGGTGTTTGTCGCGGAAGCCTGAACCGACACGTGGCGCTCGATGTGGGGGTAGCGCTCGGCGGCATACTCCAGCATGGCGAGATCGGCGAGGATCAGCACGTCGGCGCCGATTTGTGCCGCCATATCCACAGCGCGTTGCCAGCGCTGATAGCCGTCTGGGTGAGCAAACGTATTGATGGCGATATGCAGCTTACGCCGGTGGCGGTGCACGTATTCGCGCGCTTCCTGTAGTTTCTTATCGGTGAAATTCAGCCCGGCAAAATGACGTGCGTTGGTGTCGTCCTTCAGGCCGATATAGACCGCATCTGCGCCATTATCGATGGCAGCTTTCAGTGCCGGCAGGTTACCGGCGGGGCAAAGCAGTTCCATACACAATCCTTCATTAATCCCTTCGGGGCCGTAGCGGCTCGGTACGATCAATGATGTTCAGACTGACGATCGCTGTTGATGACGGCGTTCCGTCGCCACCCCTGCGGGCTGTCGCGAGCGATGCTGAAAATCGTTTACGACGATTTTTATCAGTCGATGAATGTTGTTAACGATTGGGAATCTTAATTAACCCATCAGATAAGGACTTTGATTTAAGGCAGTTTATGGTGCTAATCGTCGCGCAAGGACAAAATCTGTTGGGCATAATCGGATAACCGACTAAATTATTGACATAGACCTCTTCCGCTCGCGGTGGATGTGGCAAAATGTTTGCAGATTATCTGAACAGTCAGATTGCTTTAAGAGGAGTACGCCAGTGTTGGAAAAACTACGAGCGCAGATTGTGCGTCAGGGGCCGAGCTTATTAGGTAAGCCACTCAAGTTCACCCCCTTTGCGCTACAGCGTCAGGTTTTGGAACAGATGTTGGGCTGGCAGTTCCGTCAGGCGCTGGAAGAGGGCGATCTGGCATTTCTCGAAAGCCGCTGGCTGAAAATTGAGGTGCGTGACGTCGGTTTGCAGTGGTTTATGACGCTGCGCGATGGCCGTCTGGTGGTGAGCCATGATGAGACGCCGGATGTTAGCTTTAGTGCGGATGCGAACGATCTGATTTTGATCGCCGCGCGTAAAGAAGATCCCGATACGCTCTTTTTCCAGCGTCGTCTGCGCATTGAAGGCGATACCGAGTTAGGTTTGTATGTGAAGAACCTGATGGACGCCATTGAGCTGGAAGCCATGCCTGCGCCGCTGCGTATCGGCCTGCTGCAATTGGCGAACTTTGTTGAAGCCGGTTTACAGGAGGGCGTGATGCAAACAGCAAATCACGCGCCAGTATCATGCTAGTTCGGGTGGAAATTCCCGTTGATGCCGCCGGGATCGACAGCTTATTGCGCCGCGCTTTTCCTACGGGCGCGGAAGCGGATCTAGTGCATCAACTGCGTGAAGACGGTTTATTGACGCTCGGCGTTGTGGCGACCGACGATGAAGGCGGCGTGGTAGGCTACGCGGCATTCAGCCCGGTGCTGATCGAAGGTGAAGATCGGCAGTGGGTAGCGCTGGCGCCGTTGGCGGTAGAAGAAAATCTGCGCCGGCAGGGCGTGGGGGAAAAACTGGTCTACGAAGGATTGGATGCGCTGAATGAGTTTGGTTACACCGCTGTCGTAGTCTTGGGTAACCCTGCGTATTACTCCCGTTTTGGCTTTGTTCCGGCGGCAGAGCAGCAGCTACATTGCCGCTGGCCAGACAGCAAATCGGCTTTTCAGGTCTATCCACTGGCGGATAATCATTTTGTCGGTGAAGATCGAGCAGAGGGGGAAAGCGGCTTTGCAAGCGCGAGTGGGCTGGTGGAATACGCCGAACCGTTTAACCGTTTTCTCTAACGTGATTCGCTAACCGATAGCGCATCAATACATCGTGTCTGAAATGCATAGTGTCTGAGGCTGGTCTTGTACCAGCCTTTCTTTTTGGCTTTTACTCAGTTGCTTAAGGCGATATTCCAGTTTGAGTGCGTTTGAGCGATCGCCCGCCAGACAGTGAAACACCAGCGTCAGTTCCCCTTTCCCCCGTAGCGCTTTCGCCCCTTTTCCCGTTTGATGTTGATTCAGTCGGCGGCTGACATCCGTCGTGATACCCGTGTACAGCGCCCCAGCGACTGTGCGCAGTATGTACAGATACCACTGGGGATGTTTGATGTGTTCAGTCATGGTCTTGTCTATGGATTATTGTTTGAAAAAGTGATTTGTCCCAGCTAAACATAAATAGCACGTCCTACTCATCGTATTTCACACCAATCGTATTTCAAATACTTAGCATTTCAAAGCTCCTGCATTTCAAAGAACAGGCACTGCATCACATTAATGGCTGTTATTCAAAGACATGCATTTCTTTTACGGATAGGGAAAAACGTATGACACTGAAACGATATATACCTCCCGCGCTGGCCGTGGCGTTCTCTTCTTGCTTCCTTTCACTGGGCTATGCCGCTGAACTGGCAGAGAAAGATCGGGAAACGATTGTGAACGCCGTCGCGAATTATTCGGGCCAGATGACGACCGTTGCTCAGCAGATATGGTCAAAGCCCGAACTGGGTTATTTGGAAACCAATACCTCCCAACTGCTACAGAATGAGTTAAAAGCGGCCGGGTTCAGCGTTGAAGCGGGTGTCGCTGGCATTCCGACTGCGTTTGTGGCGACGGCGGGGAAAGCGGGTGGGCCGGTTATCGGCATTCTGGCCGAGATGGATGCGCTGCCGGGCTTCTCTCAGGCCGCGGCGCCGGAACGTTCTCCGGTTGCTGGCATTGAGGCTGGACATGCCTGCGGGCATCACCTTTTTGGCGCGGGGTCGGTGGGGGCTGCGATTGCGCTAAAACAGTGGCTGGAAGCGACGGGCAAACCGGGGCAAATCCGGGTTTACGGCACGCCGGCGGAAGAAGGTGGTTCCGGTAAAGTGTATATGACGCGAGCGGGGCTGTTTAAGGATGTGGATGTGATGTTGCATTGGCATCCCGGCGATGAGAATTCTGCCTCGCAAGATTATTCGCTGGCGAACGTGAACGGTAAGTTCCGTTTCTATGGTCGCTCCGCGCATGCCGCGATGGCACCAGAGAAAGGGCGCTCGGCGCTGGACGGCGTGGAGGCGCTGAATTTTATGGTGAACGCGATGCGGGAACATGTGCCGCAGGAAACGCGTATTCACTATGTGATTACCGATGGCGGCAAAGCGCCGAACGTGGTGCCGGACTTCGCCGAAGTGTATTACTACGTGCGCCACCCCGATCCGGCCGTGGTCGCCAGTGTGACCGATCGCATTCGCAAAGCGGCGGAAGGTGCCGCGCTGGGAACCGAAACGCGTTATGAGTTCGAAATTCTCGGCGGCGTGTACAGCCTGTTGCCGAACAACGTGCTGGGAAAAATGATGGATGACAGCCTTAGAAGCGTTGGGGGGCCACAATGGGATAAGGCGGATACGGATTTTGCCACCGCGTTGCAGAAAACGTTAGATCAAGCCAAATTGCCGCCGCTTTCCAGTGCCGGTCAGATCGCGCCGTATCATTTTGGTGAAACGGGCTATGCATCGACCGATGTGGGCGATGTCAGTTGGGTAGTGCCGACGGTCGGGCTGGGAACGGCGACCTGGGTCCCCGGCGTACCTGCACACAGCTGGCAGGCGGTGGCATCCGGCGGCATGGCGATTGGCTATAAAGGCATGGACGTGGCGGCTAAAACGCTGGCCGTTACAGGGGCCAAGCTACTGAGCGATCCCGCATTGATTCAACAGGCGAAAGCCGAGTTTGATAAGAGCCGTGGCGAGAACTTCCACTATAAGCCACTATTAGGCGACCGGGAGCCCGCACTGGATTACCGTAAACCTTCTGCAGGGAAATAATTTTTCTGCTCTGCCTGCGCTTTCTCTCTGTGTTTAGGGAGAAAGCGCTATGCTTACTACATAACACCAACCCGCAGCAGGCGGCTTCCATCCTGCGGGCTATCCGTGGTTGTCACCTTCTTTTTCCCGATTCACATGGATCGTCTGGCCGACAAGGTTGTCACCTTTAATTCATTGGATGAAATCTTATCTGGAGAAGTATGTGTGACTGAAATCACATATAATCACTACCTATTGCATTTCTCTTACATCAAGTGTGAATGAATGCACAAAATAGTCCGGCATGGCGTGTTCAAATGTCTGATATGCCCACGTGTATAAAGAGTTTCTTTCGGTATCGTTCTTTCGGTGTTGGAATCATCACAGGATGAATTGTAGAGGAAGGCTGATTGCGGTGAGAAGGATCTCGGTGCCGCTACAGGTTGTTTCTCCTGAGCGCTATCTTCAAGGAACCAAGTCCGCTCGCCAAACGTGCTGGTTTTACACCAGTTTATGTTCAGGCCGGTTAGACCGGCTGACGAGTTGGAGAGTTGTATGACCAAGCTGACCACGGCCGCGCAGCGTGCGCTGGCGCTGATGGATTTAACCACGCTGAATGAGGATGATACGGATGAAAAAGTGACGGCGCTCTGCCGTCAGGCGAACAGCTCGGCAGGGAAAACTGCTGCTATCTGTATCTATCCCCGTTTTATCCCCCTGGCGAAAAAGATCCTGCGTGAGCAGGGTACGCCGGATATTCGTATTGCGACAGTCACCAACTTCCCGCACGGCAATGATGATGTTGACATCGCGGTTGCGGAAACCAGAGCGGCGATCGCTTACGGCGCTGATGAAGTTGATGTCGTATTCCCTTATCGCGCACTGATCGCAGGCAATGCGCAAATCGGTTTTGAGCTGGTGCAGGCATGCAAAGCGGTATGTCAGGATGCCAACGTGCTGTTGAAGGTGATCATCGAGACGGGCGAGCTGAAACAAGACGCGCTGATCCGTCAGGCCAGTGAGATTGCCATTGATGCGGGTGCGGATTTCATTAAAACCTCAACCGGCAAAGTCCCCGTGAACGCGACGCCAGAGAGCGCGGCGATCATGCTGAAGACGATCCGCGATAAAGGCGTAGGTGAGCGCGTTGGCTTTAAAGCGGCGGGTGGCGTACGCAATGCAGAAGACGCCGCCATCTATCTGCAACTGGCGGACGATATCATGGGCGTTGAATGGGCGACGGCCTCGCATTTTCGCTTTGGCGCATCCAGCCTGCTGGCAAGCCTGCTGACCACGCTCGGCCACGGAGCAACAGCTCCGCAGGGCGGCTACTAAGCAGACGTACAGGCGCACGACTTCATGTGTGACAACGTTATTCGTGACCACATTTTTTTCATGACAGCATTCTGTTTATGACGGCATTGGCTCACAACAGCAAATGCGCCCGCAGCGACAGGCTGCGGAGCCACATCAGAATTCAGCAGGAGTATAGACCTTGTTTCTGATTCAAGAAATTATTCGTAAGAAGCGTGACGGAAAATCGCTAAGCGAAGAAGAGATCCGCTTCTTTATCAACGGTATTCGTGACAATACCGTCTCCGAAGGCCAGATTGCGGCTCTGGCGATGACCATTTATTTTCATGACATGTCGATGGATGAACGTGTGGCGCTGACGCTGGCGATGCGTGATTCCGGCACGGTACTGGACTGGAAGAGTCTGAACCTGAACGGCCCGCTGGTGGACAAGCACTCTACCGGCGGCGTGGGTGATGTCACTTCGCTGATGCTGGGACCGATGGTCGCTGCCTGCGGGGGCTACGTTCCGATGATTTCCGGGCGCGGCTTAGGCCATACCGGCGGCACGCTAGATAAGCTCGAAGCGATTCCGGGATTGGATATTTTCCCTAACGATGACGATTTTCGTCGCATCATCCAGCAGGTCGGCGTCGCAATTATTGGGCAGACTTCCTCGCTGGCTCCGGCGGATAAACGCTTTTACGCCACGCGTGACATTACTGCCACGGTCGATTCCATCCCGCTGATCACCGCGTCGATTCTGGCGAAAAAGCTGGCTGAAGGGCTGGATGCGCTGGTGATGGACGTCAAAGTGGGGTCTGGGGCGTTTATGCCGACCTATGAACTGTCCGAACAGCTGGCGCAGGCGATTGTCGGCGTAGCGAATAACGCGGGATGCCGCACCAGCGCGCTGCTGACGGACATGAATCAGGTGCTGGCTTCCAGCGCGGGTAATGCGCTGGAAGTGCGGGAAGCCGTACGTTTCCTGACGGGAGAGAGCCGCAATCCGCGCCTGTATGATGTTACTATGGCACTCTGTGGCGAGATGCTGCTGGCGGGTGGGCTGGCAAGCTCGGCAGACGACGCGCGTTCACGCCTGCAAACGGTGTTGGATAACGGCAAAGCCGCTGAAGTCTTTGGTCGCATGGTGGCCGCACAGCGTGGCCCGGGCGATTTTGTCGAACACTACGATCGTTACCTGCCGGTGGCGACATTAAGTAAGCCGGTGTTCGCGACGCGTGAAGGTATTGTGACGGCGATGGACACCCGCGCGTTGGGCATGGCAGTCGTCTCGCTGGGCGGCGGACGCCGTCAGGCTACCGATACGATCGATTACAGCGTCGGTCTGGATAACATGATCAGCCTGGGTGAGCGCGTTGACGCGCAGCGCCCGCTGGCGGTGATCCATGCCAATACGGAAGCGCAATGGCAGCAGGCGGCGAATGAGGTTCGCGCCGCAATCCAACTGGGCGACACGGCGCCAGAAAAGACCCCGATGGTCTACCGTCGAGTGAGCGCGGAAGCGTGATCGCCAGAGTGGGTTATTGGCTGTTTTGAATTGATGTTCCCCTTCCGGTAGGCAGGGCGTTAGCGCAGAACTGCGCAGGAGAAAAAGAATGAAACGTGCATATATTATGGTTCTTGACTCGTTTGGCATCGGCAGCAGCGCGGATGCAGAACGTTTTGGTGATGCGGGTTCGGATACGCTGGGTCATATCGCTCAGGCGTGTGCAGCGGGAACGGCGGACAAAGGGCGCAGCGGCAAGCTGCATTTGCCGAACCTGAGCCGTCTGGGGCTGGGTAAAGCCGCTGAGGCCTCAACGGGAACGTTCCCGGTAGGGCTGGATGAAAATGCAGACATCATCGGTGCTTACGCGCACGCCAGTGAAATCTCTTCGGGTAAAGATACGCCGTCTGGCCACTGGGAAATTGCCGGTGTGCCTGTCCTGTTCGACTGGGGCTATTTTAAAGATGAAGAAAACAGTTTTCCGCAGGCGCTGCTGGATAAACTGGTGAAACGTGCCAATCTTCCGGGATATCTGGGCAACTGCCACTCTTCCGGTACGGTGATTCTGGATCAACTGGCAGAAGAGCACATGAAAACCGGCAAGCCGATTTTCTACACCTCTGCGGATTCCGTGTTCCAGATTGCCTGCCATGAAGAAACGTTCGGTTTGGATAAGCTGTACGAACTGTGTGAAATTGCCCGCGAAGAGCTGACCGAAGGGGGCTACAACATCGGGCGTGTGATTGCTCGTCCGTTTATCGGCGACAAACCCGGCCACTTCGAGCGTACCGGCAACCGTCACGATCTGGCCGTTGAACCGCCAGCGCCGACCATTCTGAAAAAGATGGTGGATGAAAAAGGCGGTGAAGTGGTTTCCGTCGGTAAAATTGCGGATATCTATGCGCAGGTCGGCATCACGAAGAAAGTGAAGGCGACCGGCATTGATGCGCTGTTTGACGCCACGCTGAAAGAAATGGATAACGCGGGCGACAACACCATCGTATTTACCAACTTTGTTGATTTCGATTCTGCCTACGGCCACCGTCGCGATATTCCGGGTTATGCTGCCGCGCTGGAGCTGTTTGACCGCCGCCTGCCAGAAATGCTGTCCCGCGTGAAGGGCGATGACATCCTGATTCTGACGGCCGACCACGGCTGTGACCCAAGCTGGCACGGCACCGATCACACCCGTGAGAACGTCCCGGTGTTGATCTATGGCCCGAACGTGAAGCCGGGCTCATACGGCCACCGTGAAACCTTCGCCGATATCGGGCAGACCGTTGCAGCCTACTTTGGCCTGTCGCCTATGGACTACGGTAAATCGATACTGTAAAACACACCGTTTTTACGTGAACTTGATTAATTAAGGAATAAACGCATGGCTACGCCACATATTAATGCAGAAATGGGTGATTTCGCGGACGTTGTACTGATGCCGGGCGACCCGCTGCGCGCTAAGTACATTGCCGAAACCTTTCTGGAAAATGCCCGCGAAGTGAACAACGTGCGTGGCATGCTGGGTTTCACTGGCACGTATAAAGGCCGTAAAATTTCGGTCATGGGCCACGGTATGGGGATCCCCTCCTGCTCAATCTATGCGAAAGAACTAATCACTGAATTCGGCGTGAAGAAGATCATTCGCGTGGGCTCCTGCGGCGCGGTACGTGAAGATGTCAAACTGCGCGACGTGGTGATCGGTATGGGTGCCTGTACGGATTCCAAAGTAAACCGTATGCGCTTCAAAGATCACGACTATGCGGCGATTGCTGATTTCGACATGGTGCGCAATGCGGTTGATGCGGCTAAAGCCCGCGATGTTTCCGTACGCGTAGGTAACATCTTTTCCGCCGATCTGTTCTACACGCCAGATCCACAGATGTTCGACGTGATGGAAAAATACGGCATTCTGGGTGTGGAAATGGAAGCGGCCGGTATCTACGGCGTCGCGGCAGAGTTCGGTGCGAAAGCGCTGGCCATTTGTACCGTTTCTGACCACATCCGTACGGGGGCGCAGACTACGTCAGAAGAGCGTCAAAATACGTTTAACGAGATGATCGAAATCGCGCTGGAATCCGTTCTGCTGGGCGATAACGAGTAATATCATATCAGCCCGGACGTTCGCTCCGGGCTGTTTTTTTCTGTATTTCCCTTCATATCCTGCCGTAAGAAACCTGCTGTCTATCCGCCTCTGGCACCGTAACAGAAGGTTCGACAATGTTGTTCTCCGTGCGTATTTTCTTCTCTGGTTCGAGCGGCGTTAACCGTACCTGATGTGTGAAGCAAGCCAGTACGGCAGGCTGGTGGCTGACGGCCAACACAATGGTTTGTGGCAGCGCAGTCCTGATGTGCTCTAGTAACTGAAGCGCTGCCGCGTCATCAAGCTGGCTGGTGGCTTCATCCAGACAAAGCAGCGTCGGGCGCAGCAGTAGCGCACGCGCGAGCGACAGACGCTGCTGTTCGCCGCCCGATAGCTCCCGACCCCAGTTTGCCTTGTCGTCCAGACGGGGAGTTATTGAGGTCAGCCCGGTTTGTTCCAGCACTGCAACCAACTGTGCAGTATCCGCTAACTGCACCTGCGGATAACACAGCACCTGACGCAGCGTATCCTGCGGTAAATAGGCTTTTTGCGGCAAAAACAGCGTGCGGCCTGCGGGGAAATGCCAGTCTCCTTGCGAAACTGGCCACAGCCCCGCCAGCGCACGCAGCAGCGTGGTTTTCCCTGTGCCGCTGGCTGCGCTGAACGCCGCCCATTCGCCAGCCTGAAGCGTGAGCGTCAGCGGGGCGAAATACGGCGAACCATCAGGGCGCGGTACGGATAGCGCGTTGATATGCAGAGTATGGCCTTCATGATGTGGCACCTCTGCCACAGGCAGTTGCTGTAAGCGGCGTTGGAATTCCCACAGTCGCTCAATGGTAGAAGACCATTGAACCAACTGACGATAGGCATCGATAAACCAGCCAAAGGCATCCAGCACATAGCCGAAGGCGGATCGCGCCTGCATAATCGCCCCAAGGCTAACCTGACGAGCAAGAAACAGCGGCAGGGTCGCGAACACCGGAATAATCAGGCTGAAGCGGAAATAGCTGGTGGTAAAGCTTTCCAGCCGGAATTCTCGCGCCATGAGGCGCTGCCAGTTTTGCACGATGGGCAGGAAATGTTGCCGCATCCGCTGCTGCTCGGCGTCACTCCCCTGATAAAACGCAATCTGTTCGCTGTTATCCCGTACCCGCAGCAGCGTGGCGCGATAGTCGGCCTCCGCCCGCTGACGCTCAATGTTTAGCTTGTGCAGGCGGTGCCCCAGCCGATGTGTGACCACGCTGGCGAGGGCGGCGTAAATCAGTGCGATCCACACCAGATAGCCGTGTATCGTGAGGGTATAGCCGCTTAATGTGAAAGTATGAACGCCGGAAAGCTGCCACAGAATAGCGATGAAAGAGAAAAAACGGGCGGTGTTTTTCAGTAGCGAAAGCAGGAGTTCGAGGCTCTGTTCAATCAGTAGACGAATATCTTCCGCGATGCGCTGATCGGGGTTATCCAGCCCGGCACTGAGCTGATAGTGGGCGTGATTGCGCAGCCAATCCTGCTCATACTGATGCGTCATGGTATCGCGCCAGCGGATAATCAGCTGTTTCTTGAGCCAGTTGCCGCAGATGATCACCAGCACGAACAGCAGCGTATAGGCCAGATAGCGCACGGCCATATCGTAGAGGGAGGCGTGCTGAAAATAGTCGGCCAGCGCGTCGTAAAAATCCCGGCTCCAGTTATTGTACTGCACGCTGATCCACACGACGGAGAGCGTCAGGCTCATGATCAGCAGCAGCAATAACCACAACAGCGTGGCGCGCGTCGTCAGCCAGAAAGGCGAGACCAGCGAATAAAAGCGTTTAAGCGTTTGCATAATGGGTTGGGCGATGGCCTGCCAGCAGAGGCTGGCAGGCATATTCGCTTAGAAATTCCACTTCGCAGTCAACATGTAATTACGCGGATCGCCGTAATAGTTGTTGCCGCTAAGATGGCGGTTGTTCAGGTTTAAGAAGTAGGTTTTATCCGTCAGATTATTGCCCACCAGATTGAAGCTCAGGTTTTTGCTGTACTGGTAGCGGATATTGGCGTTAAACAGGGTATAGCCGCCCTGATGCAGGCCATAAGCCCGATTCGGGTAGGTTTGCGTCTCGGTTTGTGCCGTCATACCCGCGCCAATCGTCCATTGGTTCAGTTCACCCGGCAGAGTGTATGAGGTGTAGAGCTTGAACATGTGCTTTGGCGTACGCGGGCTGAACTGCGCGGCTCTTTCACTCGCGCTGCCTTCAAGATATTTACTGTTGGTCAGGGTATAACCCGCCTGAACCTGCCAGCCTTCAGCCAGTTTCCCCGTGACATCCAGTTCTACCCCTTGGCTTTGTACCTTGCCTTCGGGCTGGGAGCAACTTGTGCCGATCAGGCAAACCGAGCTATTCGCGACGGCCATGGCCCGATTTTCCTGAATGATGCGGAACAGGGCCAGCGAGGTATTCAGATCGCCATCAAAGAACTCGCCCTTTATGCCGGTTTCATAGTTGGTGCCGGTAATGGCGGGCAGCAGGTTGCCGTTGCGGTCTTTTTCGCTCTGCGGCTTGTAGATTTCGGCGTAGCTCAGGTACCAGGTGTAGTTATCGGCGAAGTCCCATAGCAGGCCGCCGTAAGGTACAAACTCATTGCTGGCATGCAGGCTGCTGAGTGAGGACGTATTACGGAGATGGTTAGTGAAATACTCGTCATAGCTGTAGGCGCTGTAGCGGCCGCCCAGAATCAGCTTCCAGTTATCGGCCAGTTCGAATCTGGCCGTGGCAAACGCGCCGCGCTGATACAGATTAAAGCGGTCGTTATAGTGGTTGTTGTAGAGACTCGTATTTGACCAGTCCGGTTCTGCCAGCGAACTGGGCTGCCAGTTAAAAATGTTCACGGTGCTGGTGTTGTTAATGCGGATGTGGTTGTTATCGAAGTTCTCTTTCTGATAATCACCGCCCACCACCAGTTCGTGACTGCGCCCCAACAGCTCGAACGGGCCGTTCAGGCTCAGGTTGTAGCCCCACTGTTCGGCCTTGTTGTCGTAGCGCAAGTTATTGTTCAGCGACGAATTTCCCGTTGCCGGATTCACGCCGCTTGTGCCGTTCATGATACCGATATAGCTACTTGCTGCGCGGGAATGGATATAGTTCAGCGCGCTTTTCAGCGTCCAGTCGTTATCGAAGTGGTGTTCCAGTTCGACGAACGGGCTAATTTTTTCAAATTCGATGCGGTTCCAGCTTGCACCCAGATAGGTGGAACGTGGCAGATTCAGGCTGCTTTTATTGGTGGCAAACGGAACGCCATACACATCGGGCACGCCGCGGGTCTTTTGCCAGTTGATGCCGCCAGTCACCGTGGTGGACGGCGTCAGGTCATAGGCCAGCGTGCCAAACAGCACCTTTCTTTCACTGTGTTCGTAATCTTTAAAGCTTTGCTTGTCCTGATAAACGCCAACGAGACGGCCGCGCAGGCTGGCATCGTCGTTCAGCGGCCCAGAGACATCGAGCTCGCTGCGGTAATTATCCCAACTGCCTGCGCCAACGCTGCCGGAGGCCTGAAAATTGTGAGTCGGCTGCTTGCGTACCAGATTAACGGTGCCGCCGGGTTCGCCATTGCCTTGTGACAAGCCGGACGCCCCGCGCAGGATCTCCACACGGTCATAGATCGCCAGATCGGGCGATTCACTGGAGGACTGAACCGCGCCCATGTTGGAGACGCTGTTCTGGCTGGAGAAGTTAACGCCGTCTTCCTTGATATTATCCATCACGAAAGCACGCGACTCGTATTTCACCTGATAGCTATTCTGATTGACCACGTTAATGCCGGTGGTTTGCTTCATGGCCTCATCCAGCGAGGTCATATTCTGATCGTCCATACGCTGGCGCGTCACGACGCTCACCGACTGCGGCGTTTCTCGCGGCGACAGGTTCAGCTGTGTCGCGGTGTTCATGCTGCGCGTGGTGTAGGACTGGGTGCCTTCGGTCACGCCGTTGCGATTGACCCCCGCTACGACCAGCATCTCATCTCCCTGCGGTATTCTCTGTAAGCGCCAGGCGCCGTTAGGCTGCGGAATCACCTGAAGTCCGCTTCCTGCCAGCAGTGCCGAAAACCCGCCATCGACGCTGTAATTCCCTTGCAGGGACGGCCCGGTTTTTCCTGTCGCCAGCTGTGCATCGCCAACCAGATAAACGCCCGACTGGGCGGCAAACTGGTTTAGCTGCTGGTTAAGCGGTCCGGCAGGGATTGTGTAGGTTTTGGTTGCCGCCGCGGCTGCTGTTTCTGCGGCGGTTGCGGTGGAATGCGCGAAAAGCGGTGCGCCGCACAGTAGCAGATGAACGGCAATTGCCAGTTTGGAAGGGGTGCGCTGTGTAGAGAAAAATGGAATCAATGCCATGAAAATTCGCCTTCTGACCCAGAGTAAAAATTGGTGGTTTTACTGTGAATCGAACGACAGCAGGAAAAGGGGAACTCAAAAGAGAAAATTTATTATCTGTCCCCAAAGAGCGGTATCCAGAAAGGGTGACGGTTATGCGGACGATATCAGCGCGGTTCGACGGTCACCCACCACGGAAAACGGCGATGGATGCGAACCGGGAAGGCTTGCGCCAGCATGTTCAGCGCCATGTCGGTATCGGTTAAGGGGAAGGTGCCCATCACGCGTAAATCGGCAATCGCGGGTTGGCACGCCAGATAGCCATGACGATAGCGAGACAGCTGCGCCACAACCTCTCCCAGCGGCATGTTGTCCGCCTGTAGCCTGCCGTGTGACCAATCGGCATCGTTCTGCTGATTGGGCAAAATGTTACCCTGACCGTCGGCATTGAAGCGCAGATGGTAGCCCGCGTTAACCCGACGCGCGGCAGAGGCGTATCTGGCGCTGGCATCGACCGCATGTTGGTAAACGGTCAGCGTGGTGGTGTCTGACTCCTGTGCGACGCTGAAGCGTGTGCCTAGTGCCTGCAAGCGCCCTTGCGCGGTCGTGACAAAGAAAGGGCGGGCATTGGCAGCGGTATCAATCAGAATGTCCCCCGCCAGCAGAGCGATTTCCCGACGCTGGTCGCTGTAGCGGATATCAATCGCGCTGGCGGTATTCAGCCACAGCCGGGTGTTGTCCGGTAACGTCAGCGATTTGATTTCTCCTACCGCGCTGTGATAATCGGCCGTCATCGCCAGCAGCGAGCCTTTTAGCGGCGTGTGGCGGTAAGTCAGCCAGGAGAGGAGTGTGCCAGTGCTGAGCAGTGCGGCGAGCTTGAGCGCGCGGCGGCGTGTCATCGGTGCAGGCTGGTGCAACAGCGTATTCAGCGCGGGTTGTTGACCGTCGCCACGCAGCGGCTGGAAACGCTGACTGACCGTGAGCACGTATTCCCAGGCATGGCGATGTTCCTCGCTTTCATCCATCCAGCGCTGCCAGTGGCGGTAGTGCTCATCGCCAGATTCCCGATCGCACAGTTGGGCGTACCACTGCGATGCCTGCTGCAAGGCAACAAAGCTGGGTTTGTTGAGGCTGGGGTTATTCATGAATGAGCAGCCTGACCGTCCGCGTCTATCTCTGCTTCCAGCAGCACACAGTGCAGCATGGCTTGCGCCATGTATTTTTTCACCATGCGTTCGGAAACGCCCAGCGCCTCGGCAATGTCCCGATAGGGGCGTCCCTGTACCTGCGCCATGATAAAAGCGGCACGCACCTTCTCGGGCAGCGCGCGCAGCATGGCATCGACCTGATACAGCGTTTCGAGAATGATATTGCTGTCTTCCGCTGACAGGGCAACGGACTCCGGCTGTTCGGCCAGCGAGGCGAGCCAGACGCGCTCGATTTCCCGTTTGCGCCAGAGATCGACGCACATGCCTTGTGCCATCACACTCAGATAAGCCCGCGCTCCCGCGTGGCTGTCGAACTGACGTGGCTTCAGCAAGAGCCGTACAAAGACATCCTGCGCCAGATCGGCCGCATCACACAGATTCCCCAGTCGTTTGCGTAATAGCCCTTGCAACCAGCCATGATGCTGGCAATAGAGCTGATGCATATCTGCTGAGGTATCAATATTGGCTGATGACATGTCTGGTGCCTGAACCGGAACGATAGGAGGTCAAATTTCAGGCGCATCTTAGTTGAGAATGATTTTTATTTCAACGCTAAGGAAAATGTGGATACCGATGGGAGAGGCGAGGACGCGTAAGAAACGCGTGGGTAGCAAAGCGGAAATGCATCATGTTCGGTAGCGGTGTCGGGCGTGATGCGACTCAACGCTATCGGAAAAGGCTGGCCTCAACGTCAGGCCAGCCGACAACGTTACTTAATGGCCTGAGCAGGAACCTGCGCGGCGCTGTTAAAGCTGATCTCGTTGATCGCGCTCCATTTGTTCACATCGGTGCCAAACGTATCCAGTTTGAAGAATTTGGCTTTAACGGCTGGGAAGGTGAATTTTTCACCGTCTTTGGCATTGCTGGAGGTGACCAGATTCTCAGCCAGCTTTTTCCAGGTTTTACCGTCGGTGGAGTAGGAGACGGAGAACTTCAGTTTGCGCTCGTCCGCTTTGAAAGGAACAAGAACAAAGTTCTCAACCGATTGTTCTTTATCCAGTTCTAACTGAACCCAGCTCTCACCATTTGCCGCCCAGCGCGTTTTTACGTCGCCATCGGCAATGTTGGCTGGCTTGTGGCCCTTGTCTGAATCATAAGCGGAGGCTGTCACCGCCGTTATTTGTACCGCGTAAGCGGAAAGAGAGAATAAGCCGCACAGAAGCGTCGTAGCCAGAGTGTATTTTTTCATATTATTCCTCGTTGATAACGGATAAACCATGCATGCCTGCAAACCAGAAACATGAAATGGAATGTCATTATGATAAAAAAGAAACAATGTTTTATTTGTAGCGATCACGTTGCGGGGATTTTTCTGGCAGGAAAAAAGGCAGAGCGGGACGGGGCGCACATTTTCCCTGGCCGCTTACGCAGTAGCCCTTGTAACCAGCCGTGATGCTGACAATAGCGCTGATGCCTATCGGCTGAGGTATCAATACTGGCTGATGATATGCCAGATGCCTGAAATGGGTCGAGCGGCGTCAAATTTCAGACGTTTCTTGGCTGAGAATAATTTTTATTTCAATGCTGCGGTAGCGTCACCGAAGGAGGGCGTTGGTGGCAGTCAGGTTGGAATACATCACATCCGACATACTAAATATCCCATCAGCGTGCTGCTAACTGAGGGATCCGCTAATCGAAGCCAGTGCGGAGACTGACCTTTGATTGGCTATGGTTATTCAAGCTTCACATTCAATAAAGCCTTTTCTATCAGTTGCCCCAGCATGGCTCGTGCGTTATGAATCGCTTCGTTCTCAATCCCTTGCTTCAGTGTAATTCCAAGGTTCCCCGGCGATGGCAAAATACTCCCCATTATGTGGAGATTGTTGGGTATCCCGATACGAGTACGCACGGTAATGCCCAGTCCGGCCTGCACTGCGGCCCAGATACCGCTCAGGCTATGGCTGATAAATACCACTTTCCATGCAATGCCAGCCTGATCTAAGCAGGTGGTGGCTCGTGAACGCATCAGACACGGGCTTTCAAACATCACCAGTGGTAAGGGTTCCCCCTGTGCCAGTAGCGTGTTGATGTCCAGATCCGGATGTTTTATCCACTCCAATTGGCACTGGTCGATAAGCCGGCCTTCTTGTGTGGTGTTATCCGGTTGCCACAGTAGTGCCATATCAAGTGCATTGTTATCAAGCGCAGTGAGCAGCGCCTGGTTACGATCTACTCGCGCAATAATCCGTAGCCCCGGATGGTGGCGTTTGAACTCGCCCAAAATATTGGGCATCAGCGACTCGCCAAAATCTTCCTGCATGCCAATGCGGATCTCCCCCTGCAACAACTCACCTTTCACTGCTCGCTGTGCCTCATCATTCAGTGCCAGCAGGCGACGAGCATAGCCCATCAATATCTCGCCAGTATGGGTCAATACCAGGTGACGGCCCTGCTTTACCACCAGTTTGGCACCGCACTGTTGTTCCAACTTTTTTAGTTGAGCGCTTATCGCCGAGGTTGAGCGGCAAAGTCGTGTCGCAGCCAGTGCAAAGCTGCCGCACTCCATACCTGTCACAAAACTGCGTAGCGCATCGAGGTCAAGCGTCAGTGAAAGTTTGTCCATTTTCGTCCTGAAATTCGGGATGGTTGATTGAAAATAATTTGATTTTCGGGATGAAACTATCGCGCCAGAATTGCTCTACTGTCAATACGGAGAAAATACCATGGCGAAATCGCTCGATCGTGAAACGTTGGCCCGCGTCGCACCGAAACTGGCCGAACTGAGCATAGACACACTGTTTAATGATATTTGGAAACGTGAAACGCTTTCCCCGCGCGAGCGTAGCCTGATCACACTGGGTGCCCTGACGGCACAAGGGCGCGTGCAGCAGCTTCCTTGGCATATCAACTTTGCTCAGCAAAATGGGTTAACCCGTGAAGAGATCGTTGAAGTTTTCACTCATCTGGCATTTTACGCAGGCTGGCCAGCGGCAGTTTCCGCACTCGGTTGTTTGGAGGATTGTGGCAACGGGCAGATGTTGTCGGAGGAGAGATTATGATTGTAATGCAATACCGTTTTACTCTGCCAGCCGACTACGACATGGCCATCATCGAGGCGCGTATTGCGCAGAACGGTGCGAAACTGAATGGCTTTCCCGGCTTACTGTTTAAGACCTACCTCATTTCCCTGCGTGATGACGCTTTTTGCGATGAAAACGGTTATGCCCCTCTCTATGTATGGAAAAATGCTGAAGCGATGGCGGCGTTTTTGCAGAGCCCTGGCTTCAAAATGCTGACGCTGGATTTTGGCTGGCCGCAGATCGATACGTGGCTGACGCTACGTCTTCCAGCCATTGATGAGGTAAGCAACGCGACCTGGTTGTCGATGACAAAGCAGCATATTGACGCGCATAGCGATCTGGCGTCGCTGACATTAGATGGGCAGCTTTGCGCATGGGATGTCAGTCGTTGGCAAACATTAAAGGTTAGCTTTGGTGATGCGCCGCAGGCTGGCCGAGAGAATTTCCGTATTGGATATGTTGCAAGTGAAATGTGGTGACTACTTGTCAGTGCGCCGCCTAGATAACACCAGACCCTCGTGCATCATTGCCTGAGATAATTACTGTAAAAGGCTGGTGTTAGGATAGCGTTCTATTCACCTCTTTTTTGCTGAACAAGGGTCATAACGCCGTTTATGGCTCTTAATGGTTTTTGGCGGGATTCTAGGGTGCCGGCCCCTCTGCTAAGCAAAAAAGCGGCTATCGCATAATGAAATAGCCGCTTTTAATCAACATATTCGCTTAACAGGCCAGTATAAGACCTAAGTGTTAGACCTTTTCTATACGTTACTTAATTGTATGTTAACCGAGCGGTAGCGCCATGAGAATGGCGTCTTCCCTGCCTTGTGCCGTGGGGTAATAATCGCGGCGCACGGAGACTTCGTTAAAGCCCAGACTTTCATACAGCGCGATGGCGCGTGCGTTTGATTCGCGGACTTCCAGCCACAGCGTCAGAATACCGCGTCGCTCCATTTCGTCGATCAGATGTTCCAACAGTTGGCGACCCAAGCCCTGACGCTGGTAGTCGGGGTGCACGGCGATGTTGAACAGCGTCGCTTCGTCCAGCACAACCTGGGTGATGGCGTAAGCGGCAAGCTGACCGTCATGGCTCAGTTTGATGTTGAAATAACGTTCCCCCTGATTGCTGACAAACGTTTTTTCCGTCCACGGGAAGGCATGGCTAGCCTGTTCTATTTTAAAGGCTTGCGCCAGGTCAACTGGCGTCAGAGAAGATATCGTGTTCATGTTCACAGATCTGTTGCCACAGCGCCCGTTTGGCGTCGGCATTTTGATAAAGTTCGGAAAGCAGAGGGCTGGAAAGCTGAACGCCTTGTAGCGCAATCGGCTCCTCAATACCCAACCGCCAGCTATGGCAGCGTACGTCGGCGGGCAGCATCTCGATCTGCTGCGGCGTCAGGCGATAGGCTTGTGCGGGCGTCAGCGCCAGACTGTGCAGGACATCGGCCAGTAGCGGTTCATCATCGGCCAGCGGCTCGGCGGAGACGATCACCAGACGCACCTGTGCGGGCAGACTGACGGCGATTTCGCCTTGCAGCACCGTCGGGCGACGCAGCGTCCACTGCGTAATCCCCAGTTGCTGTAGCAGCCTGTCACGTCTTGATTCCATGCGTTGTCCTGTCTGGCGGGCGAGAAAATGATTCGTGCCTATGCTAACAAACCCCGTCAGGCTGCGCCAACGTCGGCGTGGTTATTTCCTCTGCGCGCTGCAACTTCGGGGACGAAGCGTATATAATCCCCCGCTCAATGATTAAGGAGCCGTAGCCTGATGTCCGCATTAACCCCCGCCAGTGAAGTTATACTGCGCCATAGCGATGAATTTCTCTCACGCCGCGTTCTGTTTGCCGGTGATTTGCAGGATACCCTGCCTGCGCAATTTGAGGCGGCGTCAGTGCGTGTCCACTGCAACCAATATCACCACTGGCAGCAGATGACAAAGCCGCTTGGCGAGAATGCGCAATTCGGTCTGGTGGCGGATGCGGCGCTGGTGGCGGATAGCGACACGCTGATTTATTACTGGCCGAAAAGTAAACAGGAAGCGGAATTCCAACTGCGCAATCTGCTGTCCCTGCTGCCGGTTGGCGCGGAGATCTTCGTAGTTGGGGAAAACCGCAGCGGTGTGCGCAGCGCCGAAACCGTGCTGTCTGATTTCGTTGAGCTGGTGAAAATCGACAGCGCGCGCCGCTGTGGGCTTTACCACGGTCGGATTGATAAGCAGGCCAGCTTCACGCTGGATGACTGGTGGGACGAGTATGTGACGGACGGTGTGACCGTCAAAACGCTTCCGGGCGTTTTCAGCCGTGATGATCTGGATCCGGGTAGCCGACTGCTGCTGTCTACGTTTGAACCGCATATGAAAGGTAAAGTGCTGGATATCGCCTGCGGGGCGGGCGTGCTGGCATCGGTACTGGCGAAACAGTCGCCGAAAATCCGTCTGACGCTGAGCGATGTCAGCGCGGCGGCGGTGGAGTCCAGCAAAGCTACGCTGGCGGCGAATGCGTTGGAAGGCGAGGTGATTGCGAGCAACGTCTATTCCGACATTAATGGCCGCTTCGATATGATCGTCTCCAATCCGCCGTTCCACGACGGCTTACAGACCAGTCTGCAAGCCGCGGAAATGCTGATTCGTGGCGCGGTAACCCATCTGCCGGTTGGCGGGCAGCTACGCATCGTTGCGAACGCCTTCCTGCCGTATCCCGCGCTGTTAGATGCCGCATTCGGTAGCCATGAAGTGCTGGCGCAGACCGGGCGCTTCAAGGTGTACCAGGCCACTGTTGGTCGTCCGCCGCGCACAGGCAGTAAAGGTCGTCGGTAATCCCAACTACTGATTAAGGGCTGCCATACTCTCCTTGCCGTAGCGCTCACCCGCTGCGGCATCGGGCGGGAAGATGGCATTAATGGCGGCCAGTTCCTCTTGCGTCAGTGTGACCTCCAGCGCCGCGACGTTCTCTTCCAGATAGCGGCGGCGTTTGGTGCCTGGAATCGGCACGATATGCTCACCCTGTGCTAATACCCACGCCAGCGCTAGCTGTGAAGGTGTAACCTGTTTTTCCTGCGCCAGTTGGTTAATTTTCTCTACCAGCAGCAGATTCTTGTCGAAGTTTTCCCCCGAGAAACGTGGATTGGTGCGACGGAAATCGTCGGCGGCCAGATCGTCCGGGCTGCGAATCGCACCGGTCAGGAAACCACGGCCCAGCGGACTGTAAGGCACAAACCCGATCCCCAGACGCTCACAGGTGGGCAGAATCTCGGCTTCCATATCGCGGGTCCACAGTGAGTATTCGCTCTGTAACGCCGTAATAGGATGCACGCGATGCGCGCGTTCCAGCGTGGTGACGGAGGCTTCACTCAGGCCGATGTAGCGAATCTTGCCTTCCTGAACCAGCTCGGCCAGCGTGCCGACCGTCTCTTCAATGGGAACGGCTGGATCAATGCGGTGCTGATAGTAAAGATCGATAACGTCTGTACCGAGGCGCGTCAGGCTGCCTTCCACCGAACGGCGGATGTAGTCCGGTTTACCGCAGATGCCGCGTGCGTTGGGGTTTGCGGGGTCACGGATGATGCCGAATTTGGTTGCCAGAAAGACCTGCTCACGCTTGCCTTTTATCGCTTTGCCGAGCAGTAACTCATTGGTGTGTGGGCCGTACATATCGGCGGTATCCAGCAGCGTGACGCCCAGCTCCAGTGCGCGATGCAACGTGGCGATGGATTCTTTCTCATCCTGCGCGGTGGAGTAGAAATCGCTCATCCCCATGCAGCCTAGCCCAATAGCCGAAACCTGTGGACCATTCGTGCCTAATTTGCGCTGTTGCATTGTCATCTTCCTCATTTCGTTGGCAGTGAAAGCAGTCTGGTTGTTTATCTAAAAAAGATAAATACCGCTTTTTATGCAACACTATTCAAAAATAACCAACAATGGTGGCGGTGATGGATCATATTCAGGCGATGCGGGTTTTTGTGCGTATTGTCGAACTGGGTAGCTTCAGCCGTGCGGCGGAACGGCTGGCGCTACCGCGTGCAACGGTGAGCAACACGATCAAACAGCTTGAAGGGCGGCTGGGAGTACGTTTGCTACAACGCACGACTCGTCAAGTACAGATCACCGATGAAGGACGCGTTTATTATGAACGCTGCCTGCAATTGCTTGCGGAAATTGAAGAGATCGACACGCTATTCACGCAGCAAAAACAGCAGCCCGTTGGTAAAGTGCGGGTGGATATGCCGCACTCGCTGGCGCGAGAGATCGTCGTTCCGGCGCTGGGGGATTTTTATGCGCGTTATCCGCAGGTGACGTTGATGCTAAGCGCCAACGATGCGGCGATTAATGTGCTGCGTGAAGGCGTCGACTGTGTGCTGCGCGCCTGGCAGACGGACGACGAGACGCTGGCGACCCGCCATTTGCCGTCAATGCCGCAGATTACCTGTGCGTCGGCCGATTATCTGGCGCGCTACGGCGTGCCGCGTTCGCTTGATGACCTGTCGGGGCATCATATGGTCGGCTATTTCTCTCTGCGTACTGAACACCATTATCCGCTGGAATTTATGCTGGGCGATGAGTGCATTACGCGTATGTTGCCCGGTACGTTGCAGGTCAACGGCACCGATGCCTACATTGCCAGCGCCCGTGCCGGACTGGGGATTATTCAGGCGCCGCGTCGCGGTTTACGCCCATTTCTGGAAAGCGGGGAACTGGTAGAGATCCTGCCGGAAATACCGCCGCCTGCGATGCCGCTTTATGTGATGTATGCACCTGGCCGTTTTCTCGCACCGCGGATTCGGGTGTTTATAGAATGGCTCGATGAACTCTTTACGCACAGCGCCGCAGCGAGATGATGATTTTTGCAGCAAACCCCGCATTCCAGAGGAAATAATCATTGACGTGAACGTGAAAACCTCTAGAATTCGCCCCCGTAGTGATATTGCGTAAAGCAGTGTTGCGAAGGTGGCGGAATTGGTAGACGCGCTAGCTTCAGGTGTTAGTGTTCTTACGGACGTGAGGGTTCAAGTCCCTCTCTTCGCACCAACATCACTACGATGGTTTTCGTTTGTCGAACCGAAGCAGTAAATCAGTATTGCATGAGCAGCATGGCAGAATTGCGAAGGTGGCGGAATTGGTAGACGCGCTAGCTTCAGGTGTTAGTGTTCTTACGGACGTGAGGGTTCAAGTCCCTCTCTTCGCACCATGTCATGATAGCTTTAACGCATAAAGCTGATTTTCCGCATAAAGCAGTCTTACTGCATAAGACAAACAACGTTCTCAGTGCGAAGGTGGCGGAATTGGTAGACGCGCTAGCTTCAGGTGTTAGTGTCCTTACGGACGTGAGGGTTCAAGTCCCTCTCTTCGCACCACAGATTTATTCTGTATCTTCCTGATTTTCCTCTCTGTTTATTCTATTGTATCCCATTTCTGGTTATACCGTTTCCCGCGTTTATTTGCGATTCTGGTTTTGTGTACTATTTCACACTGACTTATCCACGTTTATTTACAGTGTTGTCAGGTTAAACGTGACGGACAGCGCCGCTAAGCCACCAGCCAACGCAACACAGGACGGCAGCAGTAAATAGTGGCGTAAGCGTTGATGGAACAGCATGACAAGCGTCGCCAGCAGGGCGATGGCGATAATCACTTTTAGGTGCGTCAGGTTCAGATTGAGCAGCGCCAGTAGTGGCATGATGGCACAAGGCAACAGCACGCCCCAGGCACTGGACAGATGCTTCCCCATACACCAGCTCACACCCCATAGCCCGCAGGCTGTGATCATTGCTGTTAGCATTTTTCCACCCGTCAAAAAGTGATAATGATAACTAATATCATATAAGAATTTATATCAATTACTAGCTTTTTGACGAGCAGATGGCCGGAATTTTCTCTATCACGGGGTTAATCGGGATGCTGGCCACTCAGATGCTGGCGTATCAGGTGGATCATATTCACGATAACGGGCGATCGTTCATGTTTGCGCCAGATAGCCGCAATTTGTGTATGGATTTCAGGCATGCCGATATCGTGATAGGTCACGTTATCGGCCTTAATACAGGCGAGTGATTCCGGCACCAGAGTAATGCCGAAGCCCGCCGCGACCATCCCGATCGTCGCCGTAAGCTGCGGGGCAAAGGGGCTGGGTCTGGGGCCATAGCCTGACAGATAGCAGGTGCGGATAATCATATCGTGTAGCCCCGGACACACCTCGCGTGGGAAAATAATCAGCGGCTCCTGACGCAACTCGCTGAGCGAAACCTGCGCTTTATGGCTAAGCGCATGCCCTGCGGGCAACACCAGTTTCATCGGCTCCTCAGCCAAAATTTCTCCGTTAATCTCATCACTGAGATCGCAAGGTAAACGCAGAAATGCGATATCGATATTGCGTTCTTGTAGCGCAGCAATGAGCGTTGCCGGATTTTCTTCCCTCGGTAGCGGTTGGACATGCGGATACTGCTGACAGTAACGATGCAGCAGGGCAAGCACCGTCGGGTGGAACATGGCCGACGGTGAGAAGCCCACGTTCAGGCTACCTTTCTCACCCCGCGCAATGCTTCTTGTCCGTGCGATGGCCGAATCGGTCAACTGCAAAATCTGACGAGCATCCTCATACAGCGCTTGTCCCGCTTCCGTCATTTCTACGCCGCGCGTCAGTCGCTTGAACAGCGGTGTCCCGATCTCCTGCTCGAATTTCTTGATTTGCTGGCTGAGAGGCGGCTGTGACATCCCCAGATTTTCTGCCGCACGCGTGAAATGCCGCGCTTGGGCAACGGCGACAAAATAGCGCAGATAACGTAGCTCCATTTACGTAACTCCATATGTTTCCGATCTTGAAATAGCCTTAATTGCATATTGGAATTTTGTTCTCTCCCGCGTCAATCTTTATCTAAATATTAGTAATGTTTAAGTAATTGGTGCGGTGAGAAGGAACGTATGAAAACGAATGTCAGTGAACAATCCTGTGAGGAAGCCTTTGCTAGCTATGCTTATGATTTTCGCCAGCAGCATGCAGACAGCGTTATTTATCAGACCTCATTAATGAGTGGGCTAATAAATGGCGTATACGAAGGTAGCCGAACGATGGCTGAATTACTGGAACACGGTGACTTTGGATTAGGAACATTTAATAGTTTGGATGGGGAACTGGTTGCGTTAAATAGCCAGATTTTCCAGCTGTTATCCGATGGCAGCGCGCGAGCGGCAAAGCCGGAGCAGAAAACGCCGTTCGCCGTAATGACGTTCTTTCGCCCGACGGAAACGATCCGTTTTGATCGCTGGACCTCGCGTGAAGACGTGCATCGCCAGATCGATGAGATTGTGGGAACGGATAATTTATTCTGCGCGCTGCGGATTGACGGGAATTTTCGCTGTGTTGAAACCCGTACCGTCCCCCGGCAGTGCCGGCCTTATAAGCCGATGCAGGAAGCGGTTGAAGGACAACCGACATTTCATTTTGAGCACCGTAACGGCAGCGTTATTGGTTTTCGTAGTCCAGCTTACACTCAGGGAATTAATGTCGCGGGTTACCACGAACATTTCATTACTGACGATCGCCAGGGCGGCGGCCATATTCTGAATTATGACGTCGAACACGGCACGCTAACGTTTGGTGTGGTTGCCAAACTGATCATCGATCTGCCTCAGGATCGGGAATTTCTCAATGCCGATCTGTCTTCAGAAAACCTCAATAGCGTCATCAAGTCAGTAGAGAGCTAGTCATTTCATCGGAGTCATGTCATGGAAAAGTCCACCGAACAGCAGAGCTGGAGTTGCGGAGCCGAGCTGATTGTAAAACACCTGGAAGCGCAGGGCGTAAAGCATATTTTTGGTATTCCCGGCGCTAAAATCGATCGCGTGTTTGATGAGCTGGAAGACTCGACAATTCAAACGATCCCGGTACGTCATGAGGCGAACGGCGCGTTTATGGCGGCAGCGATAGGCCGTCTCACGGGAAAAGCGGGTGTGACGCTGGTGACATCCGGCCCCGGCTGTTCCAACCTGGTCACCGGGCTGGCCACGGCAACCGCAGAAGGTGATGCGGTTGTGGCATTGGGCGGGGCGGTTAAGCGGGCGGATAAACTCAAGCTGACACACCAGAGCCTGGACACCGTTAGCCTGTTTCAGCCAGTCAGTAAATTCAGTGCGGAAATCACGGCATCCAGTGCGATCTCTGAAGTGCTGGCGAATGCTTTCCGGGCAGCGGAAAGCGGCCGTCCGGGGGCGGCATTTGTTAGCCTGCCGCAGGATATCGTCAATGAGCCGGTTAGTAGCCCAGTACTGGCTTGCCCGCATTTACCGCTGTTAAACGGTGCGCCGCATAGTGACGTTGCCGAGGCGGCCAAACGGCTGCGGCAGGCTAAAAATCCGGTGTTACTGCTCGGATTAATGGCCAGCCAACAGGAAAATGCACAAGC
This sequence comes from Pectobacterium sp. 1950-15, assembly GCF_037136835.1. Classification (NCBI taxonomy): domain Bacteria; kingdom Pseudomonadati; phylum Pseudomonadota; class Gammaproteobacteria; order Enterobacterales; family Pectobacteriaceae; genus Pectobacterium; species Pectobacterium sp. 1950-15. The sequence continues at coordinate 456,979 of NZ_JBBBQR010000001.1, read as the reverse complement.
GCTGCGTCGTTTTTTACACCGCAGCCAACTGCCGGTTACCAGCACGTATCAGGCTGCTGGCGTGATAGACCAGCAGCAGTTCGATCACTTTGCCGGACGCGTTGGATTGTTCAACAATCAGGCCGGGGATAAGCTGCTGCAACAGGCAGACGTGATCGTTACCGTCGGTTACAGCCCGATTGAGTACGATCCGGTGTTATGGAATAGCGGCAAAGCAACGCTGATCCACATTGATGTGCTGCGGGCTGAGATCGACAGCGCCTATCACCCTGATATCGAGCTGCTCGGGAATATCGCGATGACGGTTGATACGTTGAATGCGTGTATCAGCGAGCCAGTGATCTTATCGGCGGGCACGCAGGCCGTGTTGCAGGATCGCCAGCGTCAGCGCCACGATCTCAGTACGCGCGCCATCAACATGGCAGGATTTGCGATTCACCCGCTGCGTCTGGTGCGGGCGATGCAGGATATTGTGAATGAAGATGTCACGCTGTGTGTGGACATGGGGAGTTTCCACATCTGGCTGGCGCGTTACCTGTATAGCTTCCGGGCGCGGCAGATTCTGATGACCAACGGCCAGCAGACCATGGGGGTGGCATTACCTTGGGCGATAGCCGCATCACTGGTGCAGCCCGGAAAAAAAGTGGTGTCCGTTTCCGGAGACGGTGGGTTTATGCAATCCAGTATGGAGCTGGAAACGGCGGTGCGCCTGAAAAGCAATCTCCTGCATATCATCTGGGTGGATAACGGCTATAACATGGTGGAAATCCAGCAAATCCATAAATACCATCGTCCGGCTGGCGTGACATTTGGGCCAATTGACTTCAAAGCGTATGCGAAAGCGTTTGGCGCAAGAGGGTTTGCGGTTGAATCCGCGGATGAACTGGTCAGCAAACTCCGTCAGGCGATGGACGTTGACGGCCCGGCGGTGATTGCGATCCCGGTTGATTATTCCGATAACCACTGGCTGATGGAGAATCTGAATATTAGCGTGCTGATTTGATATGTCAGAATCGCGCCTGCACGCAGGTATCTATTAATATTACTTACACTGTCTGCCCAGAGGAATCTGGACAGACAGTAAAAGTGTAACATCCAGGAAAGTATTCATGTTAAGGACTAACATTTTTCTGTATTTTATGAAAAAAACTCATTCAATAGTTATTAAATAGCGTACTACCTTTCTCCGTAAGTGTACTCAATATTGTTAATTGTCGATTTGAATCCATATCGTGGGAAAATTTTCTGTGGCGATGCTAAATAACTATCAGCTAACGCTTCAGCCGCAGTTCGGTAAAACTTTTCTTGGTTTTTATTATACCAAGGGTCATCATGCGGGTTAGGGCTGAATTTGTAGGTTTGATCACGCTTAGCTGCCATGATACGAATTCCGCGATTTCCTGCACCAGAACCATATTTTTGCTCTGCGTAAGTGAAATCGACGCCACCTTTGGTGAATTTTCCTTTGACATCTACCGCGAATGCGTTGTCGGCAGTAAATGTCAAAAATAGAAATGCCGATGCAGCAATAGAACGTTGCAATAATGTATTAATGTTTTTGTGCATAGCTTTTATCCTATATGATTTTAACAGGGAGAAACACATTTAAAATCTAGATGAGCATCTGAGTTTATGCAATTAGCCGTCAGGTTCTATTAACGGTATTTTCTTGGCTTGCTAATAAATAGCAGCTTTAATTTTACAATCCAATCTATTATCTCGATCGTCATTTTCATTAATATGAATACTTCATGTAATTATTAATGTAATACTGCCTGACGATATTTTTACACCTTAACCCTCGTCATACTTCACGTTACCTGTGCGTTGGCTGATCAAATTCGTTTCAGACGAATTTGATCTTTTGGCGCGTGCTGCCACATAGAAAAGAGACCTGAGAGGCGGTTCACAGAATCGTGATGATGGCGGCATAAGGAAGAGAGTAAGGCTGGGATCCGTTGTGGATTTTGATTGAAAAAATCTAATTTAGCGCTGTTTTTACCATTAGATTATCTAATTTGAATGGTGTTCTCATTTGGGGGGCATCACCTAAGTTATCCAGCTTTAATGCCATTAATCTGTGAATGTTGCTGGTTTAAATAAATTATATGCTTATTTTTTTCTATTTTTGAGAATTTTACGCTGCTTTGTTTTTTGTGGATGATTCGACTTTCTTCACATTATATATAATTTATCTTATGCCTGAGAGTGTGGTTTAACCTGCGTTTCGGTGGTAAGTTCAGTCAGAAGATATCGTTTGCGCAGTGTGTTTTATCGCCTGAACGCCATGCGCTGAAGAGGGATGAAGAATGGCAAAGCAGACCCCGTTGTACCAACAACATCTGGCCGATGGCGCCAAAATGGTGGATTTTCACGGCTGGATGATGCCGCTGCATTACGGTTCTCAACTGGATGAACACCATATTGTGCGTCAGGAAGCTGGCATTTTTGACGTTTCCCACATGACTATCGTCGATCTGCATGGTGTGAGAACGCGTGAATTCCTGCGTTATCTGCTGGCGAATGATGTCGCTAAACTCACGCAACCGGGCAAAGCGCTGTATACCGGCATGCTGAATGCCTCCGGTGGCGTTATCGACGATCTGATCGTTTATTTTCTCACGGAAGATTATTTCCGGCTGGTCGTGAACTCTGCGACCCGCGAAAAAGATCTCGCCTGGATTGAACAGCACGTAGCCCCTTTTGGTATCGAAATCCGTGAGCGTGAGGATCTGGCGCTGGTCGCGGTACAAGGTCCGCAGGCGCAGGAAAAAGTGCAAGCAATCCTGAAGGCAAAAGGCCTGAGTGATGCCGATGTGACTGCTGTTGCCAGTATGAAGCCGTTTTTTGGCAAGCAGGCGGGCGATTTCTTCGTCGCTACGACGGGTTATACGGGCGAAGCGGGTTATGAAATCGCGTTGCCGAATGAACAAGTGGTCGATTTCTGGCAGCAACTGCTGGCCGCGGGCGTGAAGCCATGCGGATTGGGTGCACGCGATACGCTGCGTCTGGAAGCGGGAATGAATCTGTACGGTCAGGATATGGACGAAGGCGTTTCGCCGCTGGCGGCCAACATGGGCTGGACGATCGCCTGGCAGCCGGAGGATCGCCAGTTTATCGGGCGTGAAGCTTTAACGCATCAGCGTGAAAAAGGAACCGATCAACTGGTTGGTTTGGTGCTGACTGAAAAAGGCGTATTGCGCAATGATTTACCTGTGCGCTTTACTGATAGTGATGGCGTGATGCGCGAAGGTGTCATCACCAGCGGATCGTTCTCGCCAACGCTTGGCGTGAGCATTGCGCTGGCGCGTGTTCCGGTGGGGATTGGTGAACAGGCGATTGTGCAGATTCGTAACCGCGAACTGCCCGTCCATGTGACCAAGCCCGGCTTTGTTCGCGCCGGAAAAGCCATCGTTCAGTATTAATAGCGGCTTGCCTGTAAAGATAAGCGCACGGGATTAACGACTTTAGGAAAGGGGATGCAATGAGCAATGTACCAGTAGAATTAAAATACACTGCGTCGCACGAATGGGTGCTGCACGAGGGCGACGGTATCTACAGCGTGGGCATTACCGAACACGCGCAGGAGCTTCTGGGTGACATGGTCTTTATCGATTTACCGGAAGTAGGCACGGTAGTCGCCGCAGGCGATGACTGCGCGGTGGCGGAATCGGTAAAAGCGGCGTCGGATATTTATGCGCCCATCAGCGGTGAGATCGTCGAAGTCAACGACGATCTGGAAAGCTCCCCTGAGCTGGTCAACAGCGCGCCATATGCGGATGGCTGGCTGTTCCGCATCAGAATTTCTGATGAATCTGATTTGGACGAACTGCTTGATGCCGAAGCCTATCAGGCGTCGCTAGAAGAAGACGAGTAGTTATTGCGCCCCCGGTTTTGCTGAACCGGGGGCGTTTTGTTTTATTCGCCCGCGTCGTCTTTCAGCGCGGCAGCGATCATGATTGATGCAAGCACGATTAATGCAGGAAATTACTGTAATGACCCAGACACTCAGTCAACTCGAACATGACGGCGCGTTTATCGAGCGCCATATCGGTCCTTCCGTCAGCCAACAACAGCACATGTTGTCGGTGGTGGGCGCGACGTCGCTGGATGCGCTGATCCGCCAGATTGTCCCGGTGGACATTCAATTGCCCAGCCCGCCAGCGGTGGGAGAGGCAGTGACGGAACATGAAGCGTTAGCTGAGCTGAAGGCCATTGCAGGACGCAATCAACGTTATAAAAGCTACATCGGTATGGGCTACAGCACAGTGCTGATGCCGCCGGTGATTTTACGCAACCTGCTGGAAAACCCAGGTTGGTACACCGCCTATACGCCGTATCAGCCGGAAGTCTCTCAGGGACGTCTTGAAGCGCTGCTGAATTTCCAGCAGGTCACACAGGATTTAACCGGTCTGGACTTGGCTTCCGCCTCGTTGCTGGATGAAGCGACCGCAGCGGCGGAAGCGATGGCGATGGCAAAACGTATCAGCAAACTCAAACAGGCTGAGCGTTTCTTCGTCGCCGACGATGTGCATCCGCAAACGCTGGACGTGGTGCGTACCCGTGCGGAAACCTTCGGTTTTGAGATTGTCGTCGGTAAGGTGGAAGAGGCGCTGAAAGACGATGCGGTATTTGGCGTACTGCTGCAACAGGTAGGGACGACGGGCGAACTGCACGATTACAGCGACCTGATGGCCGCACTGAAAGCGCGTAAGGTTGTCAGCTGCGTGGCGTCGGACATCATGGCGCTGGTGCTGCTGACCGCACCGGGCAAACAGGGCGCGGATATCGTCTTCGGTTCCGCACAGCGCTTCGGCGTGCCGATGGGCTACGGCGGACCGCACGCGGCGTTTTTTGCCTGCCGTGATGAGCATAAACGTGCGATGCCGGGACGTATCATCGGCGTGTCGCGCGATGCAGCAGGCAACACTGCGCTGCGTATGGCGATGCAAACGCGTGAGCAGCACATTCGCCGTGAGAAGGCGAACTCCAACATTTGTACCTCGCAGGTGTTGCTGGCCAACATTGCCGGGATGTATGCGGTATTCCACGGGCCGGAAGGGCTCAAACGTATCGCAGGGCGCATCCACCGTCTGACCGATATTCTGGCGGCGGGATTAACGCAGGGCGGGCTGCTGCTGCGCCATCGCAGCTGGTTCGACACGCTGACTATCGAAGTCGCGGACAAAGACGCGGTACTGAGTCGGGCATTAAGCTTTGGCATCAACCTGCGCAGCGATTTGGCAAGCGCCGTTGGCATCACGCTGGATGAAGCGACCACGCGTGAAGACGTGCTGGCGCTGTTTGCGGTGCTGTTAGGTGACGATCACGGGTTGAATATTGAGGCGCTTGATGCGGCCATTAGCCAGCAAGCTGCGACGATCCCTGCCGGGCTCCTGCGTCAGGATGCGATCCTGTCGCATCCGGTTTTCAACCATTATCACAGCGAAACCGAGATGATGCGTTACCTGCATCGTCTGGCGCGTAAGGATCTGGCGCTGAATCAGGCGATGATCCCGCTCGGTTCCTGCACCATGAAGCTCAACGCGGCGGCGGAAATGCTGCCGATTACCTGGCCGGAGTTTGCCGAACTGCATCCGTTCTGCCCGCCGGAACAGGCGCTGGGCTATCGTCAGATGATCGAACAGCTATCGGGCTGGTTGGTTCAACTGACGGGCTATGACGCGATTTGCATGCAGCCCAATTCGGGTGCGCAGGGCGAATACGCGGGGCTGCTGGCGATCCGTCGCTATCATGAAAGCCGCAATGAAGCAGGCCGTCATCTCTGTCTGATTCCTAGCTCTGCCCACGGTACGAACCCAGCATCGGCGCAGATGGCGGGGATGGACGTGGTGGTGGTCGCCTGTGACAAGCAGGGCAATATCGATCTGCACGATCTGCGTGAGAAAGCGCAGGCGGCGGGCGAACAGCTTTCCTGCATCATGGTAACCTATCCATCCACTCACGGCGTCTATGAAGAGACGATCCGCGAAGTGTGCCAGATCGTGCATCAATATGGCGGTCAGGTGTATCTGGACGGCGCGAACATGAATGCGCAGGTCGGCATCACGACGCCGGGCTACATTGGTGCAGACGTATCGCATCTGAACCTGCATAAAACCTTCTGTATTCCGCACGGCGGCGGCGGACCGGGCATGGGGCCGATTGGCGTGAAAGCGCATCTGGCACCGTTTGTGCCAGGGCATCAGGTGGTAAAAATCGAGGGTGTGTTAACGGAGCAGGGCGCAGTCTCTGCGGCACCGTTCGGCAGTGCCTCCATTCTGCCGATTAGCTGGATGTATATCCGTATGATGGGCGCGGAAGGGCTGAAGCAGGCCAGCCAGATGGCGATCCTGAACGCCAACTACATCGCGACGCGCTTGCAGCAGGCTTATCCGGTGCTTTACACCGGCCGTGACGGTCGTGTGGCGCACGAGTGCATTCTGGATATTCGTCCGCTCAAAGAGAGTACCGGCATTAGCGAGATGGATATCGCCAAGCGGCTGATCGACTACGGTTTCCACGCGCCGACCATGTCGTTCCCGGTCGCGGGCACGCTGATGGTGGAGCCAACGGAATCGGAGAGTCAGGTCGAGATCGATCGCTTTGTTGACGCGATGCTGGCGATCCGTGCCGAAATCAACCGCGTTGCGCAGGGTGAATGGCCGTTGGACGACAACCCGTTGGTGAACGCACCGCACACGCAGGCGGAGCTGGTGGCGGACTGGACACACCCCTATAGCCGCGAACTGGCGGTATTCCCGGCAGGCAGCGAGCACAAATACTGGCCGAGCGTGAAGCGTCTGGATGATGTTTACGGCGATCGTAACCTGTTCTGTTCGTGTGTGCCGATGAGCGATTATGCGTAATTAACTGCGATCGTTGATATTGTTACTGCCAGTGATAGGCGGACACTGAGTTATCGCATTAACGATAGTTTTCAGATACCGCCTTGTATCACCTAATCAGTTAGGCATACGCAGGGGATAGGGATAGCCCAAAATGGAGAAAAGATGAAAGTCAGACTTGCAGAACCTGATGAAGCAGAAGAATGTTGGGAGATCAGGAATCAGGCTATTCGCCATGGATGCAAGAGCAGCTATGAAGCGGCAGTCATTGCTGCATGGACGCCAGAATCTATGCCGGAGGGATACAGGCGCGCTATTGCTACTAACCCTTTTTTTGTTGTTGTAGATTTAGATAACAGGCCGGTTGCTACGGGCTTTCTTGATATTTCTTGTCGCAGTGTGGAGGCTATTTTTACCTTGCCTGAATATGTTGGGAGAGGATTGGGTGGAATGATTCTTGACGCTATAAAGCATGAAGCACGCGAACGTGGTTATGAGCAATTAACATTATCCTCAACCCCTAATGCTCACTCTTTCTATCAAAAGCATGGTTTCTTGTTTCAGCAGGAAAGCTTATATAAATCCACTCTTACTGGGAGTGAGATGCGCTGTATAGATATGGTTTTCAAATTATAGCATTGGCTGCTTTGCAGCTCGTAGGGCGCTAGCTCATTGTGTGCTCATATTTAACCCCTCAACTTAGTCAGCGAATTATTTACTTTCGAAAACAAACTGTCATTAAACTGACGCCCCAGTGACACGCTAGCGTTCTAGGGTAAGGCCTCTGTGTTTCACACTGAGCGGCCTTTGAGTTATGCGTGCAAAATGCTTTCCCTATCTTGTGTTGTTGCCGACGCTGGTTTTTTTGCTTGCCTTCACTTATTTCCCCCTGCTGCGTTCGGTCATCGACAGCCTGTATGACACTCGGCTTAATGCCGATGCGCCACTGTTCGTCGGGATGGATAATTTTGTGCGTTTGGTGCAGGACGCGGTGTTCTGGCAGGCCTTGCTGAACAACGTGCTGTATATCCTGATGACGGTGGTACCCGGCGTGCTGCTGGCGCTGTTGCTGGCGGTACTGCTGTGGGAAAACACGCGTGTTAACCGCTGGCTGCGTACCGCTTTCTTCTTTCCGATGATTATTCCGCTGGTGAGCGCCGCGACGCTATGGCTGTTCATCTTTATGCCGGGGTTGGGGCTGCTGGATTACTATCTGGCGAAAGTGTTCGGCCCGATGAATAACAACTACCTCGGTATGAGCGACAGCGCGTTGGTGGCGGTAAGCGTCATCGGTATCTGGAAATTCGCCGGTTACTACATGCTGTTTTTTCTCGCCGGTCTGCAAGCCGTTTCGGCTTCCGCACGCGAGGCGGCGCTGATGGAAGGGGCTTCACGGCGTCAGGTGTTTTTCTACGTCACGCTGCCGCTATTGCGGCCAACCATCGCTTTCGTCGTCACCATCGCTTTTATCTACGCCATTACCCAGATCGACCATGTTGCCGTGATGACGCGCGGCGGACCGAATAACGCCACAACCGTGCTGCTCTATTACATCCAGGATCTGGCGAATGATACGCACGATCTGGGCAAAGCCTCTGCGGCTACCTTCCTGACGCTGGCGATGCTGTTCGCCTTTTCCATTATGAATCTGAAAGTGCTGGAGAAGGGGGCACACTATGAGCGCTGAAAATCAGATCGTTGACGTTCGGAGCATGAAAAGTCAGCACGTTGAAAACCGAAGTGTGACCAACCCGCTTCGCATCACGACGCGATTCACGCTGCCGCTGCTGCTGATTTGCGCTGCGTTACTGTGGGTCAGCCCGTTTATCTGGATGCTGTCTTCTTCCGTCAGCGCTAGCAGCTTTGGCGTGGATATGGCCTCGCTGCTGCCGCGCTTCCCACTCACGCTGGATAACTTCCGCGACGCATGGGACAGCGCCAACTGGCTACAGCTTTATACCAACACGCTGATTTTTGCGGTCGGCACGTTTCTGGTGCAGTTGGTGACGATCACCACGGCGGGCTACATCTTTGCCTACCACGAATTTCGCGGCAAAACGCTGCTGTTCTACCTGCTGCTGATTCAACTGATGATCATGCCTGTCGTCATGATGGTGCCAAACATGATGACGCTCAAACAGCTCGGCCTGCTCAATACCCTGACCGGCGTAATGATGCCGTATTTCGCCTCGGCGTTTGGGGTGTTTCTGATGCGTCAGGCGTTTCTCAACATTGCCAAAGAGATCGAAGAAGCCGCGTTGATGGAAGGCTGTCGCTGGTGGCAGGTGGTATTCCATGTCCTGATCCCCATGACCTGGCCGTCGATCCTGGCTTTCGCCACGGTCAGCATTACCTACCACTGGAACGAATATCTCTGGCCGCTGATGGTGCTCAACGATCCGGACAAACAGGTGCTGACCATCGGGCTGGTGTCGTTTGCTATGGGGGCGGAGTCCGGCGGGCAGTGGGGATTGATCTGCGCAGGTACGCTGCTGGTGTGCCTGCCGCTGATGGTGGCTTTTGTGGTGTTCCAGAAGCAGTTCCTGAGCAGTTTCGGCTTCTCGGGCATTAAGTGAATCGCGAATGGGTTAATGCGGGTTAATTAAGCCTGATTTTTAGGAGAAACGCGGGGATGAGGTTCCCGTAGGGATGCCTCGCCCCGTGGTCGCTCCGTGTATCTCGATCCTTAAACGATCGGCGTTCGCCAATGGGCGAAATAACGATGAGGTGGTGGTTATGTTACTGGCACAGATTTCCGATCTGCATTTTCGCAGTGAGGGGCGCAAGCTCTATGAATTTATTGATATTAACGGGGAAAATGCCAAAGTCATTAATCAGTTAAACGCGCTGAGCGAGCGGCCGGACGCGGTGGTGATTAGCGGCGATATCGTCAACTGTGGCAGTCCGCAGGAGTATCAGGTGGCACAGCGCGTGTTGCAGATGCTGGATTACCCGATGTACGTGATTCCGGGTAATCACGATGACAAGCAGCATTTCCTCAACGCGATGCGTCCGCTTTGCCCGCAATTGGGTGATGATCCCGAGAACATCCGCTATGCGGTAGATGATTTCCCGATGCGCCTGCTGTTCATTGACACCAGTCTGGCCGGGCAGGCGAAAGGCTGGCTGACGCCGTCCACGCTGGGCTGGCTGGAGCAGCAATTGCAGGATCACGCTACGCGCGAAACGGCGATCTTCATGCACCATCCGCCGCTTCCACTGGGATCGGCACACATGGATCGGATCGCCTGCGAAAATGGGGGCGAGTTGCTGACGCTGATCGAACGTTTCCCGCAGCTTACGCGGATCTTCTGCGGCCATACGCACCGTTTGATTATGACGCAGCATCGGCAGGCGATTATTGCCACGGTGCCGGGTACCGTCCATCAGGTGCCGTATTTCTACTATGACGATACGTCGTACTACAACCTGGAGCCTGCCAGCGTGGTGATGCACCGCTATGTGCCGGTCACCGGGCTAGTGAGCTATAGCCAGTCGATCGCCTCGAACTCCGGGCCTTACCTCTACGATCCGCGAATCAGCTGTCCGGTGGATGCGTAATGGCCGTGATTCAGTTACGCAATATCAGCAAACGCTTCGAGCATACACAGGCGCTGGCATCGCTGTCGCTGGATATTGCTGACGGCGAATTTCTGGTGCTGGTCGGGCCGTCTGGCTGTGGCAAAAGTACGCTGCTGCGCATGCTGGCCGGGCTGGAAGAGGTGAGTGACGGGCAAATTCTTCTGGGTGATGACGACATTACGACGTGGAGCCCGAAGCAGCGTAATTTCTCGATGATTTTCCAGAACTATGCGTTGTTTCCACACCTGACGGTCGAGCAGAACATCACGTTCGGGATGCGGATGCGCGGTGAGCCGAAAGCGGACTATCCACAGCGTGTGCAGCGCGTTGCCAGCCTGCTTCAGCTTGAGCCACTACTGAAACGCAAACCGGGAAAACTGTCCGGCGGCCAGCGGCAGCGTGTGGCAATGGCACGGGCGATCGTGCGCGATCCGCATTTATTTCTGATGGATGAGCCGCTATCGAATCTCGATGCCCGTCTGCGCAGCGATGTGCGGGACGGCATTATGGATCTGCATCGGCAGTTGAAAACGACCACTGTTTACGTCACGCACGATCAGATTGAGGCGATGACGATGGCCGACAGGATCGCCGTGCTCGATCGCGGAGTTTTGCAACAGGTCGGCACACCGGAGCAGCTGTATTCGCATCCGGCTAACGTCTTTGTCGCTGGGTTTATCGGCACGCCAGCGATGAATCTCGTGACGCTGCCCTGCACAGATGGCCGCGCAATGTTGCTGGCATTGCCTGTGGCGCTGCCTGCCGGTGACGAAACACATTCATTAACCGATGTGCTACTGGGGATTCGTCCTGAGCATATTACCGAACACGCCGCGTCAGACGGCGACTTGTCATTGTCGGGAACAGTGAAGCAGCGGGAGCTGTTTGGCGCGGAGTATCTGATACATGTGGATACGCCGTTGGGAAATATTCGCTACCGTCGGCCAAATCGCGATGGCGTACCGGATGTCGGCGCTCCCATTGTGCTTCATTTTTCACCGCAGGATTGTCATTGGTTTTCCGGGCAAACCGCCCGTAATTTATCCCAGGAGAAAAGACATGCGTAAGCCCCGTATGATAGCGCTGGCGATAGCCTTGCTGATGTCCGGCCCCGCGCTGGCGAAAGAGAGTATCGATTTCATGTTTCCTGCGCCGGTTGATGGCAAGCTGACGATGGAAATGACGCGCATCATCAAGGAGTACAACCAATCGCAGGATCAGGTGGAAGTGCGTGGGATCTTCACCGGCAATTACGACACAACCAAGGTGAAAGCGGAAGCGGCCGCCAAAGCGGGCGATCCGCCAGCGCTGGTGATTATGTCGGCCAACTTTACCGCCGATCTGGTCATCAAAGATGAAATCCTGCCGATGGACGAGCTGTTCAAATACAGCAACGAAAAAGCCACGCCTTTCCTGACTAAAAACTTCTGGCCTGCGCTGCACCAGAATGCACAGGTGATGGGTGTGACTTACGCGATCCCGTTCCATAACTCGACGCCGATCCTCTATTACAACGAAGACATGCTGAAGAAGGCCGGCTTTAACGAACCGCCGAAAAACTGGGATGAGGTGGTTGCGGTCGCGAAAAAGCTGACCGATCCGGCGAAGGGACAGTGGGGCATCATGATTCCGTCCACGAATGATGACTACGGCGGCTGGATGCTGTCTGCGTTGACGCGTGCTAACGGCGGGGCGTATTACAATGCCGACTACCCAGGCGAAGTCTATTACAACACGGCATCGACCAAAGGTGCGCTCCAGTTCTGGCGTGATTTGGTGTACCGCGACAAAGTGATGCCGGCTGGCGTGCTGAATTCCAAACAGATCAGCGCCGCGTTTTTCTCTGGCAAACTGGGTATGACGATGCTGAGCACCGGCGCGTTGGGCTTTATGCGCGAAAATACCAAAGATTTTCAGTTGGGTGTGGCGATGATGCCGGAAAAAGAGCGTCGCGGCGTGACCATCGGCGGGGCGAGTCTGGTGAGTTTCAAAGGGATTTCCGAAGCGCAGAAGAAAGCGGCCTGGCAGTTCATGAACTATCTGGTCAGCCCGGAAGTCAGCGGCAACTGGAGCCGTTTTACCGGCTATTTCGCGCCGCGTATGGCGGCCTACGATCTGCCGGAAATGAAGGATTATCTGGCGAAAGATCCGCGTGCGGCGATTGCGCTGTCACAGCTGCAATATGCCCATCCGTGGTATGCAACCTATGAGACGGTCGCGGTGCGTAAAGCGATGGAAAATCAGCTGGCGGCGCTGCTAAACGATCCGGCGAAAAAGGTTGATGACGCCGCTGCCGCTGCACAAAAAGAGGCGGATGGCATCATGAAGCCTTATGTGGATAAAACCGCGCTGCGGGATGTGAAATAAGGGCATCTCGCCCCGTTGATACTGGCTCAACGGGGCGGGAAAAGGCTAGCGGCCAGCGGTATCCGTCACCGCAGAAAGTGCGACTAGAATGGCAGTTTCCGGCGTCAGGACGGGAAGGGCAAGACCAGCCTGCATTAGCCAATCGCCAGAAACCACTATCGGCTGACGTAACCAAGGCGGGAGCTCGCGCATGGTGCTGCCGCCTTCGCGCACCGTTTTGATTTCCGGGCCATCCAGCAGTGTGACTTCGTAACGCGTGTCGGTTCGCAGACCGGGGAAGCGTAGCGTACCCGCCAGCGAATAATTCGGCATACGCAACTGGGCAATCTGAAAAACGGCGTGCTGCCGATCGTTGCTGACCACGCCGGTGACCTGTGTGGCGTTGTCCGGCATGTCGACTCGCCAGGTGGTGCCGTTGTGCAGCAGTGGGCGCAGCGTTTTATGCAACTGGATGTAGTGGCGATAGCCTTCCAGTTCGTCGTCATCGGCCTTCGCGGGATCCAGTTCGATGCCCATGTGACCGAACAGGGCGGTCAGGCCGCGAAAGGCGATGGTATGACGCCGATACGTGGCGTGGCACCGTGCATGCCCAATGTGTTGTCCCATCACCTCCGGCGGGAAGAAGTAGCTCATGCCGCGCTGGATGGTCTGTCGCTCCAGCGCGTCGTTGTTATCCGACACCCAGAACCGCTGGGTGCGCTCCAGCACGCCGTAGTCGATACGGCCGCCGCCGGACGCGCAGGATTCAAACTCAACATGGGGGAAACGCTGGCGTAGGGTATCGAGCAGACGATAGAACTGTCGGGTCTGCGCATCGGCGGCCAGACGCCCTTCATGGCCGGGCTGCACCAGCTCGCGGTTCATATCCCATTTCACATAATCGACCGGGTGCTCGCCCAGCAGCCAACTCAGCCGCTCCAGCAGGTAAGCGAAGGCGTCGGGCTGATTTAAATTCAGCACGTACTGGTAGCGTCCCGTAGGCTGTGCGTAGCCGGGCAATTGCAGCACCCAGTCGGGATGGGCGCGGAACAGATCAGAATCGGGGTTGATCATCTCCGGTTCGACCCAAATGCCGAACTCCATCCCCAGTGCTTTGACATGCTCGATGACGGGCATTAGCCCGTTCGGGTATTTTTCTTCGTCAAGATACCAGTCGCCGAGTGCGGCTCGGTCATGATGGCGTCCACGGAACCAGCCGTCATCGATAATAAAGCGTTCCACGCCGACGTCGGCGGCCTTGCTCGCCATCTGCATGATGTACTCTGGATCGTGATCGAAATAGATCCCTTCCCACGTATTGAGGTGCACCGGACGCGGCTTATCGCCGCAGAATTGGATCAGAGACTGGCGTAGGAAGGCGTGATAGCGCTGGCTCATGCCGTTCAAGCCGCTATCTGAGAAAGCTGCGTAGACCCACGGTGTAGTGAGGGATTCCGACTGTGCCAGCGTGATTTCGCCCGGCAGATACAGGGCTTCCGCCTGCACGACGCGGCGTCCGTCCGTTTTAATATCGGCACGCAGACGATGGTTGCCGCTCCAGCCTAAATGCACGCCCCATACTGAGCCATGTTGCTCGTTGAACGCGGATTCACCGAGGATAAACGCGGGGAAATATTCGTGGGAGCTTCTTCCCCGGCGGCTTTCCTGAATAAAACCGCCGTGCTGCAATGTGAGACGGTGAGCCTGAAACTCACGTAGCCAGCGGCCGTGAAACGCCATGACGTCGCTCGCCCGTTCCGGGACGGGGAGCGTGACGCCCAGGCGCTGTACTTGCCAGACATCAGCACGCAGATTTTGTAGCGTGTGGCGCAGTTGCAGCACATCGGTCTGCGGATCCAGACGCAGCTCACTGGTCAGGCGCAGCCCGGCCTGTGCATCTTCCGCTGTAATGATGAGCGTATTGTCCTGAACGTCAACCTGCGTCGTCGTGAAGATCGGCGCGGCGTCATAGCCTGAACGATGCCCCTCAATACCCGGTGAACCGAACTGACCACGTCCGTATTCCATCGCCAGCGTCAGAGGAAGATCCACATCCAGACGACCATTCGCCACGGGGCGTTGCAGAGAAACGATGTCCTCTGGAGAGAAACCGCGCAGCCGTGGCCCCCAGTAGAGAATTTCCGCTGCCGGAGCGCAGCGAACGATGATATCGCACTGCGCGCTGGTTAATTGAACAAGATCACGCACCATAAGGAAGGCTCCCAATTACGATCCGAATAATGTCTCTTAGTGAAAACTTAAACGTTTAAGTCATCAACTTAAACGTTTAAGAAATGTGATTCTGTTAAAATAATCGTTAAGAAAGAGGAAAAGGTAGCGATGACGATGTGAAGGACATCTCGCTGGCGGCTGGCCCCAATAAACCAACTGATGCCTTTATAAAAGGTGGAAGGGGGCGAAATAGATTAGGCAGGAAAGCTCGTCTCCCCGGGGCGTAACGTCGGTTGCCATAGCACCTGCAAATTTTCTACGGCTTCGCCTGCGATGAGCGCCTGCGTCATGCTGGCAATCTGTTCACCAACCTGCTCGCGCGTGGCCTGTTCTATCGCCGTCACGTTGAGGTCGGTCAGGCTGTCCTGCGGCAGGCCATCGTACATCACGAGAGCGATGGGGTGAGAACCAGAAAGCCGACCTGCCTGCTGTAACGCGGCAACGGCGCCGTCGCCGTGCACATTGCCATCTATCACCATCGCGGTTGGTGGTTCAGGCAGTGCCAGAAGGTCGAACATGGCCTGATATCCTGCACGGCGCGTGGGGCTGACACAGCGCAGATAGGCATCGTGAAACGGCAGGTTGTGGCGTTGCAGCGCATCGCGATAGCCCTGACGACGCTGCATGATGAACGCCTGCGGGTGGTCTTCACTTAACATGGCGATACGACGGTGGCCGAGTGCGAGCAGGTGCTCGGTCGCCAGCGCCATGCCAGCGCGGTTGTCAAAATCAAACCAGGCGTAAGGGTGGGGAAGCTGGCTACGCCCTAGCGCCAGAAAAGGCACGTTGTGGCGTTGCAGTAGCGCCAGTCGCTCGTCCTGTTCGCACGTATGCGCCACAATCAGCGCATCAATACGGTGGCTGGCGATCAAGCGGGCGGCTCCCTGACAGGCGTCTTGCTCGTCGGCCAGCAGGAGAAAATCGACCTCATGCTGTGCCAGCTTACGACTGATTGCACCAATCATCTCAAAAAAGACATCGTTACTCAGGGAAGAAGCGTAGGGATAGACCAGCCCGACGGCGTTGCTTTTGCCCATTTTCAGGCGGCGCGCGTGGGTATTGGGACGATAGCCGATACGTTCTGCTTCTTCCTGAATACGCTGGCGCGTGGCGTCGGAGATATCCCGATGACCGTTCAGAGCACGGCTCACCGCTGCTACGGACAAACCCAGGTTATTCGCGATTGTTTTTAAAGACATCACCCTCTCCTGACGTGAATGCCCGGCTAGCGGGAAAACCGAATTATAGCAACCACCCTTTGGCTTTTGCCTCTTCCAGATGCTGCTTCAGGTATTGCCACAGTTCCGGGTTGATATCGGCGATGAACTCGGCGCGTTCAAGAACCTGTTCCAGACGAATGCCGTTTTCTACCCAGCTTTGTCCGCCGTTGTACAAATTCATCAGCATTGGCATGACGCGGTCGAGCACCATAGCAAATTGGGCGCTGGGCGTTTCATTGGCTTCGTATTCTTCCCACAGATCGTGGAATTGCTGGCGCTGCGGCTCTGGCAACAGGCCAAAAATGCGGGCGGCGGCAGCGACTTCCTGATCGTGAATCGCCAGACGGGCGGAAAGATCGTAAACGATCACATCGCCTGCATCGATTTCGACGATGTCGTGAATCAGGGCCATTTGGATCACGCGCTGAATATCCACGCCTTCACCCGCATAAGGTGCTAGCGCCATCGCGGCGACGGCGAAATGCCAGCTGTGCTCGGCAGAGTCTTCGTGACGTTCGCTGCCGATGATTTTGTTACGGCGCTGCACGCTTTTTAATTTATCGATTTCTATCAGAAAGCCGAAAACATCGGTCATGGAGCCGAAATTCAGAGTGGATGGGGAAGATGACATGAAAAGCTTACCTCTTGCAGTGAAAACGATGCAGTAAAAATCATGCAATGAAAACGTGATGTAGTGAAAACTACAGGAAGGCGCTGTGAGCGTCAGAACCGGATGACCGTTGATGCGAATAACCGGTAAAAACGGCAGAGCCCTTCAAAAAACAGGGAGATATCGAGGCCGATCATTGTAGGGGATGTTGCCCGAGATTGACATGCATGATTACACGTTAAGTCAGAGAGAAAGTGGGACGATAATTATTTTAGCTTACACGTGTACACTGAAACTATTCTCAGTTACTCTGCTCAAAGGTTAAACACCTGCGTCTGCGTCCCCTGTATGAAACCGGGGGAAGGTAAGGCGGATAACATCAGCGCATGATGTTGTGAAATGTGTACTGTTGCCGAATACAGTGGAATCTATTGATGTCAAAAAATACACAGATGCCGGATTACTCTCTGGCAGAGGAAATTGCGAACAGCATAAGCCATGGAATCGGTGTGATTTTCGGGATTGTGGGTCTGGTTTTATTGCTGGTTCAGGCGGTCAACAATGACGCCGGCAGCGTGGCGATTACCAGCTACAGCCTCTATGGCGGCAGTATTATCCTGCTATTTTTGGCGTCGACGCTGTATCACGCGATACCGTCTCAGCGTATTAAGCCGTGGCTGAAAAAATTCGACCACTGTGCCATCTATCTATTGATTGCCGGAACCTATACGCCGTTTTTGCTGGTGGGGCTGGATTCACCGCTGGCGCATGGTCTGATGGTCGTTATCTGGGGAATGGCGCTGCTGGGTGTGATTTTCAAGCTGGCATTTGCCCACCGTTTTGAAGTGCTGTCATTGATTACCTATCTGGTGATGGGCTGGCTGTCGCTGGTGGTGATTTATCAGATGGTGATGAAGCTGGCGCCAGGGAGTGTGACGCTGCTGGCAGTCGGCGGCGTGGTGTACACGCTGGGGGTGATTTTCTATGCCTGCAAGCGTATTCCCTATAATCACGCGATTTGGCACGGGTTTGTATTGGGCGGGAGCGTCTGCCACTTTCTGGCGATTTATCTTTATATTTAAGCCTGTATATACCCTAAATAATTCGAGTTTCAGGAAGGCGGCAAGAGAAGGAATCCCGATGAGCTTACACAGGTAAGTGATTCGGGTGAGTGAACGCGGCCAACGCACATGCAACTTGAAGTATGACGAGTATAAAGCGCATGAACCTGTTTGGTTCATGCGCGATGTCACCCGCCGAATTAATCCGTTATTTCATACGGCAGAGGCTGAACCGTGAGCTGGCTGTCGGCATCTTCACGTACGCGCAGGACGTTCTCCGCGGTGAGATCGTTATTCAGCACCGCCTGTACCCACACCTCGCCGTTCTGCAATTGGCTAGCCGCCAACACCGTACCGGTACGACGCCAATTCTCGCCGAGCTGCAATTCGAGATCGTCCCCCGCTTGCGGCACCTGATTGGCTTTACCCGCCAGCCAGTAAAGCGCACGCTTGTTAGCCCCACGATATTTTGCACGAGCGACCATTTCCTGACCGGTATAGCATCCTTTGCTGAAGCTAATCCCATTTAATGCCTGTAAATTAGTCGCTTGCGGGATGAACTGCGCACTGTTTGCGCTGTCAATGATGGGCTGACCTGCTTCGATATCCAGCGTCAGCCACTGGCGGCTGTCGTTCAGACTGACTTTATCGCCGAGCTGCTCAAGCAGTGCAGCGCTTTGCTCAGGTGACAGCACCAACAGGAAACGTTCTGCGGGATGGGCAAAATGCAGTAAGGTTGCCCCTTCGTGCTGAACAACAGGGTGATCGGCGTCTGGAAGCTGGCTAAATGCAGAGGCCAGCAGTTCGCGGATGCCTGCCCCTGCTGCGCCCAGCAGTACGGCGTTGTCGTCTGGTGCGATGGTGGTTTTCGAGAAAACGGCGTATTTTTTCAGTTCGCTAAGCTGGGCGTCGCGTAGGTTACGACGCTCAATGAAAGCAAAGCCTTCACCGTGATGGAACAGGCGTAGATTGCTCCACATTTTCCCTTTCGCGTCGCAGTGGGCGCAAAGGATGTGCCGATCGTCAGCGAGTGCGCTGACATCCGCGGTGACCTGTCCCTGGAGATATTTGACGGTATCCGGCCCGACCATCGTGGCCAGCGCCCAATCATCCAACGAGATGAGCGTGGCGGTCAGTTGGGCGGAAGCCAATGGGGGTTGTGATGCAAAAGGAAGCTGATGAGCCGTATGTTCGTTAACCATATAGTACAATCCTGCGCGAAGGGCGATACCCGAATGGCTTAATGGTAAAAGAGCGCTCAGGGTTTGCAAGTGGTTATTCACGCAGCGTTATTGCATAGCACATCCTGATACCGATCGGTGCGCCCGTCGCGGTGTTCGTCGGTAAACTATGTCAAAATGTTACTATTAGTTGATACCCGCTACCGGAATCGGAGTACACTAGCGGCAAGTTGCGATAACAAGGTGGACATGAAACATGGAAATCGATAATAAATCACGCATTCATTGGGCATGCCGCCGTGGTATGCGCGAACTGGATATCGCGATCATGCCGTTTTTTGAGCATGACTATGACACACTCAGTGACAGTGATAAGCGCACGTTTGTACGTCTGTTACAAAGCGACGATCCCGATTTATTCAACTGGCTGATGAACCACGGCGAGCCGAAAGACGGAGAGCTGAAACGCATGATTTCTCTTATTCAGACGCGAAATAAAGATCGTGGCCCAGTGGCAATGTGATCTTCGCGTTTCCTGGCGTATGCAACTGCTGTCATTGGTTGTGCATGGCCTATTAGTATTGCTCATTCTTCTGGCGCCGTGGCCGGACGGCTATGCATGGCTGTGGCTGTGTCTGGTCACGATGGTGATGTTCGGTTTTATCCGTAGCCAAAGGAATATCAAATCCCGACAGGGGGAAATCGTTCTGCTCAGCGAAACGACCCTGAACTGGCGGCAGCAGGAATGGCAGATCGTTAAACGACCGTGGTTGCTGAAAAATGGCGTGTTGCTGTCATTGCAGGCCGTTAACGGTAAAGACAGACAACAGCTTTGGCTGGCATCGGACAGCATGGGCGATGACGAATGGCGTCATTTGCGTCAGCTTCTTTTGCAGCAGAAACACTGGGCGAGATAGCGGCGCGTTGGAAATGTTCTTATTCGGTCACCGTATGACCGTGCTTTAAAATTGATTGGATATAACTGATGACTAAGCCCGCAGTGCAAAAAAATGGTCTGCATCCTCGTAATCGCCATCGCGACCGTTATGATTTTCCCGCGCTCAAACAGAGCTATCCTGCGCTGATCCCGTTTGTCACGGTGAATGCCTACGGTGATGAGTCAGTGGACTTTGCGAATCCCGAGGCGGTGAAAGCGCTGAATCAGGCGTTGTTGCAGCATTTTTATCAGATTGAACACTGGACGATTCCAGACGGTTTCCTGTGCCCACCCATTCCCGGCCGTGCCGACTACATTCACCATCTGGCTGACTTGCTGGCGGAAGATAACCGCGCGGTGGTGCCGCGAGAGGCGTCCGTGCTGGATATAGGCTGTGGCGCCAACTGCATTTATCCGCTGATTGGGTATCGTGAATACGGCTGGCGTTTTACCGGCAGCGAAATTAATCCGCTCGCAATGAAAGCGGCCAACCAGACGATTGAGGCTAATCCCGGTTTGAACCGAGCGATTCGCCTGCGCCGTCAAAAAAGCAGCACAGCGATACTCGCAGGGGTTATTCACAAGAACGAGACGTTTGATGCGGTCATGTGTAATCCGCCATTCCACGCCTCCGCTGAGGATGCGCGTCAGGGAACGCAGCGCAAACTGCATAACCTGGGGCTGGATAAGCGCTCACCGCTGAATTTTGGCGGCCAGCAGGATGAGCTGTGGTGTGAGGGCGGCGAGTCAGCTTTCATTGGTCAGATGATCAAGGAGAGCGCTGGTTTTGCCCGTCAGTGCCTGTGGTTTACGTCGCTGGTGTCGCGCAAAGAGAATCTGCCGGAGATTTATCGCGCGCTGGAAGCGGTTGATGCGGAAAAGGTCAGAACCATCGATATGGCGCAAGGCCAGAAGCAAAGCCGCTTTGTCGCGTGGAGTTTCCTTGATACGGCCGCGCGTACCCGCTGGTTACAAAAGCGCTAAGCCACGTCAACGGATACTGGTCACAAAGGTATCCGTGAATGTGTTACTCGACGGTAATCGTATCCGGTTCCTGCTGGGTCACCTTCAACGATGTCCCCTGAATCGCCATAAACACCGCTTCCCGTCGGGTCAGATAGCCTTTGACGGGATGCGGCTTAGTCGCGCCCGTCAGCGTGGTATCGGTGATGATGCCACAGCCCGTCGCGTGCGCGATTTGCTGCGCGGTTTCATCAAATCTTGAGAAATCGATAGCGTAATATTGCGGCACATCGCATTTCCCGCCCAGATTTCTGGCGTATTCCTGCGTGCCTGTTTGAGCACAACCGGCAAGCAACAATCCTGCGACCGCTATGAGTAACATTTTCATCGTGCTTACCTCTGTTGAGTCGTACTGTTTACAGTAGTGACGCCATTTCTTGCAGGATCTGTTCGCACCACTGTTCCAGCCGCTCATCGCTAAGATCGTATTGGTTCACTTCGTCCAGCGCTAGCCCGACAAAGTGTTTGCCGTCAGCGGCCAGCGGTTTTGGACTGATGAAATCATAGCCTTCTGTCGGCCAGTACCCAACGAATGTAACCCCCAGCGGCAGCAGTTGGTCATGCAGCATGCCCAACGCATCAAGGAACCATTCGCTGTAGCCAAGCTGGTCGCCCATACCGTAGAGCGCCACGACTTTTCCTTTGAGGTTTAGCGTCGCTAATTGACCCCAGATGTTCTCCCAGTCTTCCTGGATCTCACCGAAATCCCAGGTTGGGATGCCGAGAATCAGCGTACTGTAGTCTTCCATACGTTGAGGTTCGACATCCTTAAGGTTGTGCAGATCCACCAGTTCTTCGCCCAGAATGTCGCGAATTTTTTCCGCAGCCATTTCGGTGTAGCAGGTGCTTGAGCCGTAAAACAGACCGATTTTCATACTATCTATAAGTCCATGATTTAATTATTTTCTAAAATCAATGCATTGATTCAGTCTCTGCGCTGTGACGTGACTGCCTAAATGCGGCAAGTCCATCGTTTATGTGCAGCAGAAAACAGGCAATGGGTGCCATATTCGGTGATATCGAGGTCTTTTACAATCGCTGGTGAAACTCGCGGTGCAGAGCGATTAGCTTAAATGGGTGAGGTAAGAGCGGTATTGGGAGGGATGAATTCAGGGGAAGAAGGCCTTTCATGACAACTTCAGTGTTCTCTTCATCTGTGTTCTAGCCCTGTAGGCTTGGGGGAGTGAAGAGAACCCTGATCATACGGACGCTTAAGGCGCTAACGCATTCACTACTGCTTCCGGCATTGATGGTCGACCATTGGTCAGGCAAGTGGCGACAAACGTGGCTTCTGCGTAAGTAACATCGCCAACCTTGATTTGCTGAACGAAATTGACACGATTACGCTTTTCGTTCTTTTCCAACTGGCAGGTGACTTCTAACCGATCGCCTTTTTGCAGGCTTTTACGGAAGCGCAGAGTGTACTCAAGTACCATGTAAATCTTACCCTGCTTGAACTCTTCTTCAATATCAATGCCCAGTGCTTCTTTCATGAAAGCATGGCGCGTCCACTCCATATAAAACGGGTAGTAGAGGCCATCGACGACGCCCTGAAAGTCGATATGACTGTCCTCAACGTCATAATGTTTTGAAAACATTTTTGCATCCTAATTTGATTGTTGTACCGAACGGATTTGTTACATCGACAGGTCTGTTGGTATACCTCACTTAATTAGCGTGGTAAATGCGAAAGTGTATCAAAGTGATAATAACGTGATGTCATGATTTGAGCGGGGATGGACGATTTGGTGTCATGGTGAAAAAGGGAAGGTGCGGTGAGGGACATGGCCCTCACCGAAGGGATACTTATCCCAAAGACTGGTGACGTGTTTCTCTGGTCGCCAGCAGCGCAATCAGCGTCAGTGACGCCATGGCTGCCAGATAAACGCCGACGTAGAACAGGCCGTAGTTGGCCGTCAGCCACGCTGCGATATACGGTGCGACCGATGCACCCAGAATTGACGAGACGTTATAGGAGAATGACGCGCCAGTGTAGCGTACTTCTGTCGGGAACAGCTCGGGCAGCAAGGCACCCATCGGGCCAAACGTCAGTCCCATGATGCTCAGACCCAGCACCAGGAAGCCCATCACCAGCGCCTGATTGCCTGAACCAAGCATATAAGGGAACAGCATGGCAAAGACGATCATGAGGCAAGTAATGGTAATCATGGTCTTACGGCGGCCAAAGGCATCTGCCAGATAGCCGGCGACCGGCACCATCAGACCAAAACCGATCACCGCGATCATCAGCATCAACAGGAAGCTGTTACGTGAGAAGCCAAGCCCTTTAGGCACAGGCGAAGTGCCATACGTCATGGAATAAACGGTCATGATGTAGAACAGCGTGTAGGTCGCCAGCATGATGAAGGTACCGAGGATCGTGACTTTCATGTGCTTGCTAAGCAGCGTGCCCAGCGGCATACGCACCTGTTTGCCAGCTTTGACGGCTTTGGTAAAGACCGGGGCTTCATGCAGAGAGATACGGACATACAGGCCAACCAGCACCAGCGCGGCGGACGCGACGAACGGTACGCGCCAGCCCCAGGTCATGAACTGCTCTTCCGTCAGCAGCCAGGACAACAGCAGGAAGGTGCCGTTAGCGAAGAAGAAACCAATTGGTGCGCCAAGCTGGGGGAACGACCCATACAGCGCACGTTTATGGGATGGGGCGTTCTCCGTCGCCAGCAGCGCCGCGCCACCCCATTCACCGCCCAGCCCCAGACCCTGGCCGAAGCGTGCCAGTGCCAGAAGAATCGGTGCAAAAATACCAATGGTTTCGTAGGTCGGTAACAGCCCAATCAGAACGGTTGAAACCCCCATGGTCAGCAGAGAAGCGACCAGCGTGACTTTACGTCCAACGCGGTCGCCGAAGTGACCGAACACCGCCGAACCAATAGGGCGAGCTACAAAGGCAATTGCGAAGGTGGCCAGCGACTGTAGCGTAGCGGCTGTCGGATCGCCCTGCGGGAAGAAAATGTGCGGGAAAACCAGCACCGCGGCAGTGGCGTAGATATAAAAATCGAAAAATTCGATAGCGGTGCCAATCAGCGACGCAACAATGACTTTATTGCGTGAGTTTACGGGTGGCGCTTCCGCTTCGGCATCGAGAGTGGGAGTGACGGTGGTGGCTTGCATAATGTTTCTTTATTTTAACAACACGAACGGCCATTCTACGCACAGAAAAATCGGCTTTTCAACGTTGATTAAGTAAGGGCAATGCCAGTCGGCACGCGGCTTCAAGGAGCCTGTTCCGATATATTCTCAATACATAAAATATAATGTGCCACAGCCTTATTTTTGCCGGAGAATGTTATGGCGATGTTGATGTTCACGGAATATGTGAGATCGCGCACAATTCTGTCTGCGTGAGAATACGGCCCTGATGAAGGTGTAAAGTTGCCGCTTCATCGGCATAATATTGCCAATCAGTGAAGAAGGACACGGCGATGCAAGAACACGATCAGGCGCTTATTGAACAGTTTCTCGACGCGCTGTGGCTGGAAAGAAATCTGGCCGAGAATACGCTGGCGTCTTATCGGTTGGATCTGCGCACGCTCGCGGAATGGCTGGCACATCATGATAACGACTTATTGCAGGCGCAGGCGCTCGATCTTCAGGCGTTTCTCGCCGATAGGGTTGATGGCGGCTACAAGGCGACCAGTTCGGCCCGTTTGTTGAGCGCGATGCGTCGCTTCTTCCAGTACCTTTATCGGGAAAAGCTGCGCAGCGACGATCCCAGTGCGGTGCTATCGTCCCCGAAACTGCCGCAGCGTCTACCCAAAGATTTGAGCGAGGCGCAGGTGGATGCGTTGCTTAATGCCCCAAGCATTGAACAGCCGCTGGAATTACGCGATAAGGCCATGCTTGAGGTATTGTACGCGACGGGGCTGCGTGTTTCTGAGCTGGTCGGTTTGACGATGAGCGATGTCAGCCTGCGGCAGGGCGTGGTTCGCGTGCTGGGAAAAGGCAATAAAGAACGGTTAGTGCCGCTCGGTGAAGAAGCGGTGTACTGGATAGAGTATTATCTGGAACATGGTCGTCCGTGGTTGCTGAATGGGCAAACGCTGGATGTGCTGTTTCCCAGCAATCGCGCACGGCAAATGACGCGCCAAACGTTCTGGCACCGTATCAAGTATTATGCGGTGCTGGCGTCGATTGATAGCGAAAAGCTCTCGCCGCACGTCTTGCGTCACGCGTTTGCTACCCATTTATTGAACCACGGCGCGGATTTACGGGTCGTACAGATGCTCTTGGGGCACAGCGATCTTTCCACGACGCAGATTTACACCCATGTGGCGACGGAACGGCTGAAGCAGCTTCACCAGCAGCACCATCCGCGCGCCTAGGGATAACATAACCAATCGAGACACTATCAGAGTAACAGGACGTTATCTGGCTGACGGGACACCCCGTTCACTATCACAGCGCATGGATACAATGCTATTTTGCTACGGACCATGCTGCGAAAAACAGGATTGATGAAATGAAAAAAGGGTTATTACTGCTTTCTTTACTGGTCGCGACGGCAACCAACTTTGCTCACGCCGATGATGCCGCGATCAAGCAGACATTGACGCGTCTGGATATGCAGGGGGCGGAAATCCTGCCTTCGCCGATAGCGGGTATGAAAACCGTCATTACCGATAGCGGTGTGCTGTACATCAGCGAAGATGGCAAGCATTTGCTGCAAGGCCCGCTTTATGACGTGAGCGGCACCATGCCGGTCAACACCACCAATAAGATCCTGATCGGCAAGATGGATGCGCTACAGGATCAGATGATTGTGTATAAAGCCGCGCAGGAAAAACACGTTATCACCGTTTTTACCGACATCACCTGCGGCTATTGCCACAAACTGCATGAACAGATGAAAGATTACAACGCGCTGGGCATTACCGTGCGTTATCTGGCCTTCCCGCGTCAGGGCATGAAATCGCCGGCAGCAAAAGATATGCAGTCCATCTGGTGCGTGGCCGATCGCAATAAAGCGTTTGATAGCGCGATGAAGGGTGATGCGATCTCGCCAGCAACGTGCAAAACCGATATCGCCGCGCATTACCAACTGGGTATCCAGTTTGGCGTGCAGGGCACCCCTGCTATCGTGCTGCAAGACGGTATGGTCGTGCCGGGATACCAAGGGCCAAAAGAAATGCTGGCGATGCTGGAAGCACATAAAGCCTCGAAGAAAACCGGCGGTTAATGCTACGTGGATATGATTACCCAACTCCGTCGGCGTCCGCTGGCGGAGGACATTGATTTACCTGACACCGTTCCGCCCTTGCTGCGTCGCCTTTATGCGCAGCGCGGCGTGAAAGGGGCTCAGGAGCTTGAACGTAGCCTGAGTGGTTTACTCAATTACCGGTTGTTAAGCGGTATTGATAACGCAGTCGATCTGCTGCAAAAAACGCTGGCGGAGAAGCGCTGCATCGTCATTGTCGGCGATTTTGATGCCGATGGTGCTACCAGCACTGCACTCACCGTGCTGGCACTGCGCAGCATGGGCGCCGTGAACGTGAAGTATCTGGTGCCGAACCGTTTTGAAGACGGTTACGGGTTAAGCCCGGAAGTGGTGGCGCAGGCTGCCGCACTGGGGGCAGAAGTGATTGTGACCGTGGATAACGGGATCTCTTCTCACGCGGGCGTCGAGGATGCGCATCGCCGTGGTATCCCCGTGCTGGTGACCGATCACCACCTGCCGGGCGAAATCTTGCCTGACGCCGATGCCATGATTAACCCCAATCTGCCCGACTGTCAGTTTCCCTCCAAGGCGCTGGCGGGTGTGGGCGTCGCGTTTTACCTGATGATGGCGCTGTTCGTGCGCCTGCGTGATAGCGACTGGTTTACGCAACCTTTGTTTACGCAACAGGGGCTGGCGAAGCCGAACCTCACCGAATTACTGGATTTAGTGGCGCTGGGCACGGTCGCTGACGTCGTGCCGCTGGATGCTAATAACCGAATTCTGGTGGCGCAGGGATTAAATCGTATTCGTGCGGGCGAATGTCGTCCGGGTATTCGGGCGCTGCTGGAAGTGGCGAACCGCGATGCCAGCCAACTGGTCTCCAGCGATTTAGGTTTTGCGTTAGGCCCACGGCTGAACGCTGCCGGGCGATTACACGATATGAAAATCGGTGTTGAGTTGCTGCTCAGCGATGACATCGTACAAGCACGTATCCTTGCCAATGAACTGAATGACATGAATCAGGACAGGCGGGAGATCGAGCAGGGAATGCAGGCAGAAGCGCTGCGCCTGTGTGAATCGCTGGAACGCACCCGTGATTCACTGCCATACGGGCTGGCGATGTACCACCCGGAGTGGCATCAGGGCGTTGTCGGTATTCTGGCATCGCGTATTAAAGAGCGTTTTCATCGTCCAGTAATTGCTTTTGCACCCGCGGGCGACGGCATGCTGAAAGGGTCAGGGCGTTCCATTGCGGGTTTGCATCTGCGCGATGCGCTGGAACGGCTGGATACGCTGTACCCCGGTATGATGGAAAAATTCGGCGGACATGCGATGGCGGCAGGATTATCTCTGCACGAAGATCGGTTTGAGGATTTCCGCCAGCGCTTCGGCGAATTGGTTGGCGAATGGCTCGATCCGTCTCAGCTTGAAGGCGTCGTCTGGTCTGATGGTGAACTGGTATTGCCGGAACTGGATTTGCTCTCAACGGCAGAAATGCTGCGCTACGCGGGGCCATGGGGTCAGTCCTTCCCTGAACCGACATTCGATGGTTGCTTCCGTATTCTGCAACCTCGCCTACTCAAAGAGCGCCATTTGAAAGCGATGTTTGAACCGATCGGCGCAACAGGGCAGGTGCCGCTATTAGATGGCATCGCATTCAATGTTGATACCACCATCTGGCCGGATCCGAGCATTAAAGAAGTGGAAATCGTGTACCGGCTGGATATTAACGAGTTTCGCGGTAAACGTTCGGTGCAATTGCTCATTCAACATCTGTGGCCGCGCGCGTGAACCGAATACGGCGGGCAGAAAGTCTATAAAATGGGCCTTTTATCCGCTAGAATGGCGGGTTACACCATTCCGTTGTCAACGACTTAACGTAAGAATATAAAAATCATGTTTGAAATTAATCCGGTAAAAAACCGCATTCAGGATCTGTCTGAACGTAGTGCCGTTCTTAGGGGGTATCTTTGACTATGATGCCAAGAAAGAACGCCTCGAAGAAGTAAACGCCGAACTGGAACAGCCTGATGTCTGGAATGAGCCTGAACGCGCTCAGGCATTGGGAAAAGAACGCTCCTCGTTGGAAGCTATCGTAGATACCATCGATCAACTGACTCAGGGTCTGGAAGATGTGGCCGGTCTGCTTGAGCTCGCGGTGGAAGAAGACGACGAAGATACGTTCAATGACACCACGGTAGAACTGGACGCGCTGGAAAATAAATTAGGCCAGCTCGAATTCCGTCGCATGTTCTCCGGCCAGTACGACAGTGCGGATTGTTACCTGGATATTCAGGCAGGTTCTGGCGGTACAGAAGCGCAGGACTGGGCCAGCATGCTGGTGCGTATGTACCTGCGTTGGGCGGAAGCCAAAGGGTTTAAAACCGAAATTATTGAAGAGTCAGACGGTGACGTGGCTGGTACAAAATCTGCCACCATCAAGATCATCGGTGACTATGCGTTTGGCTGGCTGCGTACCGAAACCGGCGTGCACCGTCTGGTACGTAAGAGCCCGTTCGATTCCGGCGGCCGCCGTCATACCTCATTCAGTTCCGCGTTCGTCTACCCGGAAGTTGAGGACGATATCGATATCGAAATCAATCCGGCCGACCTGCGTATTGACGTTTACCGTGCTTCTGGTGCGGGTGGTCAGCACGTTAACCGGACAGAATCTGCGGTGCGTATTACCCACATGCCTACCGGTATTGTCACGCAGTGTCAGAATGACCGTTCCCAGCATAAAAACAAAGATCAGGCGATGAAACAGCTGAAAGCCAAGCTGTACGAGTTTGAGATGCAAAAGAAAAATGCTGAGAAACAGGCGATGGAAGACAACAAATCTGATATCGGCTGGGGCAGCCAGATTCGTTCCTATGTTCTGGATGATTCGCGCATCAAAGATTTACGTACCGGAGTGGAAACACGTAACACTCAGGCCGTACTGGATGGCGATCTGGACAAATTTATTGAAGCAAGTTTAAAAGCGGGGTTATAAGAATTCACATGGCTGAGTCACAATCACAGGGTGCCGATCAGGCGCAAGATCTGAATAACGAATTAAAAACGCGTCGTGAAAAGCTGGTGGCGCTGCGTGAAACCGGGATCGCATTCCCGAATGATTTCCGCCGTGACAGCACGTCCGATCGTCTGCACGCTGAGTTCGATGGTAAAGAGAACGAAGAGCTGGAAGAACTGGGCGTTGAAGTGACTGTCGCGGGCCGTATGATGACCCGCCGCATCATGGGTAAAGCCTCTTTCGTGACCTTGCAGGACGTCGGTGGCCGTATTCAGCTGTATGTTTCCCGCGACGATCTGGCGGAAGGCATCTATAACGAGCAGTTCAAGAAGTGGGATCTGGGCGATATTCTGGGCGCGCGCGGTAAACTGTTCAAAACCAAGACGGGTGAGCTGTCCATCCACTGTACTGAACTGCGTCTGCTGACTAAAGCGCTGCGTCCGCTGCCGGATAAATTCCACGGTTTGGCCGATCAGGAAACGCGTTATCGTCAGCGTTATCTGGATCTGATCGCTAACGACGAATCTCGCAATACTTTCCGTATTCGTTCCAAAGTGATGGCGGCGATCCGTAGCTTCATGGTCGATCACGGCTTCATGGAAGTCGAAACGCCGATGATGCAGGTGATCCCTGGCGGCGCGTCTGCCCGTCCGTTCATCACGCACCATAACGCGCTGGACATCGACATGTACCTGCGTATTGCGCCAGAACTCTACCTGAAGCGTCTGGTCGTTGGTGGCTTCGAGCGCGTGTTTGAAATCAACCGTAACTTCCGTAACGAAGGCGTTTCCCCACGTCACAACCCTGAATTCACCATGATGGAACTTTATATGGCGTATGCCGATTATAAAGACCTGATTGTGTTGACGGAAAACCTGTTCCGTACGCTGACGCAGGACGTACTGGGCTCAACGACGGTGCAATACGGTGACCAGACATTCGACTTCGGTAAGCCGTTCGAGAAGCTGACGATGCGCGAAGCGATCTGCAAATACCGTCCGGAAACCAACGTCGCCGATCTGGACGATCTGGAGAAAGCAACCGCAATCGCTCAGTCTCTGGGGATCAAGATCGAGAAAAGCTGGGGTCTGGGCCGTATCGTTACCGAGATCTTCGAAGAGACGGCAGAAAGCAGCTTGATCCAACCGACCTTCATCACCGAATATCCGGCTGAAGTGTCGCCGTTGGCGCGTCGTAACGAGCAGAACCCAGAAATCACCGATCGCTTTGAGTTCTTCATCGGCGGCCGTGAAATCGGTAACGGCTTCTCCGAGCTGAATGATGCCGAAGATCAGGCAGAGCGTTTTGCTCAGCAGGTGAATGCGAAAGACGCGGGTGATGACGAAGCGATGTTCTACGACGAAGACTACGTGACGGCGCTGGAACACGGCCTGCCGCCAACCGCGGGTCTGGGTATCGGTATCGACCGTATGGTGATGTTGTTCACTAACAGCCACACCATCCGCGACGTGATCCTGTTCCCGGCGATGCGTCCACAGAAGTAATAAGCTGAGCGTAAAAAGCCAGCCTGACATTGTTGTCATATTTTATTGAACCGGTGCAATTGCACCGGTTTTTTTATTATCGACAAAGGTCGTCGAGCGGTAATAACGGATAGATCGTAAAGACGCTGTAAACACATCCTTGTGCGCTCGGCTTGCGCCATCCATGGCGCAAACGCTTTACTCTTCTATTCCGTTACTACCGTTTTTTTTCGGCGAATGGGTTTACTAACTATCAGGCACGACATAACCACGTTTTACTTCCGCATTCTTGCCGTCATTCTGTGATTGTCGCCCAGCGGGGGAAGATGCTATTTTCAGGCATTCATTCACTGCCGGAACACCCATCATGATGACGTACCGCGATGCCTGGTTCGAGCTGGCGCTGTTAACCAACGGCCGCAGTTTTCCACGGCATACGCATGACGAATTCGTCATCAGCGCCAATCTCAGTGGCTTGGAAACGGTCTGGCTGGATGGAGAAACCTTTGTTGCGACCAACGATATGGTGACGACCTACAATCCCAACCAACTTCAAGGCAGCGAGAACGCGTTTGATCGCTGGCAGTGCGCATCGTTGTACGTTCACCCACAGGCATTCGAGCATTATTTCCACCAAACCTTTCGGTTCTCACGGGGCTGGAATCCGTCGCCGCAATTGGCAGCCGAGTTAAAACAGCTGGTCATCTCTGATTTGGACGACAGCACGCGCCAGGAGCGCATTATCTTGCTGCTGGCTGCGTTGATTGAAAACCAGCATCACGAGCCATCTCAAAGTCAGGTTAAAGAAGCAGAGCGGATCACGCGGATCAAAGACGGGTTGCTGAGCGATCTCAGCGATGTTCCCACGCTAGACCAGCTCGCGCAGCAGGAGAATCTGTCGGTCGCCCATCTGGTTCGCTCGTTTAATCAGGCGGTTGGACTGCCACCGCTGGCGTGGCTGATGCAGCGACGCATGTGTAAAGCGCGGGAACTGCTGCGGCAGGGGACTGCGATTAGTCAGGTCGCGGGTGATGTCGGGTTTGCCGATCAGGCGCATTTCACGAAAGCCTTCAACCGCTATAACGCCATGACGCCGGGGCAGTTCCGCCGTATCAATTTTTGACAATACAGCGTTTCCCTTCGGCTCTACACTCGCCTTATTGTTTAACGCTCGAAGGGAATACCATGCTGTTAGTTGTCTTCACGGGGATGCTGCTATCCCTGTCGCTGTGTCTCGATCTGGGGATGGTCAATACCGCGATTATTAACCGCGGGCTGCGGCACGGGGCGCGCTCGGCGTTTTATATCGGGCTGGGTTCCTGCTTTGGCGATCTGTTTTATGCCACGCTGTCGGTACTGGGTCTGGCGGTGGTCTTCAATCTGACGCCCGTGCGCTGGGTGCTGTGGATTGGCGGCGGGCTGATTCTGATTTGGATGACGTTCAGTATGGCGCGTGCGGCATGGCGGGACTATCAAGTTAAACGCTTCGCCGACCTTTCTGCGACAGCGAATGGGACGGATTTTACTACACCACCAGCTCGCTATACCGAGTTTTTCAGCGGTGTCGGCATGGCGCTGGCGTCACCAACGGCGTTGCTGTGGTTTGCCGCGATTGGCGGCACTATCATCGCGCAGTCTACCGATGGTTCAGCTTTCATGATCAGCCTGTTTCTGCTGGGCTTTTTCGTGGGCGGCGTGCTGTGGACATTTTTCCTCGCGGCGCTGGTGAAGTACGGTCAGCGCCTGCTGAAAGAGCGAATCTCATTCTATTGCAGCCTGATCTCCGCGCTGCTATTTGCCTACTTTGCCTGGCACGTTATTTCCAATGGGTATGAGACGTTGTTTCTGCCTCTCTCTACTGCCGTATAACCGGCTAAAACTGCAGCACTTTGCCGGGTTTTTTACTTGCTCGGCAACGGCATAGCGCTATAATGCCATTCGCTTCTCAGTGCGAGTGTAGTTCAATGGTAGAACGGCAGCTTCCCAAGCTGCATACGAGGGTTCGATTCCCTTCACTCGCTCCAATCTTTCTCTTCTCCGATCTTAGTTGGCCAAAAATCGCTTAATCGCCGACGTAAAAGCGGCAGGGTTATCCAACATCATCAGGTGGCCGCTGTTAGCGATGGTGTGTTGTCCTGCGCATTTCTTGATGCCCCAGTCGGGAATATTCCAGCCATCTTGGGAACGCTCACCCGCGAGTAAATAGACGGGATGGCTCTCAAACACGTCAGCTAACGCAGCCAGATACGCGGCATTCCCCGTCGTCGTGACAACGGATTGTCCCATTGCACGGAGTGTGGTTGCTGGTTGGTAAGCCAGCCAGCGGGTGGCGGTTTCGGCTAAGTGAGGCCTTGGCGATGTCACTGATTTACTGATCCAGGTCATCGGATCGGATCGCAAATTCGCTAACATCGCGTTGGCTTCGCTTTCACTCATCCTGCCAACAGAGGCTGACCAAAATGCATCCGCCAAGGTGAAATTACCCTCAACATTCACGATCCTGCGAACAGCGTCTGGATAAGCATGAGCGAACAGCATGGCGATGGCTCCACCGACAGAGTGACCAACGACATCAACGGTTTTTCCCTCAAAATGGGTATCCACGAAAGTGCGTAGATACTCCACTTGCCCTTGTAATGATATGGCATTGAAGGGGGAAAATTGCTCCTGGCCATAACCAAGCAAATCTGGCATGGCATGTGGGGACTCGTAGTCTGGAACGTCCAGCGTACCAATAAAACCATGGACAAAGATGACGGGCGGCTGATGGCTCATGTTTGAAAAGCGCTCTTAATGATGGATTGGTATCTTACCTTTGCGAATTTTATCCAGTAAACCACAGAGAGAGAAAAAATATCATTCCTGATCAATCTCAATAAGTGCCATTGCTGATTGTTCTGGAGTGGCTTATTCCACGAAATTCTAGGCTCGCGATTGGTTCTGTTCCTTTCATTTACCCGGTTTCACCACCGTCGTCGTCCAGTAGGGTAAATCCCAGGTGCCGCCCAGGCGGATCATACGGCATGAACCTGTGAACGATGCACTGCTCTGCTGGAATGCTTTGCCATCCCATATCCATGCGTTATAGCTCATGCAGTCCGCGAGTCCGCGTCCTTTATGCGCAGAGGTAATTTCACCGTTTTCGTAATCTGTGCCGTCTGTCGTCACGAGCTGCGGCTGAGTCTGCATAGCATTATCGATGACCCAGTAGGCGTAGCCTTCGTTGTAAGCCGCGCGCCAGCAAAGGGTGCTGAGCAGGGACATATTGTCATTCAATGGAATGCGTTCAATCGGTTCTGCTTCTTGATAATCTTTCGGTGGGAAACTGTCGCAGTCATCTGCTTTTAACGTCTTAAGCAGTTTTTTCTGGATAGCCGACTGTTCCGCGTCCGTCAGAGTCCGCGATGCCTCCTGCTTAGTGATTGCTGCGTAGATAACGGGGGCAACTACAGAAGGTAACTCACTGCTTTTATTTCCTTTTTTGGTGATGGCATCCGTTGTCCCGATGCGACCTTGTTTCTCATCCATCTTTAGCAGTACCGCGTAGGCACCCGCCCCAGACAGTTCGGAAACGACGCCGTTGTGATGAAAAGCTACTTTCCCGCTTCCTTTTAGAGCCTGTAGGACGACGAGAATTTGCTTCTCATTTAGCTGCCAGAGATTGTCTCCGGTTGAAGTGAGTAGGCCTTTATCGACACCGTCAACGGTTAGCGTGAGCGTGGTGCCTTTAGGAATTTCCTTTTCTACCTCAGCGAGTGTAACCTCAGCCGTTATTGGCGTATTTTGCCCGGCATGACGCGTGAAAAGCAGTGAGACACCGGGAATATCTTCCTCTTCTCCCGTGTACTGCTCTTCTGGCGAGTAGCCGGCAGCCCGGCACGTCAGCGTGTTATCACAGACCACTTCCCAGTCTTTATGGGAGAAAGTGCTATCGGCAAGTGCTGTAGCCAACGCCAGGGTCGGGATACCCGCGATAAGTGCAGCGAGCACGGTGAGGCGGGAAGGGAGAGAAAAAATCATTTTCTATCAAGTCCTTGATTATATTGTTACTTGTCATCGTCCTATTCTTCGCGTCAGGACGTTAAACGCTTTTTTGACATATGCCAAGATGTTAGCGTTAGACTACGTGATATTGCGAATATTTCTTGTCCGACCACTCCTTTATTAAGAGCGAATCGGGTATGATGCCGCTGCCGTCAACTGCTCATCGATTGCTCAACATCCCCTCTGTGTTATCAGCATGTTTATCCTGCTTTTTAACCTCATGCGTGATAACGGTCAGAAGCAGTTTTCCACACAGATAAAACGATTCCTATAAATAAGTGTCATGATAGATGTAGCGCGATAAGAACGACTCTTTATGCGGTACGCTGTTAATCACTTAAAGACGAGTATCATGAAAATTAAGCAAACATTTACCAGGGCATTACTCCACCCGCGCTATTGGACGACTTGGTTCGGCCTTGGCGTGCTGTTTTTATTAGTTCAACTTCCTTACCCGCTGCTGATGAAAATCGGGAGCAGTGCGGGTCGCCTGTCCCGCGTTTTTCTTAAACGCCGGGTGTCGATTGCCAGACGCAACCTTGAATTGTGCTTCCCTACGATCTCTGACGATGAAAAAGAAGCGATGATCGACAGCAACTTTGCGTCGCTCGGTATGGCATTGGTCGAAACCGGCATGGCCTGGTTCTGGCCCGATCGTCGCGTGCGCCACTGGTTTGACGTATCGGGACTGGAGCATTTACATCAGGCTACGGCAAAAGGCCAGGGCGTGATGGTGATTGGTATTCACTTTATGTCTCTGGAACTGGGCGGTAGGGCGATGGGACTATGTCGGCCGATGATGGCGATGTACCGTCCGCACAATAATAAAGCGATGGAAATGGTGCAAACCTGGGGACGTTCTCGTTCGAACAAGGCGATGATCGACCGTAAAGATCTGCGTGGCATGGTGCAAGCGTTGAAACGCGGCGAAGCGGTATGGTTCGCGCCCGATCAGGATTACGGCCCTAAAGGCAGCGTGTTTGCCCCGTTCTTTGCAGTGAAAAATGCGGCGACGACCAGCGGCACTTACACGATCAGTCGTCTGGCAAAACCGGCGATGATGACGACGGTGCTGATTCGCAAGCCTGATGCCTCTGGCTATCAGCTGGTGATTCAGCCAGAATTACAGGATTACCCTTACCACGATGAACAGGCCGCAGCGTGTTATATGAATAAGGTGATTGAGAAAGAAATCATGCGTGCGCCTGAGCAGTATCTCTGGCTGCACCGTCGCTTTAAAACGCGCCCGGCAGGGGAAGTGTCGCTCTACGCCTGATGCCATAAAACACGTGTGATATCGGATGGCGCTTCTGCGCCATCACGGCATGGTGAGCAGAATCCGTTACTTATCGTGTAAAACGCAAATCGCAGAAACAAAAATGGCCGCCCGGATGGCAGCCATTTTATGGTGGTTAACGTACTTAAGTACGATTAACGGAAGATAGCGTGGGGGTTAACACCGCGATAGGTTTTGCCCAACGCTTTTAATATTTGATTGATTTTGCGGACAACGCGCATCTTTTTTATCCCCACGATTCTTAAATAATTATTGGTTGAAAGTACCAAAGTTGATGTTGATGTTTTCAAACATAGCGATGATTTTGTTCAGCAGTTTCATGGTCATTTCCTCATTGTTAGTTGATTGTTTTTCTGTGATGCTGTTCACGTTTTTAAGAATACTCGCACTGATACGGGTGGTCAACTTTTTTGTGATGAGAATCACAAAAAAATGAACGATCAGTTTGTGAGGAGTAAACCGCTGTTTTGATTTCCGTCTAAAAACCTTTTCTGCTTTTTCTTCATACTGACGCGTTTTCAGCGAGTTGCCCGATTGAACGTTAGTTGTACTGGCTGAGGGCGTCCTTATCGGACTGATTAAGTGAGATAGGTAAATTGTCTCGATTAGCAGTTGAAATACGCGCGGGTGAAGCGGGATAATCGTGCCCTTCACATTGCCAGACGCCGTTTTATCCAGCTCGTTTTAGTACCGCCTGTTTTGATACAGCAATGTCTTTATACGGTAATGTTTTGATACAACAACGTTTTCCGGTTTTGCATTCAGCGAGTTAATCGTTTGCGTGCGGAGCCATACGGTTCATGATGCGCCAGTGATGTGGATGCATTCGCGGAGCAAGGCCGTGGGAACCGGTCAAATTGATCTTAAATAATAATGGCATTTCAGGGGATACCACCATGTCAAACACCACCCGTCAGGCAGGCTCGCAGGGCACGCTTGATGCTTTTTTCAAAATTACACAGCGCGGCAGTAATGTGCGTCAGGAAGTGTTAGCGGGTCTGACGACGTTTCTGGCGATGGTTTACTCGGTGATTGTGGTGCCGAGTATGCTGGGCAAGGCCGGCTTCCCGCCTGCGGCTGTGTTTGTTGCGACCTGCCTGGTTGCCGGGCTGGGGTCGCTGCTGATGGGATTGTGGGCTAATCTGCCAATGGCGATTGGCTGTGCGATTTCACTGACGGCGTTTACCGCATTCAGTCTGGTGCTGGGGCAGCAAATCAGCATCCCTGTGGCGTTGGGTGCGATCTTCCTGATGGGCGTGCTGTTTACCATCATTTCCGTCACGGGTATCCGTTCTTGGATCTTGCGTAACTTGCCGATGGGCGTGGCGCACGGAACGGGGATTGGTATTGGCCTGTTTCTGCTGATTATTGCCGCTAACGGTGTGGGTTTGGTGGTAAAAAACCCGATTGATGGCTTGCCGGTCGCACTGGGCAATTTCACTTCTTTCCCTGTCGTTATGTCCCTGCTGGGGCTGGCGGCGACTATCGGTTTAGAGAAACGTCGCGTACCGGGCGGTATTCTGCTGGTCATCATCGCGATCTCTATTCTGGGGCTGATTTTTGACCCGAATGTAAAATTCTCTGGCTTCTTTGCGTTGCCGAGCCTGACGGCGGCTGACGGTTCGTCGCTGATCTTCAGTCTGGATATCATGGGTGCATTGCAGCCGATGGTTCTGCCGAGCGTACTGGCGTTGGTGATGACTGCCGTGTTTGATGCTACCGGTACTATCCGTGCCGTAGCCGGACAGGCGAACCTACTGGATAAAGACGGGCAAATCATCAACGGTGGTAAAGCGCTGACCGCAGACTCCGTGAGCAGCATTTTCTCCAGCCTGGTCGGGACGTCACCGGCGGCAGTTTACATCGAATCTGCGGCGGGTACGGCAGCCGGTGGTAAAACTGGCCTAACGGCAACCGTAGTGGGTGTGCTGTTCCTGCTGCTGCTGTTTGTCTCTCCATTGGCGTATTTGGTGCCTGGCTATGCCACTGCACCCGCGCTGATGTACGTTGGCCTGCTGATGCTGGGCAACGTCTCCAAACTGAACTTTGATGACTTTGTGGACGCGATGTCTGGTCTGGTATGTGCCGTGTTCATTGTACTGACCTGTAACATCGTGACCGGTATCATGCTGGGCTTTGGCGCGCTGGTATTAGGCCGTATCTGCGCTGGCGAATGGCGTAAACTGAACATTGGTACCGTCATTATCGCTGTCGCGCTGGTGGTGTTTTACGCTGGCGGCTGGGCGCTGTAATCCCTTCCAACAGACCTTCTGGTGCAATCCAGAAGGTCTGTCACTCCTTGTCTTTCCTTCCTCTTTCTCTTTTCTATTACGTCCCACGCCAAACGCGATTTTATGTGCCCTTTTATTGGCTTTGGTTGATGTTACTTGTGTGATAATCAATCTTGTTATTAATCCAGATTTCGGCCAAAAATCCATTTTCATACCGGGCTAAATGCGTTAAATATGGAAGGGGTGTTTGCTCGCTAACAGGCAGAATTTTTTGATTTAGGAGTACGTCTAAGGAAAGCATGGAAATATTTTTTACGATTCTTATTTTGACCCTGGTTGTGTCCCTGTCCGGGGTAGTTACCCGCATTTTACCTTTTCAAATTCCTCTGCCTTTAATGCAAATTGTGCTGGGTGCCATCCTTGCCTGGCCCCAGTTCGGTTTGCACGTTGATTTCAATCCCGAGCTGTTTATGGTGCTCTTCATTCCGCCGCTGCTGTTTGCCGACGGCTGGAAAACGCCTACGCGTGAGTTTCTGCGGCACGGTCGGGAGATTATTGGTCTGGCGCTGGTTCTGGTACTGATTACCGTGGTGGGCATCGGCTATTTCATCTACTGGATGGTGCCGGGCATGCCGCTGATTGCGGCCTTCGCGCTGGCCGCCGTGCTGTCGCCAACGGATGCTGTCGCGCTCTCTGGTATCGTGGGTGAAGATCGTATTCCGAAAAAACTGATGGGCATTTTGCAGGGCGAAGCGTTGATGAACGACGCGTCCGGTCTGGTGTCGCTGAAATTCGCTGTCGCGATTGCGATGGGCACGATGGTGTTTACCGTGTCTGGTGCGACGCTGGAGTTCATGCAGGTGGCGTTGGGCGGGCTGCTGGCGGGGGTCGGCGTGACCTGGATCTTTGGTAAATCGCTGCGCGTTATCAGCCGCTGGAGCGGTGATGATGCCGCGACACAGATCGTGCTGTTGCTGCTGTTGCCTTTCGCGTCGTATCTGATTGCGGAACACATTGGCGTGTCGGGCATTCTGGCGGCGGTGGCGGCAGGGATGACCATCGGCCAGTCTGGCGTCATCCGGAGCGCGCCACTTGCAATGCGGCTGCGAGCAAACGGCGTGTGGTCTATGCTGGAATTTGTGTTTAACGGCATGGTATTCATCATGCTGGGTCTGCAATTACCAGACATTCTGGAAACCTCGGTGACGCAGGCGGAATTGGACCCAACGGTTGAAACCTGGATGCTGTTTACCGATATCGCGATCATCTACGGTGCTCTGCTGCTGCTGCGTTTCTGCTGGCTGTGGGTGATGAAAAGATACAGCATGCACATCCAGAAAAAGCGCCCGATGATCTTCGCCGAGTTTTCTACGCGCGAGCTGTGGATTGCGTCCTTTGCCGGCGTGCGAGGGGCGATTACGCTGGCGGGTGTGCTGTCCATTCCGCTGCTGCTGACGGACGGCACCGCGTTCCCGTCACGCTATCAGTTAGTGTTTATCGCCACGGGCGTCATTCTGTTTTCTCTGCTGTGTGGCGTGCTGGCCTTGCCATTTCTACTGCGTGGCGTGGTAGTGGCGGATAAAGCCGCACACGCCAAAGAAATCCGCATGGCACGTATGGCGGTGGCAGAAGTGGCGATCAAAAGTATGCACAAAATGGAGGAGCGTCTGGCGGCCGATCGGGAGGAAAACATTGATGAGCAGGTGCTGAAAGAAGTCAGCGCGCGCGTCATCGGTAATCTGCGCCGACGGCTAATCGATAAAGACGATCCTGAAAACGGCCTGCTGATCGAGAATCTGGAGCGGCGTTTTCGTCTGACCGCGCTGAATTCCGAACGTGCGGAGCTGTATCATCTGCGCGCCACGCAGCAGATCAGCAATGAGACGTTGCAAAAAATGCTGCGCGATCTCGATCTGATGGAAGCGCTTCTGATCGAAAATGAGTAAAACGCGGTGAGACGATCCCCGTTACCGCGTTGATTTCTTTCTCTTCTCTTTCCTTTCTTAACATCCCCATGGCGTAAGCGATGGGGATGTTTTTTATGCGTCCAGCCTAAGAACGACGTCAGGCGATTGTAAACTGCTTGTCACTAAATGATAATGATTGTTATTATCCGTAGGGCTTTTCTTATAAATAGAAAATTTAGAAGTAGAAAACGGCCTGCACGGTATCAACACCGTGTGGGGTGAATGACTGTTTGAAGGACAAGATAAAAAATAAACGGACATTAACCCTGAATTAATTAGGTAATAAGCCACGTTTATAGGGGAACATTATGCGTGTATTAGTGGTTGATGATGATTCTGTGCTGTGCCATTGGCTGGGGTCTAAATTACATTCCCACGGCCATTCTTGCCGAATGGTGCACGATGGCGCACACGCATTAAAAGCGATCAAGGATGAAGTTTATGATGTCGTTCTGTTAGACAGAATGTTACCTATCATGGACGGATTTACGGTATTACGTGAATTACAAGGCTCACGTCATCCGCCTATTATGCTGCTTTCAGCGCTGGATCGTGATGTCGATCGGGTGATGGGCTTAGAGCTTGGCGCAGAAGATTATCTTGGCAAGCCTTTTAATTTTAATGAGCTTAGATTACGTCTGGATATTATGGCGCGGCGCGGTAAACGCCATGCGGATAATCCTTCCATGCTGACTTTTGAAGATCTGCAACTGGACCGTATGCAGCGCGTTGCATGGCGCGGCGGCAAGCGTATCGATTTGACCGATAAAGAAATCAAGTTACTGATTATATTGATGGAAAATCCAGGTCAGGCGATTACGCGCACCATGCTGTTAGAGCGTGTATGGGGCTATAATTTTGATCCACAAACCAATTTGATCGACGTTCATATGTCAAAGCTGCGGGCGAAAATTGATAAAGGCTTCCCGCGCCCATTAATTAAAACGCTGAGAGCGATGGGCTACGCATTAGGCGCGGTAGATAAGGACAAAGCCGATGTTGGCAGCCACGCTGAATAAAATAAAAATAAAGAGGCTAGGGCAGCGCTGGCAGGTAAAAATAAAACACTGGCAATTACTGGGGGCAAGTCAATATCCCGGCTTTTTATGCACCTCTAATTTTCGTCAGGCAATAACCATTGTTTTTCTGTTCTTATTAATGATGCTGATGTGTATTGTCGGCTTCAGTTCATTAAGTGAAACGCTGATTAGAACGCATGTCCGTGAAGTTATTCTGGGTAATA
Source organism: Pectobacterium sp. 1950-15 (assembly GCF_037136835.1). Classification (NCBI taxonomy): domain Bacteria; kingdom Pseudomonadati; phylum Pseudomonadota; class Gammaproteobacteria; order Enterobacterales; family Pectobacteriaceae; genus Pectobacterium; species Pectobacterium sp. 1950-15. The sequence continues at coordinate 415,478 of NZ_JBBBQR010000001.1, read as the reverse complement.
TCTACGATTACTCGATGCAGTCGCGCTTAACGAATGCCGATAGCCTGATTACGCAATTACGCCAGGATAATCGAGCGAAAGGGGATGAATTACCGCTGTTTCTGGTGATGAATAAAGACGGTGATATTCTGTATCACAATCACCCTCTAAGAACACATCCTTTAAGTACCGATTCTATCAACTCACACCCTTTGGAAATGCGGCAGCATACCGATTGCCGGATGGATGTCAGCTGCCTTAAGGCCGAAATTTCCAGCCCAGACGATCCCAATCTGATCGGGTTGTCCGTCATGCTGGATGATGGCGGTGTGTTGTTTACCGCCTACAACATTCGGCCCATGTTAGAACGGGTGAGAACAATCCCGCTGGTGGCGGGAGCGGGACTGTTTATCGTGCTGCTCTTCTGCCTGTTTGTCAGTCGCCATTTCAGTTTACGCAGCTTGCGCAGCGTGGAGAAAATCCGTGCGGCGCTGCATCGCTACAGCAGCGGCGAACAGCAGGTGCGTATGCCGCTGTCGCCTTATGACGATGATTTTGACAGCCTGAGCGCCGACATTAACCAGAATCTGGAGCGGATTGAACGCCTGATGGAGCAGGTGCGCAACACATCAAGCCATGTCGCGCATGAACTGCGTACACCGTTGACGCATTTGCAAAATCGCCTTTTCAACCTGACGGAACGTGCAGGGCTGGATAACGACGTGCGTGATGAATTGAATCTGGCGGTGGACGAGGTGCACAAAATCCTCGGGTTGTTCCGTACCGTGATGCGCATCGGTGAAATCGAAAGCGGGCGCTGCGTGCACCAGTTTGAGAACATTGAAGCGCGCCAATTACTGGAAGAAATTGCCGAATATTATCAGCCGCTGGCGGAAGAGCGCGGCTGTCGCCTGAAGATTGAAATCAAAGCCGGGATCCAGCTCTTTGGCGACCGTGCGCTGCTGTTTCAGGCGCTGGCTAATCTGGTGGAGAACGCGCTGAAATACGCGGCACAGGGGAAATTCATCACCTTGAGCGTGACGCTGTATCGCGGCTGGATAGCCCTGAGCGTCGCTGACCGTGGTCCGGGGATTCCGCCCGCGCTTCATACCAAAGCGCTACAGCGTTTTCAGCGGTTGGATACCTGGTTTCAGTCCGGCTATGGGCTGGGGCTGTCTCTGGTTCAGGCGATTACCGACCTGCACGGTGGCAAACTCTATCTGGACTCCTCTGAGCCGGGCTTGAATGTCTACCTGTGCCTCAATCGCTGTTAATACGCTTTTCTTACGATGAACAGACGCGTGGCGAGCGATTTTCCTCGGCTTGCCGCGATACGCTACTCTCAATTTCTTATGAATATCCCTGCAAAAAACATGAATATTTATTAATTTTTCCTGCAATATAAATTGTGTTAATTATTGATTTATATTGATAATTTTTCGTATGGAAAGATTAACGAATATTAATGTTCTGCTGCTTGCGGCGCTTGATAATAAGTCTCATTATTAATCTTATTATCATCATGGCATCCCCCGAATTCCCGAGTTGGCCATGATTCCTTTGCCTGCGGATTAGAGAGTCTTCCCATGAAAAACATGAAAGCAAAATTACGTTCTTTCCTGCGTGACGAGAGCGGTGTAACGGCAATCGAATACGGCATTCTTGCGGCGGCGATGGCGGCAGCAATTGGCGCTATTTTCGGCGGCGACGGTATCTTCGTGAAAGCGCTGAATGAGAAATTCACCCAAATCGCCGATCAAATCACCGGCACGGGAACCAGCGGCGGTACCTCCGGCGCAGCGAAATAAACGCGAGATGGCGGATTACACGCACTGGCCGCAGACGGCATTGCTGATGGGCTGCCTGCTGTGGTGCATCAGTACCGACCTGTTAGTACGCAAAATTACCAATCGGGCGGTACTGATTTTATTGCTGGGCTGGCTGTTCTTCAGCGCTTCACATGTCCTGCAATCCGGTGCGTTAGATATGTTGGCATTACGGAAAACGCTTTGGGCGCTGCCAGGTGCGGCGGCGGTATTGGCTGCGGGGTTTTTGCTTTTCCTCACCGGCAGACTAGGTGCTGGGGATGTCAAGCTGATGAGTGTGCTGTGCCTGTGGGTTGGGCAAGGGCACCAGATCGTTTTCATCATGGTAACGGCGTTGGCTGGCGGTGTGTTGGCGCTTAGCCTGCCGCTGCTGAATACCGTACCCACAGCGGTGGCGATGGGCATTCAAACCACCAACCGGATATTCAAGAGTCGGTTGCCTATGCCACCCGCGTTGCCCGCCGACCTTTCTCAAGGCATACCTTACGGCGTCGCCATTGCGTTCGGCGCGATGTATGTCCTGATTTTTCCCTTGTTTTAATTCTGTCGCAGCTTTAAGACACACACGCTAGGGTAGGCAAGTTGAAATGAAAGTGAACTCTACATACGTACTGTCAGGCGCGCTCGTGCTGGCAGGCATTGTTGCGCTGATGGTGCGTAGCCATCTCTCTTCTGAACCCCCTGCGCCGCCTCCGGTAGTGGTTAAAGCACCGGAAAAAGCCGCTGTCTTGGTGGCCGCAAAAGATCTGCATCCCGGTGATTTCATTGATTCTAGCTCACTACGCTGGCAAACCACGGATGAATCCGTTTCCCGTTCGTTTAACTTTGTTCGCGGCCAGGATAGCCAGTCTCTGCTATTTGGCGCAACCCTGCGTGAAACAGTAAAGGAGGGGACACGGCTTAGCAGTAACGTTGTTGTGAAACCCAATGAACCGGGCTTTGTTGCCGCCGTGCTGCATAAAGGGATGCGGGCTATCTCCGTTCCCACTAGCGCGATTGCGAGCAATGCTGGGCTAGTCTCAGCAGGCGATCGTGTTGATGTGATCCTCAGCATGAGACGAGACGATCAGTCAGAGTTACCCGCAAGCCGTAACCAGCCAGTTGTGATGCCACTTTTGGCTTCGCAGACCATTGTTCGTGACCTGAGAGTACTGGCACTGAATGATAAGGTCGGTACGCCGATCTACACACGCACAGATGTTAGCCCAGAAGACGGCGGTTCGCTGGATGCCGCAGCGAAAAGCCGTGAGCCTGCCGCAGGCCCTCGTTCGCGTTCTGCTACTTATCAAACCGTCACGTTGGAAGTCACGCCTCAGCAGGCTGAAGCGCTCGCGGTTGCCAAAGAACTGGGCATTCTGCATTTGGCACTACGCAGTGCCGATCTGGATGATGCGGTCGATCCAGCGACAGGGCGACCACATGTGACCACGGTTCCGCGCGCGACCGATATCTACGGGGTGCTATCAGCAGGATCCGGTGAACGCAAAGTGAAAATTTATCGTGCTGAGCAAAAAGACGTGGTGACGTTCCCCTCCCGATAAGACGAGTACGCAATCTGACAGCCTGCGGGGAGCCGCGAGTTGCTCATGGAAAAATGAAGCCCATTACGGAAATTAAGTAAATGACGATGTTTTCGCTGTTTTTGAAATCGGACTTTCGGGGTACGTGCAAACGGTTGCTGACCGCTGGCCTGTTTAATGCGGTATTGCCTGTCACGCTGACAACGATGATGTTGCCTGCGACCACGCTGGCTGCCGGGGTATCTGTGGCGCCAGTCACCGATGAGGTGCGTTTGACCGTGAATCAGGGACGGTTACTGCAACTCCATGGACTGCCGGACAGCGTGCTGGTGGCCGATCCGAATATCGCCAGTTTTGAACTGCCTTCACCGGGTAACCTGTTTGTTTACGCCAAAAGCGTCGGCACCACCACGCTCTATGCGATGGATGAAAATGGCAACGTCATCAACGCCATTCGTCTGGTATCCGAGCATGATTTGAAAGCGCTGGGTGAACGCATGAAGCGTGAATTCCCCGGTGCGGATATCCAACTGGAAGCCTCGATTCCCAGCGGTGTCATTGTGCGCGGCAGCGTGGATACCCCGCAGGATGCAAAACGCGTCATCGACAGTATACAGGCTTACATCAGCGCGTCCTCAGGCGGGCAGGGTGGTGGTGGAGGCGGTGGCGAAAAATTGCCGGGCTCCAGCGAATCCTCCGGCAAGGTGATCAACCAGCTGAAAATTAAAACGCCTTCGCAAATCAATATTCAGGTGCGTGTGGTGGAAGTGTCCCGCAAGTTGACCAGCGAGCTGGGCTTCAACTGGGCGGCATCGCTGAGCACCGGCAGCGGGAATATGAGTGCGGGCAGCGGCTCGCGTCTGAATCTGTTCAACGCTACGACCGGACGATTTGCTAACCCAACGGATTCGGGCTTCCTGAACTTCGGTCGCTCCAGATTGAGTGGGTTATTAACCGCGATGAACCAGCAGGGCATGGCGACCGTATTGGCCGAACCCAACCTGACGGCGATGTCGGGGGAAACGGCGGCGTTTGCGGCGGGTGGCGAAGTACCGATCGTCCTGATCACCAACAACAGCGTCAGCATCGATTACAAATCTTACGGCGTGATTCTGCGCATGACGCCAACGCTGCTGTCTGCCAACCGCATCAGCCTGCACATTGCACCGGAAGTCAGTGAACTCACGGACGTCGGTTCCGTACAGCTGGAGGGCGGATCGCGTATTCCGGCCTTAACGGTACGTCGTGCGGATACCACGGTAGAGCTGGCCAGCGGACAGAGCTTTGCACTGGCGGGGATGTTGCGTAGCGCCGGTAGCCAGACAATCAACGGCGTGCCGGGATTAAGCAGCGTTCCGATGTTTGGCCGCCTGTTTGAAAGCGAAGCCACTAGTCAGGAAGAAACGGAATTGGTGATTATCGCGACCGCTTATGTGGTTGAACCGGTTAATGCAGGCGATCTTCAGACGCCGGGGCAAGGCGTAAAAATGCTGGATTCGTCCATGCCACGTTCTGCATCTATCGGCTATCTCTACTGAGTTCGCGAGGGGAAATAACACATGAAAACGATCAATAGCAACCACCCTTCGTTTCGTCCTCTGCCCCTGCGTGCAGCGGTGCTGACCGCCGTTTTTCTGCTGGCAGGCTGCGGATGGAATAAACCGATTAACGATGTTCGTATGCAGCGTTTTGACCAGCCTGGGCTTCAACCCATCGCCGTCCAGCCTTCATCGGTATCCGTGCCGTTAGTGGCCGCGCCGAACGGGCGGGGATTCCTCCCTGAGTCGTTGAAGCAACTCAATATCATGCTGAAGGATCAGGGGCGGTTATCGGCACAGACGCTGACGCTGATCCCGCACAGCGCGAGCGGCGAGCAGATGGCAGGGCGACTGGCGACCGCGCTGAAAAACGCCGGCGCTAATCCACAGAATGTGAAGCAGATGCGCCGCTCTACGGCGAGCGGTCAGAACGGCGATCTGGAAGTGATCTCCGAGGCGCTGGTGGTCAAAACCACCCGTTGCACGATCAATGACCCGAATCAACTGATGGTGAAGCCTTATGAAGCCATTGGCTCTCTCGGCTGCGCCACGCAGAACAATCTGGCGATGATGGTTGCTGAACCACGCGATCTGATTCAGGCGAAAGCGCTGGATGATGCGGATGGCGTAGCGGCGGTCAATAGCATCGAACGCTATCACAAAGGTGAAGTGAAAGAGCTCATCGACATTAACTTTGAAGAAGATTAAGGGCGTGACATTCCATGAGTGAAATTACCCCTAACGATGGTGAAGAACTGGCGTTGCCGCTGGTGGCGTTCGCTAATGACGTACGCGATGTGGCCGATATCGGCGATCTCTTCACTCGCCTGAAACAGCCGGATGTACCGGTGATGTCTGGCGGTATCGCTGCTGCTCGTCAATGGTGTGAGCTGAATGTCCCGCCACGCATTTTGCTGGTGGATCTGGAAGGTGCGCACTGGCCGCTCCCGGCACTGGAAGAGCTGCTGAGCGTTTGCGGCCCCACTAGCCAGGTCATTGCGACGGGCAAAGAGCAGGATGTCGGCTTGTACCGCGCGCTGCTTCAGGCTGGCGTGGTGGATTATCTGGTGAAGCCGTTCACGCTGGATCTGCTGGCCGCAACGCTGGCGAAGTGTGAAGGCCAACAGGCTGGGCCAGAATATGCCCGCATGGGAAGGACGATTGCAGTCGTCGGTGCCAGCGGCGGAAGTGGGGCAAGTACCGTCGCGATGGGGCTGAGCCGCTTGCTGTCCGGCGAACGTCATTTGCCCGTCGCGCTGGTGGATTTCGATCGTCGTAACGGCGATCAACTGTTGCTGCAAGGGCAAACCGATGACGCGGGGTTGGCGGCGGTGTTGGACACGCAGGAACTGGATACCCGATTGCTCCAGCGCGCCATGTTGCGCGTGGATACCCGTTTACATCTTCTGGCGCAAAAGCCGGAACTGGGCGAATTGAGCCCGGTGGACGTGGATAACGTACTGAATCTCGGCGGGGCGCTGTGCCGCATGTTCAACCAGGTGATCTGGGATCTGCCCAGCAGTTACCCGACCGGGGCGCTGGACGTACTGACCTACGCGGATCTGCGCATCATCGTGACGGAATTGACGCTTCAGGATGCGCGTAATGTGCGGCGCGTGCTGAATGAGATCGGCGACGAAAGCGAAGGGCAACGCCTGTTGCTGGTGCATAACCAGAGTCGTTTTGCCGCCGCCGCGCCGTTAAGTCGCGATCAGTTTGAACAATTTACCGGCCGGAAGATTGATGTCGTGCTGCCGAATGCGGGCCACGCCTTATCGCAGAGTCTGACGCTCGGCGCACTGAATCTGGCTGCGGCGCCTGCTTTCCAGCAGGGTTTGCGCCAACTGGTCGATCTGGCCTGCGGCGTACGCGCTAGACCGGCGGAAAAACGCTGGTTCTCACGTTGGTTAAAACGTGCTTGATGATGTTAAGCGTTAGCCGTTTTTCAACGGGTTACAGACTGTTTTTTGGGGTTCAGGATTATGTTGATTCGCAAGAATAACCTGCAAAAAAGTGAAGCAGGAAAAAGCACGCCTCAGCCTGCGCCTGCTGCCAATGTGGCAGAACTGAAAACGCGTCCGGCTGCGGAGAACCGCACACAGCCTGCGGCGAGCTCCGCGTCTGGATCCGCTCCAGCCGCGCGCCAGACGGACAGCCGAACCAGCCAGCGCCGGATTATCCGCGCACAGCTCTACGATCAGATCGACGCGGGTAAAGCGGCGATGATGGGGCGTGACAAGTTGCTGGTACAGATCGAGACGGTGATCCGCCGCATCTGTGATGAGCAGCGCTTACAGCTTTCCCGGCAGGAAGAGGAAGCCATCGCCGCCGAAATGCTGGACGAGATGACCGGGATCGGGCCGATCCAGCCGCTGCTGTCGGATGACACGGTCAACGATATTCTGGTTAACGGTGCGGGGCAGGTGTTTGTCGAGCGCTTTGGCAAACTGGAACTGTCGCCGATTACCTTCATTGATGAAGAACATGTGTTTAACACTGCGCAGCGTATCGCGGCGGCAGTGGGGCGTCGTATCGACGAAGCCAGCCCGATGGTGGATGCACGTCTTCCGGACGGTAGCCGCGTCAACGTCATCACCTATCCGCTGGCGATTGACGGCACCACGATCTCGATCCGTAAATTTATGCGCCGCAATCTGTCGCTGGAAATGCTGGCAGAGCGTCGCTGCATGTCCTACGCGATGGCGGATGTGCTGAACAAAGCGATGCAGGCGCGCGTTAACGTGATCGTCTCCGGCGGGACGGGCGCGGGTAAAACCACTTTGCTGAATGCGCTGTCGCAGAAGATCGGCAGCACCGATCGCATCATCACCATCGAAGATGCCGCCGAACTGCAATTGCAGCAGGAGCACGTGGTGAGACTGGAAACGCGTCCTGTCAGCGCCGAAGGCACCGGCCGCGTCGATCAGCGCGATCTGATGCGTAACGCCCTGCGTATGCGCCCTGACCGCATCATTCTGGGCGAGGTACGCGGCGGCGAGAGCTTTGACATGTTGCAGGCGATGAACACCGGTCATGACGGTTCGCTGTGTACGGTACACGCCAATACCTCGCGCGATGCGATACAGCGTCTGGAAAACATGGTGATGATGGCGAACATGCAGCTGCCACTGATGGCGATCCGCCGTCAGATCGCCAGCGCGGTTCACCTGATCGTGCAGATCGAACGTATGCGCGACGGCATGCGCCGCGTGGTATCCATCACTGAAGTGTGCGGCATGGAGAACGAAGTCATCCAGCTTCAGGATCTGTTCAGCTTCAACATTCAGGGCATGGATGGACAGGGTCTGTTGACGGGGGAATATGTTCAGCACATCCAGCGTCCGCAGTTCTACAGCGACAAATCGCACCTGTTTGATGCGCAGTAATGGACGAAGGAGACGCCGATGAGTGACGCACGTCTGAACCTGATTACGCTGCTGGTGTTTTGCAGCGTGCTGATGCTGCTGCTGGCGGTCAACGCCTGGAGAAAATCACGGCAACAGCGCATGCAGCGCGAACAACGCTGGCAGCAGATTTTGAACGAGGTCAGCCCGTCGGCTGCCGCGGTGGCGTCTGATTCGATCCTGCGTGATGAGATCAGAACGCCGCTGATGGGTGTCCCGGTGATTGGGCGTTGGCTGGCGATCCTGTGGGCGCAGATGACGTTCATTGGCTGGAAAAAGAACCTGCTTCAGCGCGCTCTGGCGCTGGCCGCGGTCTGCCTGATACTCGGCATGATTCTGGGGCAGCGCACTCTGCTGCCGCTCACGATGGGACTGGTATTTACGCTGCTGCTGTTTGTCAGCATCGGCCTGCTGCTGTTCCGTTCGACGTTGCAGAAACATCTGAAAGCACTGCGTGAGAGCCTGCCGGAAGCGATTGATGCGATTACCCGCAGCTGTCGTGCTGGTGTACCCGTTGCTAACACTTTCTCGATTGTTGCTGAGCACCTGACCGGGCCGCTGGCGAATGAATTCAAGACGATCGATCACTGGCTACGGCTGGGGATTCCGCTGCGTCAGGTGATCCAGGCCTCGGCTACGCGGGTGCCGATGTCCGAATACCGTTTCTTCGTGGTAATTCTGATCATCAATCAGGAAGCGGGTGGACGACTGGGGGAAACGCTGGAGCGTCTGTCCGCTACGCTGCGTGAACGTCGGGAGTTGCAGCTGAAAGTGCAATCCAAAACGTCGGAAGCACGGGCATCGGCCAAGATTGTTGCCGCGCTGTTTCCCGGCTGTCTGGCCTATCTGTACATGAAATCACCGGAGGACTTTAGTTTCCTGTTCTCCGATCCGGTGGGAACGTCGGTGCTGATTTACGCCTTGTGCAGCGTCTCGGTCGGCATGTTGATCACGCACGTGATGGTTAAGCGAATAGGGTAAAGGGAGAGCCATTTATGACTGTTTTTGACGATCCCTTACTGCTGCTGGCGCTTGTGCTGATGGTGGTCGGGATTTACCTGGCACGGACACAGCATAAAACACAGCAATACAAGCAGTTGGAAATCCGCATGCGCGGGCATCTGCCCACCGCCGCTATAGAGGCGGCCTCTCAGGAGAACATCCTGAGAGGCCAGGGCACCACATTGTCTCCCCTGCTGGAGAAGCTGTTGCAGCCCGTTGCCACGCAAGGCGAGCGCCTGTCGGGATCGGAGCGCGATCGTCGCAATCTGCGCCGCCTGCTGGATCTGGCCGGGATCCGCCGCAACGAAGCGGTGGGCTGGCTGGTGATGGGAAAATTTGCCGCCGGGGCGCTGCTTGCTATCGCGCTGGTGTGGGGCTGGTTGCCGCCTGCTGACCGTGCGGGGCTGACGGGCGTTGCGGCAGGGCTGATCGGTTTCTTTGTCGGCTCGATGGTGCCGGAGTGGTGGCTGAAGTGGCGTGCGGCAAGCCGGGGCGAAAAGCTGGCGCGAGCGGTGCCGGATGCGCTGGATCTGATGGTGGTCTGTGCCGAAGCCGGTCTGCCTATCGGGCGCGTGTTGCAGGTGGTCTCGAAGGAACTGGGACTGTCTTCACCGGAAATGGCGGATGAACTGCACTACACCGCCGCCGAATTACAGATCCTGTCGGATCGCACGCTGGCGATGAAACATCTGGCGGAGCGAACCCGCGTCAGCGAGATCGAAAGTATGGTGGCGACGCTGATTCAGGCGGAGCGCTACGGTACGCCGCTGTCTCAGGCGTTGCGCACGATTGCGGATGAAAGCCGCAAGACGCTGATTCTGAGTCTGGAAGAGAAGGCGGGTAAATTGCCAGCGCAACTGAGCGTGCCGTTGATGGCACTGATTCTGCCACCGATTATCGCCATTATGGCGTCGCCTGCACTGGTGCGCGTGGTCCGCCTGCTGGCGCAATAGCATTTTATTTACAACACATTGATTTTTAAAACATCGATTCCCTATATATACCCTAAATAATTCGAGTTTCAGGAAGGCGGCAAGGGAAGGAATCCCGATGAGCTTACACAGGTAAGTGATTCGGGTGAGTGAACGCAGCCAACGCACATGCAACTTGAAGTATGACGGGTATGAGCCGGGGGTCGCAAGGGTGACAACCGATGGAGTTATCGAAGATGGTCGATCTGGTAGCAAAACTTAAGCGCGGCGCGCCCATGCTGGCACTGCTGATTGTCAGTACCGTGCTGGCGGGATGCGGCAGCTCGATGGCGATTAAAGGCAGTAAAGATGAAGGCCTGCGTCTGGCGCGGCTGCTGCGCGATCAAGGGCGTGTTGAAGCGGCGACGGAAGTGTACGCGCGCCTCGACAGCCGCGATGCGCTGAAAGGCGCGGAGATGCTGGAGTATGCCAGCGTCGCAGCGCTGGCGCGTTCACCGCAGCAAACGCTGGAACTGTACGGACGCGCACGTCAGGCGTTGGGCGGTGACACCAACAACATGACGCCGGAAGAAGCGCTGGCGGTGTGTCTGGGCATGGGCCGTGCACAGCTGGCATTGGGACGTAATGCGATGGCGCAAACCGACTTTGCCTGTGCGCTGAAAGCACAGCCAAACGACGCTGGCGCTCTCAATGGTATGGGCGTGGTGATGGATGCCTCAGGTAAACACGCAGAAGCGCGCCAGCTGTTTGAAAAAGCGTTGCAGATAAACCCGGCAGATGTCGCGGCACTCAACAATCTGGCGCTCTCATGGCTGGCAAGCGGCAATGCGGACAAGGCCATTTCTCTGCTGCGCTCGGTGGATGAGAGTAACGCAACCGGCCGACTGAATCTGGCGCTGGCCTACCTTTCTGGCGGCAGAGAGGATGACGCACGTTCGGCGCTGGCGACCATTGCCCAGCCACAGCGTATTGATGGCTTGATCGACGAGCTGCATCAGCGTCTACAGCAGATGCAACAGGATAAATCCCGTGGCGAAGCGCTGCTGTTATCCAGCCGTCAACGCCTGCAATTGAGTTCGCCTGAGTAATGGCGTGGCTTCGTAATCTCGGCCCGTGGCGTGATAAGGGCACAGTGCAAAGTATCGTACCGCGCCATGAACGTCACTGGCGCAGCACGCACGGCGTGATCGCGACGGAAGTGGCGTTTCTGGTGCCGGTGGTGCTGGTCGGGGTGATGATGCTGTTTGAACTGGCGCGTATCGGGCTGGTGATTGCCGCCGGTAGCGCCGCACTGGATAAAGCCGTGCAGGCTTTTCGGCTCGACAACCTGGCGTCGGACAGTGCGGAACAGATGGGAACGCGCCTAAAGGCACGGATGGTGGAAGCGGGATACGGCTACCTTAGGGAAGACGATTTAACCGTCAGCGTGTTGCACTTCGACAATCTGAGCCAGCTTGGCGGGCTGACCAACGGAAATAGCAGTCAGGACAATCCCAATGGTGAGGAAACGACGACGCTCCCCGTGTGGTCCGTGACGGTGCAGATTAAAAAAGCGTTTATCACGCCGCTGCCGGAGGTGTTAACGCTGGGAGACACCTTCCGCTACCAGTACAAACATGTGTTTGGGACGGAACTGCGCAATGACTGATTATTCATTGAAAGCCAGTCGTTCATTGAAAACCAGTCGTTCGTTGAAAATCGGCTATTTCCTGAATGGACTTCGCCGCTTCTGGTTTTCTCGTCGAGCTTCTACCGCGGTAGAAACCGCGCTGGCGTTTCCAATTGTGTTGGCGATTGGTTCGCTGTGTGCGGATATCTACACCGTCGGGCTGGAGCGTACGCGTATGGAACAGCGTGCGGGCGCCATCGCGTCAATACTGGCGATGCAGCAGAAGCTGGATGAGAAAGGCTTGCAAGGTTTGCTCGATACGGTGCTGCCAACGGAAGGGTTAGGCAATTACCAACTGTTAATCAGCAACGTGCGCCAGACCGGCGAGCTGTACTGGCAGTTGAGCAGAGGTACGGCAGAGGCGCTGTGCGCAGAAAGTGAAACCCTGCCGGGCGAAGAGTACCTCCCTGAACTGCCGGAAAGAGACCGTGAAGAGGGCAGCAAGAATACCTCCATGATGGTGGTCGAAATCTGCCGTCAGGGGAAAGATGTGAGCCTGCTAGGCGGTCTGTCGTTGGGCGGTCTGCTGCACTCATCGTCAGTTAATCGGGTGGCTATCGATGTGGTTGAGCTGGATGAGGTACTCAGAAAAGAGGCCGGTCTGGAAGAAGAAGATCGATAGCTACGGGCTTTATACCAGACACAGAAGCGGCAAATAGACCGCAAACGGCAGCGAGTTTCTCGTTACCGGAATAACAAAACCATTAAGACAAATAACGTGTGAGCTATGTCGTTTTTATTTTCCCGCTTGATGGGCGGGTTGAGTACGCGCTGAATCCAGGAATACAGGGTAGGAAAGGATGAAAAAAACCTTACAGAACAGAAGAGTAAAAAAAGACGATAGCAGAACTACTCTGTTCTGGCGTGAACGCCTATCTGCGTTTATTCAGCAGGAAAATGGCGCAGGTACGGGATTTTATGTGCTGGGTGCAATGGCGTTATTGGTGACGGCGGCTTTTATCGTGGATACCTCTACGGCCACCGGCGATGCGACGCAAATTAAACGTGCGACGGATGCCGCCGCGTTGGCTGTCGGGCATCAGGCGACCATTAATGGTGAAGAGTACAGTCAGGAAGAGACTAATAAGCTGGCGTATGAATACGTCAAAAATAATCTGGGGATGAATAAGGCCCTAAGTGAAAAACTGGTGATGGGCGATGTGGCCGTCACGGAAGGGCGTAACAGCGATACGCGTAAAACCTATACCGTCACTGTCGCTTTCGAAACCAAGCCCAGCCTGCTGAGCCTCGGGACGAGAAAGCAGGAAGTGTACTCGACTTCTGAGGTCATCAACCGTCCGACTGAAATTGCCCTTGTCATGCCAGTGACGGGGGATATGAGTGATGCCGATATCCGTTCGCTGAAAAGCGTTAGCCGCTCGTTTGTCGAACGTATGCTAAGCAGCGCGGACGGTAAACGCGACAACCTGTGGCTCTCACTGGTGCCGTACAGCCAGTCGGTGAATGTGTATGACGCGGAAGATGCGAATCGCATTCGCCGCTGGTCTACGCCGAGTGCGCTAAACCCGCCTGAGCTGCGTTCACTGTTTGCCAGCGGTGTTGTCAGCAGCCTCGCCGATCGTCGTTTCCCGGATCGCCGGGCGAATTTGCTGTGCATGTACCGTGGGCTGGGCCGGGAAGAAAACTTCTTCTGGGATGAGCCGCCCGTTGGGCAATTCCGCGTGTACTACCGCCACGATTTGCCGCAAAACGGCAGCCCCGGCGCACCGCCGATTACCTGGCGTGGCCCTAACCCCGATCTCTATCCGTGGGATAACAACTCCGATGCCGTAGATACTCGCTTTATCGTCGCAGATAGGGGGTGCCCGAATGCAGCATTGATGCCGCTGACCAATGAAGAAAGCAAGTTGAATCAGCGTATTGCCGAGTTTACCCCACGCTTTAACACCAACTATGCGATAGCAATGTCATGGGCAGGGGCGGCGCTGTCACCCAACATGCGTGGTTCAGACGGCTGGGGCGATACGACGCTACCGCTGGATTTCAATCTGGACGGCAATGGTGATGGGCAAAAGGTGATCGTCATGATGGCTAACACCATCGGTAACTGGTTTGACACCGACAGCTACAACTTCAATCGTAACGAATTTCGTGGCTCGACCGGAACGGATCCTGCCCGTTCCTTTGCCGCACAGCGCTTTCAGGATCTGTGTTCCAGCTTCCGCGCGCGCAACATCAAATTTTATTTTGTCGGTATTCGTCCCGGCGACCCTGAAGACTTTGGCCGCAACCTGTTCGACAGAGAAGCGACGCCGGGCCTGCTGGTCTGTACCGAGGGCGAAAAACGCATGAGCTTTATCGATGGTGCAGGCTTCGGCGCAGAGGGCGTTGAGGATCAATTGATTCAACGGTTGGATCGTATCGCTGGCCAGATCGAAACCGAGGGCGGCTATGTTCGGCTGGTTGAATGACCGCGGAAGGTAGCCAGGAATGACGCGCTTTGCCCCTTTTATTACAGGACATGACACGATGACTTTTTCCCGCTCAAAATCTGGTTCAGGCTTAACGCGCACGCCGCGTCAGGCGTGGGTATTGGAACCACGTATGATGTTTGATGCCGCTGCTGTGGTCACTGCGGTGGATGTGGCGGCGACTGTCGCGGCAACGGATACCACACCGGGTGTTGATGCGACCCCTGTCAACGCGACGGTCACGGTGACCGACACCAGCGACAGTTTCGAGCCAATCGATCTGTTTCGCGACGTTCGTGTATCAGCAGATAACAATGGGCAAGAACTGAAAGATTTGGTGATTACCGTCAATCGCGCGGGCGCGAATCAGGCATTACTCATCGACGGTAAAAGTATCTTGCTGGAATCGGGAAATGGGACAACGCGAGCAGACGGAGATGGCTTCTCGTACCGCGTGGTCGCGAGCGGCGAAACGACGACAGTGACCGTTAATATCGACGGTTTTACCAATGATCCCGCGGATACCAGGGCGTTGATTGACGGTATCGCCTACCAGATGCAGGATAACTCTGTGGCGGCGGGGGATGTCACGGTGACTCTGAAAAGCCTGAGTGATGAGAGTGACACCGTCGATCTGAATATGCACTCGACCATCACTATCGATAGCAAAATCAACGTAGCGCCAGTGGTGTCTGCATCAGATTCGCCCGAACTGGCTGAATTGATCGTCGTGCCCGGTATGGAGGCTCCACAGGATGTACGCTACTCCAGTAATGGCGCGTATGCCTACGCCATAGGAAGCGATGGCACTCTGGGGGTCTTTACCGTCGGCGATCATGGCACACTGACGCTGAGCCAAACGCTGAGCGATATCAGTGCGCTCAAAGATGTGAAAGACATCGCACTGAGTGCGGACAACCGTTCACTTTATGCCATTACGGGCGATAAAAATATTGTTGCACTTAGCCTGGATAATAACGGACAGGTCATTCAGGTCGATGGCAGCTATACCCAAACTATCCCTTCGCAAAACGGCAATATTACCGGACTGGCTGTCTCCAGCGATGGTACGCAGGTTTATGTCGCTACGGAGTGGAACGGCATGGTCGTCTTTACTCGCGATGCGACGACGGGCAGTCTGACGCTACTTCAGGTGGTGAATAACAGCGGAATCGATCGCAGTGGTATCGTGGCGAGCAGCGGTAACTATGTGGTCACGATTGGGATGGGGGTAAAGCACACACTGTCGGTTTTCCAACGGAGTGATACTGGAAAATTAATCTCTGTCGCGACATTGGAAACATCTGGGAAAGGTTATGGCGCGGTAGATTACCAATTGACGATCTCGAAGGATCAACAGTTCATCTACGTCGCCGCTCCTGATAACGGCGAAATTAACGTCTACCAACTGCGCGATGGCGCTGAAGGGAAAACGCTGACTCGTACGGATACGAAAACGCTGGAAGGTGTCAACGCAGTCTATCTTAACGCCGATGGTAGCCAGCTCTATGCCTTGAGCAGCGAAGGCACATTGCAGATTTATAGCGTCAACGCCTCTACGGGAGCGCTAAGCGAAAGCGGCCAGATTAAGGATATTGGCGACACGCGTGGCATGGTGCTGTCACCCGATGGGCAATCACTCCTGATCGCGGGTGAGGCCATTCAGCGCTTTAGCGCATTGCGCACTTACCTCTACGGCAGCGACTTACCGTTTGCCGATCATATTGCGCTTTCGGATAGCAATCTGGATGTGTTAAACGACGGCGCCGGTAACTATAACGGCGCGGTGGTGACCATCGGTCGTGAAACGCCTTCCGCAGACGATCAATTCGGCCTAAGCGCAGGCAATAACCTGACGCTGCAAGATGGCAACGTTCTGCAATCCGGTACGGAAATTGGAACGTTCACGCAGAATCAGGGCGTGCTTAGCGTCACCTTTACCGCCGATGTAACGAAAGAAACCGCCAATGCCGTCCTGAAGCAAATCACCTACCGCAACATTGGTAGCCAGAGCACTACCGAGACGGTAGTGCTGACGGTGACCGCGAACGATGGTGAGCTGAACAGCACCGTGACCACGGTCGCACTGCTGTTGACTGCCAACAGTGCGCCAACGCTGGTTAGTCAGGGCGGAAGCAGCCTGACGCTGGATACGCGTGGCGCGTCCGTCACGATATTCAAAGATACCGCTGTGAATACCGGAGAAGCCGGACAGGCGCTGACTAAACTGTCGATAGGCATTGATGGCCTAAACAATCCGCATCAGGAATACCTGACGGTGGATGGCACAGTCATCGATCTGAGCAAAGACAGCGCGGGCACGACGGTGAACGGTTATCAGTATAGTTACACGTATAACGCCCTGAGCGGCGAGTCTTCACTGGTGCTGAGTAGCGTTCAAGGCATTAGCAGCATGGCGGTGATGAAACTGGTCGATGGTCTGAGCTACTCAGCTGGTAAAGAGAGCACCAGTGCCAGCGGCCTGCGTACCATTACGCTAACCGAGTTGCAGGATAACGGCGGTACCGCCAATGGCGGCAGCGATACTGCGACGCTGACGGTTTCTGGCAGCGTTAATCTGGCCTTCAACGAACTGCCAACGATCGAGGCAACCTACTCCCCCGATGCCGCGCTGTTTTATAACGACGGAAAGCTCAGTGATTACAATGAACGGGTCTCGGCGATCGGTGTCTCGCAGGATGGGAAAACCCTGCTGGTCACCGGTAGTGAAGGGGACAATAACAGCGGCAAAACCTACCTGCGCGTTTACGCTCGTGATGTGGAAACCGGCAAATTAACGCTGCTACAAAGTTTCACGCAGGGCGAACAGGACGATCCATCCACACCTGCGATTGAAGTCAACGGCCTGAACACCATCACCACGCTGGCACAGTCAAAAGACGGCAATAGCGTCTATGTGGCGGGAGGCAGCGGAAGCACCTACTCGCTGGTGCAATTTAGCCGTGATGCCACAACGGGACAGTTGAACTATGTCGGCGTGGTTGCCACGCAGGGTGAGAACGGCGTCAGCGGCCTGGATGCGGCAGTTTCCGAGATCGTGCTGTCCGAAGATGGCTCCTCGCTGTACACCATTAACGGTGTGACACCGACGGATGGATCGACCACTAAAAACGCGATTACCTTTTTCTCGCGCGATACCACCTCCGGTGCGCTGACGTTTGTCGGCTCGCTGGTTGGCAGCGACACCATTCCGGTGAGAAGCCCGAGCGGGATTGTGCTGTCCAGTGACGGCACATCGGCGTATATCTCCAACCTGGGGAATCACAGTATTACCGTGTTGTCGCGCGATGCCGCAACGGGCAGCCTGAACTACGTCACTACGATCAATAAAACGACGATAGCGGCTGATGCGAACAGCGTGGAAATTCCGAAGGACGACCGTTATCTCAATGGGTTGCAGGATATCGTGATCTCCCCTGACAACCGCTTTGTCTATGTGTCCTCAAATACGCAGGGCACCGTCTCGATTTTCAGCCGTGATGTGGACACCGGGTCGCTGACCTATGCTGGGACATTGGATTTATATAATGCAGGATATATTCCTGCGAATGCGCTGTCACTGCGTGAACTGGTGATATCCGAAGACGGTTCGGCGTTGTATGTTGCTGCGCTTGGTAGTCAGTCAGTGCTGGTGTTTGGTCGCGATAGCGATTCTGGTGCCTTAACCTACCGCAATAGCGTTGAACTCTCGATTAACACGGTTAACCATCTTGCTGTCAGTGCGGATGGTAAGAATATCTATGCCGGGGTCAGTACGTTCTTTGCCGGGCTGAACGTGCTCAATGCGGCAGCCAATGCGCCTTATAGCCAAACGACGGATGCCCCGTTTGCCACGAGCGTCACACTGTCAGATCAGGAACTGGACGCCGCCGATGATTACAAGGGGGCATCTATTGCCATTAGCCGCAATGGCGAAGCATCGGCAAATGATCGCTTTGCTTTCCAGAGTGGGAACGGGTTAACGCTGTCCGGCAACGAGATTCAGTATCAGGGCGCGACCATTGGCACCTTCAACGTGAGTGAAGGGACGGTGAAGGTGGTGTTTACCGAAAGCGTCACTAAAACGGTCGCCAACCAGGTTCTGCATCAGGTGACTTACCGTAATAATGGCGATGCGGCTGGTACATCGATTCCGTTGAATATCACCTTTAGCGACGGTGGTAAGGAGACCAGTCTGCTATTGACGCTGGTGCCGAATAAACCGCCTGTGGTGGATAACGTCGAGTACGTGCCGCCGTCTGGTACAGCAGGACACTCGTATAGTGCAGAACTGCCAGAAGATCTGTTCCGCGATCCTGAGAATGGTGCATTGACATGGGACGTCAGCGGTCTTCCTGCTGGATTAACCTTCGATCCTGACACGCGTACCATTTCTGGTACGCCAGTGCTGAATGGCTCTGGAACCTTTACGATCAGCGTGACGGCGAGTGATGCATCGGGCGCACAGGTGGAGCAGACGCTCACGCTAACCATTGCGCCCAACCCTGAACAAGTCCCTGCGATCGGCGGTGAATCCTCCGCGCTGAAAAACGATCAGTCTCTGCAAGACTTGTATAATCAGGTCATCGAAAGGAATCTGATGACGGGGGTAAAAGACACCGCGCTGTCCGCAGATGGCAAAACGCTCTATGTTGTGAGTTTACCTAATAGTGGCTCTGCGGTACTGAGCGTCTTTGTGCGCAATACGGAAGGGAAATTCACCCTGTCAAAAATACTTCCTCATTACCGAGAGGTGTTTAATAACGATACGCTACAGAACGACAGGTTTATCGACAATCCTTCATTGGCGGGGGCGTCCGAGGTGACCCTGTCCTCTGATGGGCAGTACCTGTATGTGGTGGGCAGTGAAGGCAACACGGTGACCCTCTTCCGCGTTGGCAGTGGCGGTGAGCTGACGCAAACGGGCGTTCTGGATCAGGCGGCATTGGGCGGGCGTTCGCTGGATGTACGTTCCCACATCGTTTCTCAAGGCGATTACCTCTATCTCACCGCCGCCCAGTCTGGCAGTGATAATGACAGCCGCAGCGTGCTGGTGTTTAAGCGCGGGACGGACGGTCTCCTGACTGCGGTTTCTCAGGCTAATAATCTGATCGGCGCAAGCAGTCTGGTGGTTGATCCAACCGGGCGCTACCTGTTTGTTTCCGGTTCCGGCAGCACAGTCGGCGTCACGGCTTTCAACATTGATGCGCAGGGCTCATTGGCTCAGGTCGGTCAGATTAGCGGAACGAGCGAGTATTACATCAACGGACTGGCGCTGTCGCCCGATGGCAAAACGCTGTATGCGATTCATGCCGATGTGGGGAATTACACGCTCAATACGATAACGGTAGGTGCGGATGGTGCACTCACGCTGGCATCGACAGAGCCGTTTGCCGATGACGGAAGCGACTCCGGCGAAGCGTTGGCGACCGATCTGGTGGTGTCCGCTGACGGAACCGCGCTATTTGTGATCGGGAGGAATATTACCGTTTTCTCCCGCGCTGAAGATGGCAGCCTGACGCTGAAACAGACCATTAAGAGTGGTGATAGTGCGCTTGGCATCGGTTTCTCTGGGCTGCAAAACGTGGAACTAAGCGCGGATGGTAAGCAACTCTATCTGGTCGGTAGCGATCAGGTCAGCATACTGAATGTTGGCACAACGGGCGCTGTTTACACCGAAGGCAACGATCCCGTTGTGCTGCTGCCCTCAGGCCGTCTGTCCGACCCGCAGTTTGATGCTTTGAATGAAACGAAGGGCGACTATAACGGTGCCACCATCACGGTGGGTCGACAGGAAGGTGGACAACCGGAAGATACCTTTGGCTTGAAGGCAGATAACGGTTTAACGCTCGATGGCAACAACATCCTAAAAGATGGCGTTGCGATCGCGACCTTTACCCAGGTGGATGGGGCGCTGACGATTAAATTTATTGCCGCAGTAACCCAAGCCGATGCGCAAAATGTGCTGCGCCAAATCACCTATAACAACACCAGTCAGGATCCTGAACTGGCGGGTTCGTCACCGGTTTTCACTTTCAGCATTCGTGACAATGACAATAACGTCGCTGACCTGGATATCACCGTCGATCTCGTCGGTGTGAACGATCCGTCAACGTTAACGACGACGGTGCTCAACCCACAGATTCCGGGCAACGGCGAGTTCGTTAGGCTGTTTAAAGATACCCAGATTGACACCATTGAGAGCGGGCAAACCATTTGGCAGGTGGTGCTGACATTTGATGCGTCAGGGCCCAATGAGACGATCAGCGTGGGAGGATCCACGATTGTTCTTGAATCATCCAACGGCGTACGGAAAACCGCCAATGAGGCGGAATATTCTGTTGCGGTAAAAGACGGAAAGGCTACCGTTGTCTTCTACTCGATGAAAAATGGCAGTGAGACTGCCAAAATTATCGACAGTATCGGCTACAACTATCTGGGCAATAACCCGACAGGTGAACGTCACGTTACCCTAAAGATTGTAGAAAATAGTTATAACGGCTTGGCACCGGAAACCAAACTAGATCAGGCGATTACGCTGACACTGGTGCCTGCGGCAGAAACCAATACTGCGCCAGTCATTACGGTTCCGGGCATCACGCCGACGTATACCGAGCGTGCCGATCCTATCGTGCTGGCACCGGATGCGACGGTGTCCGATGCGCAGATGGATAAGCTTAACGATGGCAAGGGTAACTACGACGGCGCGACGCTCAAGATTACGCTGGGTGACGGCAAAACGGCGCTGGATAAGCTTGGTGTTAACGCGGGTAACGGCCTGACGCTATCCGGCGATACGCTGCAAAAAGACGGCGTTACCATCGGTCAGGTCAGCAATAAAGACGGTGTGTTGACGATCCGCTTTAACGCGAATGCCGGCACCATCCCGACCACGGAAGACGTGCAGAATACGCTGCGCCAGATTACCTATGCCAGCGACAGCCATACGCCTGCTGCGCAAGTGGCGGTGACGGTAACGCTGTCCGATCGTTATCTGGAGTCTCAGGTTACGGCATTATCGGTGGCGGTTACCGCGATCAACGACACGCCTGTCGTGGCGAACGATCCGGTGCTCTCTGCCGATGAACTGCGTCTGGTGAATACCTATACCACGATTAGCGGTCTGGGTACGGTAACGGCGGCCGCTCGCACAACGGACGGGCTGGCGCTGTATGTCAGCGATGATAAAGGGGCGATTGCCTTATTCCAGCGTGATGCGAACAGCGGCGAATTAACCTATGTGCGGACCTTTGCCGCCGCTGAAGGCGTGACAGGAATAAGCCAGCTACAGGTTTCCGCCGATGGCAACAGCGTGTATGCACTGCGTGCCGACGGTAACGCGATTGTCTGGTTTAGCCGCGATGCCGAGGGCAATCTGGAGCATAAAGAAACCATCATTGATAACTACGATATACATAAAAGCAACCTCTACGGCATCAAAGGCATCACCCTGTCTGATGATGGTAAGACGCTGTATGTCATCAACAACTACAACCTTCTCTGGTTTACCCGCGATACGGCCACAGGCAAGCTCGATTATGCTGGGCTTATCGAAGGAAATATGACCAGCCCGCCTTATCTGTGGGCCCCGACCAGTATTCTCAGCCGCGGCAACTTGCTCTTTGTCACCACCGATCCAAGTAATGGTGCGACGGTGATTGTTTATCAGCGCGACGACAGCGGCAAACTGACGCCGTTGGGACATGTCCGCGACTTTACCGACGCCGCAGGCAATACCGTACAACTCTCTGGACTGGAACAGATAACGGTCAGCGCCGATGGCCGCAGCGTCTTTGTCGCCAGCGCGGGGCAGATCGATGCCTTCTCGCTGGATACCGCCACGGGAACCTTTACGCACCTTGCTCGCATCGCGGCAGAAGGCACGGTGAGCGATATCGCCCTTTCTGCGGATGCGCCAGTGCTGTATGTAACGAAAGGCGATGGTGCGCTCACTCGCTATGTGTTGAACGATAATGCGCTTATCCCACTCGATACGCTGATCAATAACGGTACAAACTTCACCCATCTGCTGCCGGTTGACGGTGGTCTGATTGTGCTCGGCAATGGCGTGACGGTACTGGATGAAGCCCCTCGTCTGCCGGTTTATCGTATCGATGGTCCGGCGGTTATCGTCGCGCCGTCGATCGTCTTCGGTGATGCTGAACTGGATGCATTGAACGGTGGGGCAGGAAACTATCAGGGCGCGTCGATCACGTTACAGCGCGGTGAAACGGCATCAGCAGGCGATCGCTTCGATTTTACTGCGGGCAATGGTTTCACCTTGGCGAATGGCGTAATTAGCAAAGACGGACAAGCGGTAGCGACCTTCACACAGGCAGAAGGCAAGCTCACTATTACCTTCACTGCTGCCATTTCCCGTGCGGATGCGACGGCGCTGGCTCGTCAGATTAGCTGGGCGACAAGCGCACCGCTGACGGGGAGCGTGACATCGTTGACGCTGGTGCTCAATGACGGCGCAGCCGATTCTGCGGCGCAGGCGCTTGGCGTGACGCTGTCGAGAGAGGTTAACCAGCCGCCCGTTGGCCATGCCGAATTATTCACCCCGCCAACGGCACAGGTTGGCACTCGCTGGTCCTATACCTTACCTAATAGCCTGTTCAGCGATGCGGAAAACGATGCGCTGACGTTGTCGATCAACGGTCTACCGAACGGACTGACGTTTGATGCCACCACGCGCACGATCGGCGGCGATCCGGCCATTTCAGGAACGTTCAACCTGACGATTACCGCCACGGACAGCGCGGGCAACGCGACGGTGCTGAATGTGGCGCTGACGGTCAACGCCGCGTCGACGCCGGTTGATCCCGGTATGCCGACGGAGCCGGTCAATCCTGATAACCCCACGGCGGCACCGGTGATTCTGGTGCAGCAGGGCGTGAGCCTGCCTGTTGATTCGAGCGAAAGAGAGCGCGAACAGCCGCTGGGGGTGATTGTCGCCGATCTGTCTCGCCCGGAAGCGCAGCCGCTACCGACCAACATCGTCGCCGAACCCGTCCGCCAGCGCGATACGGGTTCGACACGGCAGTCGGATGCGCCTTGGGTACTCGATCCGGTGATGTCACAGCTCATGCCGACGCTGGATCAGGTCAACTTCTCTTCGCGTGCCAGCACCACCGTACGTGACAGCGCCGCCGTTTCTCCGGCGGATTCCAACCTGTTCCTGAGCGTGCGCGGTCAAACAACGGCGCTGGAGTCGGCTTTCAGTAGCGTGCAGGGCGCGTTACAGCCGGATGCCTCCGGCGCGCTCGCCTTTAGCCTGCCGCAGCGCATGTTCAGCGTGCGTGAAGGTAATGCCACGCTGACGCTGCAATTGGCGAACGGACGTCCGCTGCCTGCGTGGGTGCAGTTCGATGCCCGCAACGGCGTGGTGCGTATTACCGATGCCAGCGCGGTGCAGGTTAATCAGATCCAACTGGCGCTGAAAGCGCAGGCCGCAGACGGTACCAGCCGGATCGTACCGATTACGCTGCAAACCGGGCAGGGCGATGGTGCAGAGATGGCAACTGACCGTGGTGCGATGCAACTGCCTGCCCACTCTGATGTGCTCCCTGCAGAAAACCGCAATGCAGAGCAGTTAGCGCCTGCGGGGAAAACCGCCTTTACCGAACAGCTGCGTCAGCATCAGCCTGAACAGGATGCGCTGCTGGCGGCGCTCAGTGAGCTGAGCAGCCTGCGCGCGTAACCAAGCGCAAACCTGGTAAAGCGCAGATCGAATACCGAGACGAGATTTTATTACTTAACCACTAACCCGGGCGCTTGCAGGCGGTAACCACTCCACCGCCTGCAAGATGAAGGGAACAGACAAATAGAAGATGGGGAGAACCCGGGTGAATCAGCACATAGCGCATTTCTGGGATAGCCAGCAACACGACAGTCAGCCGCAGAACGTTCAACACGAGGCTACACCACGCACCGCGGGTTCCCGGGCGTTACGGATCGCGGTAGCCCTGGCTTGTCTGGGGCTGGCTGGCTGTGCCGTCAAACCTGAACCGGTTACGATCGAACAACAGGTTGCACAGGCGCTGAGCGACAGAACGCAGATGTTCGCCAATCAGGAACCGGTGCGCGGCACGATTACGCTGGATGAAGCGATTGCCCGTGCGCTGAAATATAACCTGCAACAGCGGGTCGCGCTGCTGGAACAGGCGATGGAAGATGACCTGCTGGGCGTACAGAATCTGGACATGCTGTTACCGAAACTGACCGCGCGCGCCGGCCTGCAAACCCGCGATAACGTGGCCGGTTCCAGCAGCCAGTCGGTGACCACCGGTCGGCAGTCGCTGGAAGCATCCACCAGTCAGGATCAGACCCAGCGTACCGCCGATCTGACGATGAGCTGGAACGTGCTGGATTTTGGTATCAGCTATTTCAACGCCAAAGTACAGGCGAACAAATCGCTGGCGGCGGAAGAGCGCCGTCGTCGCGTGGTCGCGGATATTACCCGTCAGGTGCGAACGGCCTACTGGGAGGCGGCAACGGCACAGCGCTTGCAGCCAGAAGTCACTACTGCACTGACGCAGGCGCGTCAGGCGCTGGAATACGCGCGTCAGACTGAACAACAGCGCCTGCTGGCACCGGTTGAGGCGTTGCGTTTCCAGAAAAACATGCTGGAGATGGTCCGCCAGTTGGAAATCGTTGACAGCGATCTGGTGGTGGCGAAATCCCGTCTGGCCGCGCTGATGAATCTGCCTCCGTCGAGTAAATACGATGTCGTCGTACCGAGCGAAAGCAGTCTGGTCGCGCCGAAGATGGCCTACTCGCTCGACGATCTGGAAAACTTCTCGATGGTTAAACGCCCGGAAGTGCGTGAAGAGAGCTATCTGGCACGCAATAGCGTACTGGAAACCCGCAAATCGCTGCTGCGCCTGTTGCCGGGTGTGTCGCTGTTTGCCGGTATCAACGGCGACAGCAACAGCTATCTGGTCAATCACCAGTGGGCAAACGCGGGTGTTCAGGTCAGCGGCAACCTGCTGAATGTGCTGTCGTGGTCGTCGGTTAAACGTGCCGGACAGGCGAATGAAGATCTGGCGGAAGTTCGTCGTCAGGCGCTACGCATGGCGGTGCTGACGCAGGTGAACGTTGCCTGGCAGGAATATCAGCAGAGTACGCGGATGTTCGGTCGCTATCAGGAACTGGCGCGGATTCAGCGCGGTATCCTCAACCAGACCACGCTCAGCGTACAGCATCGTGCCGAAACGCAAATGGAGCAGGTACGCGTCAGCACCGAAACCATTCTGACCACCCGCGCACGTGACCGCAGTTTTGCCGATGTGCAGAACGCGCTGGGCGCGGTGTATCAGGCTGCCGGGTTGGATGTGCTGCCGGATAACGTGAACGATGTCAGTCTGGCGGCGCTGAGCAACTCGATTGCGCGCACCACGGGGAACCTTGAGAAAGGTGGCGTTGCGGTTCCGCGTCTGTCCCTGTCAACACCGGCGACACCAGCCACCACGACGGCATCTGCCGTCACCGCTTCCGCAACAGGTTCCGCTGTCGCGAAGCCCATCACGCCTGTGGCGGTAACGCCGTCGGCCAACGCGGGGAAACCCTACCGCGTCGTAAATACGGATATGTGGGATAACCTGCAATCCCTACAGGCCGGAGGTTCGCGTTAATGGCTGTTGGCATGATGCGTCCGCTGTTGCTGGTGAGTGCGTTAAGCCTGCCCCTGTGGGGGCAGGCTGCGACGACGGGAGACATTCGCGTACAGCTTAGCGCGCAGCGCTATACCGTGTTATCCAGCGAAATTGCCGGGAAAGTGACGGATATTGCGGTGAAAGAGGGTGAACACTTCAAGCAGGGCGATACGCTGGTGACGTTTGACTGCACCGTACTGCGCGAAAAGCTGAACTACTCAAACGCCGCAGAGAATGCCGCGCGTAAGAAGCTGGCGATTGCCGATCGGCTGGATAAACTCAATTCGATCAGCCTGTCGGATGTCGATCAGGCGCGATCGTCGGTGTCGATGGCGCAGGCCGAAAGTGGCGTCAATCGCGCCATGTTACAACGCTGTGCCATCAAAGCCCCGTTCTCCGGCCGCGTCACGGAAACCAAAGTGAAGCGTTGGGAATCCGTGCCGGAAGGCAAAGAGCTGCTAGCAATTTATGATGACAGCGCGTTCGAGCTGGAAATGATCGTGCCGTCGCGCTGGCTGGTGTGGCTCAAGCAGGGCAGCGCTTTTCAGGTTACGTTGGATGAAACCGGCCTGAGCTATCCGGCGGAAATTAGCCGACTTTCTTCGGCGATCGATCCGGTCAGTCAATCGGTAAAAGTCTTTGGTCGTATTACCCAGTCTACCGCCGGATTGCTGCCGGGTATGAGCGGCGTGGCGCAAATCGTGCCGCCTGATGCAGGCAGCGTGTCGCCATGACCGAACGGAACACGACCGCAGCACAAGCTGAACAGGATATTCGGCTGGCACTGCTGGCCGAACTATTACAGCTGCAAAGCCGTGCCAGAGCGCGTGAAACGCTGGATGAACTGGCGTTTTTTATCGTCAACGAGACGCACAATGTCGTGAAGTATCGGCAGGCGCTGCTGTGGGACTGCGATAAGCGGCGCTTGCAGGCGGCTTCCGGGCTGGCCTCGTTCGATCACAACGCGCCATTTTGTACCGAATTTAGTCGCTTGTGCCGCCAGTGGCAGGAAGAAGGGCGTCAAACGCAGACGCTACAATGCCGCGAGCTAGCCGCTGACGATCGGGTTTTGTGGCAGGAACATCTGCCGGAATTTTTACTTTGGTTGCCACTGCGCTTACCGCAGGGCGATACGCCGCTGGTACTGGTGTTAGCGCGGGACAACGCGTGGCTGCCTGCTGAGATCGTGCTGCTGGAGAAATTGGCGGACGCCTACGCGCACGCCTGGTCGAGTTTGCTGAAGCCACGTCGTCGGCAGACCAACACCAGCCCGAAGAAACGTCGTTTGATCCTGGCGGGGATCGTGGCGTTGCTGCTGATCTTATTGATCCCGGTTCGCCAGTCGGTGCTGGCGCCGGCGGAGATTGTCGCGCATCGTCCGGTGATGGTGCGCGCGCCTGTGGCGGGCGTGGTGGATGATATTCTGGTTCGCCCTAATCAGGCTGTCAGTGCCAATCAGCCGCTGGTGCGGCTGGACGTGCGCGAACTGGAAAACCGGCTGGAATCGGCCCGACAGGCTTTTGCTACCGCCGATGCTCAGTATCGTCAGGCACAGCAGCAGGCGCTGTTCGATGCTAACAGCAAAGCCAGTTTGGCCGTGCTGCAAAGCCGCCGCGAACAGGCGCAGAGCGAGATGGATTTTCTGCAACGTCAGCAGGAGCGCATGCAGCTCGCTTCCCCGCGTGACGGCGTGGCGATTTTTGACGATAGCAGCGACTGGATTGGGCGCTCGGTGGCGGTGGGAGAGCGCATCATGATGATCGCCGATCCGCATGATGTTGAGCTAGAGATCCAACTGCCTGCGGCAGATGCGATTGCGCTAGAAAACGGCGCGGATGTACGCCTGTTCCTCAATGTTGCACCGAATTCGGCACAGGACGCGCGGCTTGAGCAGATTGGCTACCGCGCCGCGCCAACGCCGGATAATGTGATGGCCTATCGGCTGCGGGCGCGCTTTACGCAAGATGATCCACAGCTGCGCGTGGGCCTTAAGGGGACGGCTAAGCTGTACGGGAAACGCACGGTATTGTTCGTCTACCTGCTGCGTAAACCGCTGGCCTCTCTGCGCGTCTGGCTGGGTGTCTGACGATGGCCGGAGGCGCGACGCCAGCCGCTGGACTCAGCCCGCTGCGCGATGAATTGATCCTGCACGCCGGGCCGGCTAACCGTGACGGATCCCCCAGTTGGACGCTGGAAGATCCGCTGCGCGGCCTCTATTTTCGTATCGGCTGGGCGGAAATGGCGATGCTCTCGCGCTGGTCGATGGGGAACGCGGCACAGATTGTGGCCGAGGTTAACCAGACTTCTGCACTAACGCTTGATGACAGCGATGTGCAGTATTTCAACCGTTTCTTACAGGCTAACAGCCTGACACGCGTTTCCGGCGATGACGCGCTGGCGCAATTTTCTCGTCAGGTAGAGCAGTCGCGCGTTTCCATTTGGCGCAAGCTGTTGAAGAACTATCTGTTTTTCCGTATTCCCTTATGGCATCCCGATCGCTTTCTGGGCGCGACGCTACGGTGGGTTGAGCCGTTTTTCAGCCGGACTTTCCTCAAACTGACGCTGATGGTGGCCGTGCTGGGACTCTTTCTCGCCGGACGCCAGTGGGAAACGTTCAAGCATACCTTTCTGCATTTCTTCACGCTGGAAGGTGCAGCGCTGGCGGGGCTGACGCTGTGTTTTACCAAGATCCTGCATGAGTTCGGCCACGCCTACACCTGCAAGCGCTTTGGTGCGCGGGTTGCCACGATGGGTGTCGCATTTC
Source organism: Pectobacterium sp. 1950-15 (assembly GCF_037136835.1). Classification (NCBI taxonomy): domain Bacteria; kingdom Pseudomonadati; phylum Pseudomonadota; class Gammaproteobacteria; order Enterobacterales; family Pectobacteriaceae; genus Pectobacterium; species Pectobacterium sp. 1950-15. Next base: position 386,755 of record NZ_JBBBQR010000001.1, on the reverse strand, counting down.
TGGTGATGATGCCGGTGCTGTATACCGATACCTCTGGGTCGTGGAAACTCACCCGCCGCCGACAGCGGATGGCGATTGGCGCAGCGGGCATGATGACCGAACTGGTGCTGGCGGCGTGGGCGACGCTGGCATGGAGCTTCTTGCCGGACGGTATGCTGCGCAGCGCGGCGTTTATGCTGGCGACGACGACCTGGATCATGACGCTGGCGATTAACCTCAGCCCGCTGATGCGCTTCGACGGCTATTTCCTGCTGTCCGATGGATTGCAGATGCCGAATCTGCAAAATCGGGGCTTCGCTATTGGCCGCTGGCAGATGCGGGAATGGCTGTTCGGCTTAGGTGATGCACCGCCGGAGCACTTTCCCCGCTGGCTGCAACGCACACTGGTGGGCTATGCCTTCGCGGTGTGGATATACCGTTTCTTCCTGTTTACCGGTATCGCGATTCTGGTTTACCACATGGCGTTCAAGCTATTGGGGATGCTGCTTTTCGCCATTGAAATCGGCTACTTCGTGGTGATGCCGGTGGTGAATGAAGTGCGCGAATGGAGTAAACGCCGTAAGGATTACCGTATGAACCGTAATATGACGACAACGTTGACCGTGAGCGCTGTAGTTCTGCTCTTGCTGATGATTCCCTGGCAGCGCGGTGTGTATGCGCCGGCGCTGCTGCGGGCGGAACAGCAAAGCAGCCTGTATATGCCCGTGCCCGCGATGGTTCAGCGCATTGAGGTACAGGTGGGTCAGCCTGTGCGCGCGGGACAGACGCTATTTACGCTGTCGTCTGACGCGCTGGTGCACGAACGGCAGCAGTTGGAGCGACAAATCGCCACGCTGAACTGGCAAAGTACCTTTCAGGTATTCAACAAAGAAGCGGCAGGCGATCACCAGCGGGTGAAGCAGGAGCACGATGCGGCTCTGCAAAAATTACAGGTCTTGCAGCGCCAGTCTGAACAGCTGACGGTACGTGCGCCGATAGACGGCGTGGTGGCTGACATGGCAACGCCGCTGGAACCCGGCGAGTGGTTGGGGCAGGGGGAATGGCTAGCGGTTGTCACCAAGCCGACCGGCGGGCTGGTGGAAGCGTTCGTGTCGGAAAAAGACTGGCAGCGGCTTCACACGGGCGCAAAGGGCACGTTTTATTTACAGGATGTCAGCCGCTCGTCGCTGCCGCTCACCATTGTAGAGATCGCCAGCACGGCCACCCGCGATCTGAACGCTGCGCCAGAACTGGCATCGGTTTATGGGGGTGATATTGCCACGCTGAGCGATGCACAGCGCAAACTGCACCCTGAACAGGCCGTTTATCGCGTGTTGCTCAGCCTGCCGGACGATTATCGTGCTCAGCCGCAGGTGCTGCGCGGTACGGTGGTGATGGACGGTGAGGCGCAAAGCCTGCTGGTCCGTGGTTGGAAAGTGGTGTCTGCGGTACTGATTCGCGAACTGTCATTCTGATCAGTTTTGATTTCTGCGATGTCGATCCTGACTTTCTTCCTGTCATTGCCAGCTTCCTGTTTCTGCTGGCAGTGACGTGAAGGAGGGCGCTTATCCCCTCGATTATGTTGTTCCTGATATCCCTATCCTATCTATTTAAAATGGCAGAAATTTTTAATTTCAGCGACAAGGTTTGGTGCCATACCGAGATACACGGGGCTACCACGGTGCGAGGTGTCCCTGCGGGAACCTCATCACCGTGTTTCCCCTAATATTTGGCATTTACCGTAGCCCGAATCATCGCGATAAACGTTTCTGTCTAAACAGTGGAATACAAGAGGGCTGACTGTGAAGCGATCTGTCTTGTTGTTGGTGGGGGCCATGCTGGCACCCTATAGCTATAGCGCGCAGGATAATGCGGTGTCGTTATCCGTTTCTGGTTTGAATACCGTGCTGGATAACGGCTTACTCAGCGTCGCATTTGGCGAGGATGGCAGCGCGGTGCGTATGGTGACGGGAGGCAAGAATATCGTCACGAATTTGTCCGGCGCGGTACGCGATCCGAGCAAAACCCGCAGCGCTTACCTCGATTATTATGTCAACAATGTTCATGCTAAAGGCGTCAAAGATTTTGTCCCCGAGCGGGTAGAGGTGCTGCGCAACGATCGTGACATGGCGCATGTCGCCTATATCGACGAGCGAGACGGGCTGTTACGGCTTGAATATCACCTGATTATGCGTCGTGGCGTGAGCGGACTTTACAGCTATGTAGTGGCAGAGAATCGCGGCAGTCAGGACGTTAAAGTCAGTGAATTGCGTAACGTATACCGCTTCGATCCTGCCCGGTTAGACCATCTCTATAACGGCGATCGTCAGGGTAAACCGCTGCTCTACAGCCAGCTTGAAGCTTCGCCAAAGGTACAAGATGAAACCTGGCGGCTGCCGGATGGCCGCATCTATTCCAAATATGATTTTGCTGGTTACATGCGTGCCGCGCCTTTCTGGGGTGTTTTCGGTAATGGCGTTGGGGCGTGGTTGATTCACGGCAATCGGGAGTATTTCTCCGGCGATGCGCTCAAACAGGACTTACTGGTGCATCAGGATGCGATCATTCTGAACTACATGACGGGTTCACACTTCGGTACGCCAGATATGGTGGCGCCTCCGGGCTGGAAAAAATTCTACGGCCCATGGCTGCTGTATATCAATCAGGGTGATACCGAGCAGATGCTGGCAGATGCCCGGCGTCAGGCGCTGACGGAAGCCGTCAGTTGGCCGTATCAATGGGTGGACGATTCCCGCTATGTGCGCGATCGCACACAGGTTAGCGGACGCGTTGCCAGCCAGCAGCCGGTGACGGTGGTGCTTTCATCATCGATGGATGAGCCGTTTGATGTACAAACCCGTGGGTATTCGTATCAGGCAACGACAGACACACAGGGGAATTTTGCGATTTCCCATGTCCGCCCGGGCAATTACCACCTTGCGGTCTACGCCAACAGCGGTACGCAGCCGGGAATATTGGCAGAACAAACGCTGTCCGTCTCTGGTGATAAACAAGCCCTGTCGGTGATTGCTCTGCCTAAAGCCGAACCCGTTATCTGGGCGATTGGACAAGCAAATCGGCAGGCGAGTGAATTCCGCTTTGGTAATGAGGCACGCAATACCCGCTGGCAGCATGAGGTGCCGGCCAATCTGACGTTCGATATTGGCCGCAGCGACTATCAGCGTGACTGGTATTACGCGCAGACCAAACCGGGAAAATGGGAGATCCGTTTTGCCCTGCAACCTGAGAAGAAAACCTATTTCCTGAACATCGCACTGGCGGCCGCGAGCAACAGCAGTATGAGCGAGCCGACCCTGCCACAGCTGGCGGTAGCGGTAAACGGCAGGACGCTGGAAACGCTGACTTACGAGAACGACAAAACCATTTATCGCGGTGCGCTACAGAGCGGGCGCTATCACCTAGCCCGCATCCCTGTGTCATCCCACTTGCTGAAAAACGGCAACAACACGATCACGCTGCAATTAAAAGGCGGCAGCGTGATGTACGACGTAGTGACCTTAAGCGAGGAATAAACCGGTTTTAATAACGTGGATCGTTGGAGTCAGAGAATAATTGGCCCGCGAAAGCGGGCCAATGAGAGGGAGGATTAGTGGGAACTGCCTTTTGATGCACCTACGCCGGTTTGTGAGCGGACAAACTGCGCATGGAAGCGAGCGCGTTCCTGCTGTCCGGCTTCGGAGCGATCGGTGATGGAGAAGAACCAGATACCGATAAACGCGACCAGCATGGAGAAGAGCGCTGGATAATCGTAAGGATAAATGGGGGTGGCGTGACCGAGGATTTTCACCCAGATAGTCGGCCCCAATATCATCAAAACGACAGCCGTCAACAGCCCTGCCCAGCCGCCAATCATCGCCCCGCGCGTGGTCAGTTTTGACCAGTACATCGAGATAATAATGATCGGAAAGTTACAACTGGCGGCAATAGAGAATGCCAGCCCGACCATGAAGGCGATATTCTGTTTCTCAAACAGGATACCGAGTGATATCGCCACGACACCCAGCACCAGCACAGTAATTTTCGACACTCTTAGCTCATCGCGTTCTGTCGCTGCCCCTTTCTTGATGGCGTTAGCATAGAGATCGTGTGACACGGCAGAAGCGCCCGCCAGCGTCAGACCTGCAACGACCGCCAGAATGGTGGCAAAGGCCACGGCGGAGATAAAGCCAAGGAAGAAGTCGCCGCCGACCGCATCAGCCAGATGCACTGCCGCCATGTTATTCCCACCGATGAGTGCGCCTGTGGCGTCCTTAAACGCAGGATTCGCGCTGACCAGCAGGATGGCACCAAAACCGATGATGAAGGTCAGGAAGTAGAAATAACCCATGAACCCCGTGGCGTAGAACACACTCTTGCGAGCTTCTTTCGCGTCGCTGACGGTGAAGAAGCGCATCAGAATGTGCGGCAGGCCAGCGGTACCGAACATCAGACCTAACCCGAGGGACAGGGCGGATATTGGATCAGAAACCAGCCCGCCGGGGCTCATGATTGCCGCACCTTTCGGGTGGACTACCATTGCCTGTTTGAAGAGTTCGTTAAAGCTGAACCCCACGGATTTCATCACCATGACGGCCATGAAGGTGGCGCCGAAGAGCAGCAGGACGGCTTTAATTATCTGTACCCATGTGGTGGCGAGCATGCCGCCAAACATCACGTACATCACCATCAAGATACCAACCAGCACCACCGCCACATGGTAGTTGAGGCCGAATAACAGTTCGATGAGCTTCCCTGCGCCCACCATCTGTGCGATGAGGTACAGGGCCACAACTACCAGCGACCCACAGGCGGACAGGCTACGGATTGGGCGCTGTTGCAGACGGTAGGAGGCGACGTCAGCAAAGGTATAACGCCCGAGGTTGCGCAGTCGTTCGGCGATCAGAAACAGAATAATGGGCCAGCCGACCAAAAAGCCGAGTGAGTAGATCAGACCGTCGTAGCCGGAGGTATAGACCAGCGCAGAAATCCCGAGGAAGGATGCGGCGGACATATAGTCACCCGCAATTGCCAGCCCATTCTGGAAACCGGTAATGCTACCGCCTGCCGTATAATAATCGCTACGTGAACGCGTTTTCTTCGATGCCCAGTAGGTGATATACAGCGTACCGCTGACGAATAACAGAAACATCACGATGGCCTGAATATTCAACGGCTGGCGCTGGACATCCCCCGTGAGGGCATCTGCCGCCCATGCAAGCACTGGCAGCGTCAAAAGCCCGAACAGCATCATAAAGCGTATTTTCATTGCTTTACCTCATCCAGTAACTGTTTGGTCAGACGATCGAATTCACCGTTGGCGCGATACACGTAAATGCCTGTCAGAATGAAGGAGATCGCAATCAATCCCACTCCAATCGGAATGCCGCGGGTAATGCTGGAACCTGGGCTGATAGGCGTTCCCAGCCAGCCAGGCGCAAAGGCGATGAGTAGGATAAAACCCACATAAAGCACCAGCATGATCAGCGAGAGAAAAACAGCGAAACGCTGCCGTTTGTTGACCAGTTCTCTGAATAAGGGGTGACTTTCAATCCGTTGATAAATGGCATCATTCATCGTAAGTCTCCAGTAATCTATAGGGTTGAGTATTGCCGCGACGACGCCGCCTGATTTATCGCCAGCCACATCCCCGCAAGCCACGTCATGGCTTACGGGAATGAAGAGAGCGGTGGGTCAGAGGGTTATTGAGAGGCGGTACTCATGGCCTGCTTTTCTTCGAGCAGTTTTTCGACGACGCCAGGATCGGCCAGCGTTGAGGTATCCCCCAGATTGCTGGTGTCACCGGCGGCGATCTTACGCAAAATACGACGCATGATTTTGCCAGATCGCGTTTTTGGTAAAGAGTCAGTCCAGTGCAGGATATCTGGGGTTGCAATCGGGCCGATTTCCTTACGTACCCAGTTGCGAACCTCTGTATACAGCTCGCTGGACGGCTCTTCGCCGTGGTTCAGCGTGATGTAGGCGTAAATAGCCTGCCCTTTCATATGGTGCGGAATGCCGACCACGGCTGCTTCGGCAATTTTTGGATGGGCAACGAGCGCCGATTCGATTTCCGCCGTCCCCAGACGATGCCCGGAAACGTTCAGCACGTCGTCGACGCGACCCGTGATCCAGTAATAGCCATCTTCGTCACGGCGCGCGCCGTCACCGCTGAAATACATGCCTTTGAAGGTGGAAAAGTAGGTTTGTTCAAAGCGATCGTGATCGCCAAACAGGGTTCGTGCCTGACCTGGCCAGGAATCCACGATGACCAGATTGCCTTCCGCGGTGCCTTCCTGTGGGTTGCCGAGGTTATCGACGAGCGCAGGCTGTACGCCGAAGAATGGGCGCGTCGCGGAGCCGGCTTTCGCTTCAATCGCGCCGGGCAGAGGGGTGATCATGAAGCCTCCCGTCTCTGTTTGCCACCAGGTATCGACGATAGGACACTTACCATTGCCGATTTTGTTGAAATACCACTCCCAGGCTTCCGGGTTGATCGGCTCACCGACGGAACCCATGATCCGAAGTGATTCACGCGATGTCCCTTCGATTGCTTTATCACCTTCAGCCATCAGCGCGCGGATTGCGGTGGGGGCGGTGTAGAGAATGTTGACCTGATGCTTATCGACCACTTGCGCCATACGTCTTGCGTCCGGCCAGGTTGGTACACCTTCAAACATTAGCGTAATCGCCCCGCATGCCAGCGGACCATACAGCAGGTAGCTGTGCCCCGTCACCCAGCCAACGTCTGCCGTACACCAGTAAATGTCACCAGGATGGTAGTCGAAGACATACTTGAAGGTCAGTGCAGCATAAACCAGATAGCCACCCGTGGTGTGCAATACGCCCTTGGGTTTACCCGTTGAGCCCGACGTATAAAGGATAAAGAGCGGATCTTCCGCATTCATCTCTTCTGGCGGGCAGTGGTCGTCTGCTTTTTCAACCAGATCGTGCCACCACAGATCGCGACCCTCCTTCCATTCACCGATTTTACCCGTACGACGGAAAACGATGACGCTGGAAATGGTGGTGACGTTTGGGTTTTTTAACGCTTCATCAATATTCTTCTTCAGCGGAATCACACGTCCGGCGCGTACGCCTTCATCGGCGGTAATAACCAGCTTGGCGCTGGAATCGATGATACGCCCAGAAATGGCTTCAGGAGAGAACCCCCCGAAGATCACCGAGTGAATGGCACCGATTCTGGCACAGGCCAGCATCGCCACGGCCGCTTCCGGCACCATCGGCATATAAATGGCAACGACATCGCCTTTTTTGACGCCCTGTGACTTCAGCACATTGGCGAAGCGGCATACGGATTGATGCAGCTCTCGATAGGTGACTTTTTTGCTTTCTGTCGTGTCATCACCTTCCCAGATGATGGCGGTTTGATCGCCACGCTCGGCCAGATGGCGATCCAGGCAGTTCGCTGCCACGTTTAGCGTACCGTCTTCAAACCAGCGAATACTGATATGGCCAGGGTCGAATGAGGTGTTCTTGATCGTTTTATAGGGTTTGATCCAATCAACGATCTTTCCCTGCTCACCCCAAAAGGCAGCGGGATCGTCAACGGACAGCCGATACATATCTTCGTATTGCTGGGCATTTATCAGTGCATTTTCCGCAATTGCGGCGGGAATGGTGTGTTTATTATGTTGTGTCATAGCGCTTCTCCTTAAACATGTTAATGCTATGTCAAATAATGGTTAATTGTAGTTAACTGGTTATCTTTGTTTCTTTTTTGCGCGATTGATCACGCATTGCAGGAAAAGCAGTGAGGCGTTACTTAAAAGATAGTCTTTTGGTTCAGAAAACGGGCATTTTTTTCGTGGTAGCCAAAACGCGAGAAGTGATGTATGTCACAATATGGCAGTCAGCAGAATTATCTATGCTGTTATAATGTCATTAACGATCAATTCATTGTTTTCAATAGATTATATCTATTGTTATCAAGTTTTTGATCGCCCTTTACGATCAAAGGGCATAAAGATCCCGCTTATTCAGCCGATAGTAAAAACCCCGTTCAGAGTATATTTCTACGTGAGCCAGCTATTTAGCGCGTTCACCTGTGTTCCATCTGTTGAAATTTTGTTTCACTTGTTAATTATATGTAGGCTATTAATGAAATAGATTTATCTGATTATCAACGGGCAGATAAGTGTGAATAATCTACACTCTAGGCGGGTTCCACAGCACAGATGTGGGCCTTCTTAAAAAGGGTAGAGATGCCGTGTGCTAGCCGCTGACAAAAAGAAAAATGAAGTGTTATTTTTTGTGTCTTATTCAGAAATATTCGGTTTCCAAAAATAAATAACATAGATACACCCCAAACATCACTGACGCTGACTAAGGCGGCAGATGTTTGAGCCCCGGTAGCCTGAGAACGTGTAAACAGTTCCGGTTAGCGAAATTCACTATTTTCATTAGTGACTTTCTGGGGTGGGGAAGAACACTATTAGTCCGGAAACCTTTTAAATTCCGGTAGGTTGATTGCTTATCAATGGTGCGCCGTGAGGTCATGGCGCGCTGTGAGATATCTTTTTACATAGCATGATGCAGAGGAAACAATGAGTCTGATATTTGGCCGGAATGAAATTTTAGGCATGCTTTCTCAACCAGTTCAGAACGATCGGCGTGCTGTGGCGGTGATTGACGAAAAGTGTAAGGTCGTTTGCGCGAATTCTGCTTTCAACGCCCATTTTGGATTGCGTGCTGAAATGAATACGCCCGTCTCAATTGATGATGTGCTGCCTATCAACGTGAAGTTCGCCTATCACGACTTTATAACGAATTCCAACGTGTTAAGTACGCGAGTGGTCTCGGATTTGTTGTCTGATGGCTTTACTAAAAAGCAGTTAAGTACGCTGTCTTTTTCTAAGCTGAACGTTGAAAACCGGGTGCTTTCTTTGCTGATCCTGAACCAGGATACGGTTGAGCCTTCGGCAAATCTGGCGTCATAAGCTTTCATAATCGTAGATTATCCGGCCGGAAGACTAGAGACGTGTATTTTCCAGTGGAAAATAACGACCAAAGAAAAATTGTTGCTATTAATAACGCACTTATTGCTAATTTAGCACCGCTTTTTCAACAGCAACCGATTGCGTAGGTTATTCTCTGATAACCACTTGCGGCCAGCAGGACGATAAAGTCGCGCCGATTTTTCGTAAATGAAGAATGAAAGACGTTCTTTATTAACTGCGATAATGTTAAAAGTTAATAAAAAATAGAGGGTTATATATTTTATTGCATATAATATGCCTCTTTAAAATAAACAGCGAAACGTTTCGATACAATCTTGCTCTCCTCCATGCCTATTCCCTTTTCCTTTTGCCTTCTCACATATTATTCCCTTAAACATTAGGGTTTATTAAACCTTGATAAGAAGCTCTTAAAATTTTCTTTATTTTTAGCGTGTTGAATCTTAAAAGATGACAAATGGATAAGTAGACTCTCGTCTAATTACTGATGAGGTTAGGCCAATATAGCCTTTGTCGGCATATAGCACTTTTTGATAAAAATGACGTCAGTTTTTTATTGGCAATGACAGTGGTTTACCCATATCGACAACGTATTTTCCGCAATAATTCTGATTCCAGACGCATTATTTCAATTATTTTTCGATTTTCAGTTCCCCTTTTTACTCCCCCAATTGGCATAGCTTCTGAAAACAGCGTTTCTTATGCGATAGGGGATAAATAATGGTTAAATTCCGTACCCACCTGTTAGCGCGTGCTTTACGTGCTGGGGTACTTGGGGCATCGTTTGCCTCAGTGCTGCCAATGGCGGCGGTCTATGCTGCATCTGCGGTGCCAGTCCAACAATATGCAGTGTCGTCCGGCCCGCTCAATCAGGTGCTCAATCAATTTGCCCAACAGGCTGGTGTATTACTTTCTTACGATCCGGCATTGGTCGCGGGTAAACGCGGTGCGGGGTTGCAGGGAAACTACAGCGTAGAGCAGGGTTTCCAGCAGATTCTCAGCAGCAGTGGCCTCAGTGCACAGTACAGTGCCGATGGCAGCGTGACGCTGGTACAACGCACAGTGAGTGAGCCTGTACCCGTTACTGCGCCGGTACCTGCTAAAAACGATCGGATCGTTGTCACTGCTCCACCGAATACCGCGATGAAGCTGGATGTGCCGATTTCAGAAACGCCACGTGCGGTGGCGGTTGTCACGGAAAAACAGATCGAAGAGCGCGGGGCGCAAAAGATCGATCAGGCGCTGCGCTATAGCAGCGGCATTCTCGCGACGCCATACGGGCCGGACAATAAAGCCGAATGGGTGACGATTCGTGGATTTAGCGATCAGTCACGGTTCCAGAATGGTCTGGCGACGCTGAATGAAGACGGGTTCTACGGCCAGCAGATTGAGCCGTTCGGCGTCGAGCGTATCGAAGTCCTGAAAGGCCCCGCCTCCGTTCTGTACGGGCAAAACCCGCCGGGCGGTCTGGTTAACGTCATCACCAAACGACCAACGCGTTTGCCGCAGGGGAAAGTCGAGCTGGAATATGGCTCTAACGATTATCGCCATCTGGCCGTCGACAGTGCGGGTCCGTTAAACGATGACGGCTCGGTGCTGTATCGGGTTGTTGCGCTAGCGCGTGACACCTCGGGTGAGATGGATTTCTCGAAGAGCAAGCGCTTTTATCTGGCACCGAGCGTCACGTTCCTCGGAGAAGACACGGAACTGACCGTATTAGCCAGCTACATGGATACGAAATCCGACACAACCAACGGCTTTAAGCTGCCGTACGGGACATTACATGGCACACCATTTGGCAAAGTCGGCTATAAAACGTCGCTGGGCGAACCGGGGTTGAACCGCCACGATACTCGGCAATTCAACCTAGGCTATGAGTTCACGCATCACCTGAACGATACCTGGACGTTCCACCAGAATGTGAATTACACCTATCTGAATTTGGATCTGCGCAATGCTTATGCGATAAGGATGGAGGATGAGCGCCACGCCAACCGTGGGCTGACCTACCGTGACGGCTTTGCGCAAAATTGGGCTACCGATAACCGTTTAGTGGGCGAATGGCAGTGGGAAGACATTGAAAATACCTTACTGCTCGGGTTCGATTATCGTCGTGCCAATACACGAAGCCATGATGCTGATTTATCCCCTTATAATTCAACAAAATACCAGTTCATCAATAACCCGATTGATATTTTCAACCCAGTCTACGGCAACTATACGCTGAATGACGATCAACTCTCTTACCATCGTTCTGGTCGCCATCAGAATGGTTACTATATCCAGAACCAGATCAAATATGACGATCGTTTGATCTTCTTGCTGGGTGGACGTTACGACCAGTCAAAATCACGTACACAAAATGAAATCATGGGGATTGATTCCCGCACGGATGATGCCAAGTTTACGAAGTCCGCGGGTGTGATATATCTGTTTGATAACGGGGTTTCGCCTTATATCAGCTATGCAGAGTCTTTCCTGCCTATCGCTGATTACGATGCATCAGGACGGCAATATAAACCGACTATGGGCAAGCAAACCGAGGTGGGCGTTAAGTACACTCCGAGTGGGTTTAATGGCTATGCCTCAGCTGCTGTTTTCAATCTGAATCAGGACAATATCCTGACTACAGATATCGATAACCCTATTCGTCGGGTGCAAGCGGGTGAAGCACGTTCTCGTGGCGTTGAGTTAGAATTGAGCGGCGAGGTGTATTCCGGCCTCTCAGTGACAGCCAACTACACGTACAACAAAGTGGAGACAACGAAGTCCGGAACCGTGGGAGAAGTTGGAAAACGTCTGGCGGGCTTGCCGTTGCATAGCGCGTCCGCATGGGCAACTTATGCTTTCTCTGGCCCACTTGAGGGGCTGACCGTGGGTAGCGGCGTACGTTACGTTGGGAGTTCATTCGGCGATAAAATTGAAAGCCGAAATTTGAAAGTACCTGCTTATACGCTGTGGGATGCGATGATTGCCTATGATTTCAGCAAGGACTGGCGCGTGCAGGTTAATGCCACCAACCTGACAAACCGTGAGTATGTTAGCGCGTGTGATTTCTGGTGCTACTACGGTGAAGGCCGTAACGTTAGCGCGAACGTCAGCTATCGCTGGTAATCTCCCGTCTCAAACATCACTAAAAGAAGCCCTAGGGCTTCTTTTTTTGTATTAATGCCTGCAATGTCCTTATTTTTACCGCAATCCGCTCCATAGACGTGAATAGTCGTTGACTTTGCTTTTAATGATAATGAAAATCATTTCATTGCTGTCACATTGAGCGAATACCGTGAAAAGTCCCGCCGTTGTCTGCCCCAATCAGCCTGAAACCTTAAACGTTCAGCAGATTTATCATGATCATCATGCCTGGTTACAGGCGTGGTTGCGTCGGCGTTTGGGATGTTCACAGCAGGCAGCAGATCTGGCACAGGATACGTTTCTACGTTTGATTTGCCAGCATCAGACCGATCGTATCCGTGAACCTCGCGCCTGGCTGACGACCGTGGCTCATGGGCTGATGGTGAATCACTGGCGGCGTAAAGATATCGAGAATGCCTATCTTCAGGTGCTGGCAGAGCAGGAGTTTCATTTTTCCCCCTCGCTGGAGCAGCAGGCGATGGTGGTTGATGCACTGTTGGCTATCGATCAGATGCTGGCTACGCTGCCTGGCAAAGTGCGTCAGGCATTCTTGCTGGTGCATCTTGACGGTTTAACCTATCGACAGGTCGCTGAACAATTAGCCGTTTCCGAGCGGATGGTAAAAAAATATATGGCACAGGCGATGCTGAATTGTCTATTGTGTCAGGACTTATGATCTCCTCTATCACGTCTTCGATTCCCAAAGATGTTCTTTATGCTGCCGCAGAGTGGTATGCCACGCTGTATGACGAAGACTGCGCTGAGCACGATCGTCAGGCATGGCAGCGTTGGTTACATCAGAATGAAACCCACCAGCTTGCCTGGCAGCAGGTTGAACAAATTCATGCCCGTTTCCATACGGTAGACAGCCAGTTAGCCTCTTCGGTGCTGAGTAAGCGGGGTGAGGAACGTCGGCGTATGCTGAAATTGCTGGCGATCGTCAGCCTTACCGGAGGAGCGGGTTTTAGTCTGCCGTGGGAAAGTTATGCTGCCGATTACCGTACGGGCACGGGAGAAACGCGTGAGCTCAGCATCGAAACGGGGATGACCCTCTGGCTCAATACCGATTCAGCATTGAATCAGCAGGGCAACCCCGCGTTGTCTCAGCCGCTGACGTTTCAATTGATCAAAGGTGAATTGATGCTGGACAACCAAACGGCGCATGCCGCCCGGTTGACCACGCCCCATGGCGATCTTGCCGCTTCTGCGCATTCCTGCCAATTAGCGCTGCGCTATACGTCCGCTCACAGCGTGCTCTCCGTTTTTAGCGGTGAGGTTTTGCTACAAACGGCGGTCCCCGCCGCGCGGCGGGTAACGGCAGGGCAACAGGTTATCTTTACCCGCGACAAGAGCAGTGAACCGACACCCGTTGAGAATTTCCGTCAGAGCTGGCGTAAAGGACAACTGGTCGCGGATAACATGCCGTTAGGGCAGCTCATTCATGAAGTTTCCCGCTATCACAATGGTTATTTTCATGTTGATTCCGCGGTTACGACGCTACGGATTTCGGGCGTTTTCCCGCTGCATGAAACCGATCGCCTGCTCGATGCCGTTGCGCGAACGCTGCCGGTGAAGGTAACCCGGCGTTTTTCCTGGTGGGTGGATATCCGGCCGAGTTAAAACACTGCTGGTATTTCGCCGGTAAAACACCAAAAATATTCTTCGTTTGTTATTTGGTTGGTTATCACGTCGCAGACGAAACGCAAATCTGGCGCATATAAATCAATCTGTTGATACCGAAAAAGGCGTAGCATACTCCACAACGAGTATTCTCGGCGTTGCCTCTTCATACGGGAAGTTATCATGCAGTTACTGAACCTGAAACAAGCTCGCCTGTTGAGCTTTTTCTTTATTATGGGTGGCCTGCTTATATTGCTGCCCTTACGCCTGCTGGCCTGCTTTATTGCCGGTTTTCTGGTGTATGAAATCGTGAATTTACTGACGCCCTATTTTCAACGGGTCATCAGCGGTAAGCGCGCCCGCTGGATTGTGGTCGCGGTAATTAGCACACTGGTGGTCAGCCTGTTGAGCTTACTGTTTGGTAGTCTGGTCGGACTGTTGATGCAGGAAATGAAGGATACGGCAGCATTCAACGTGCGTATTGGCTACATCCTCAATGATATCCAGCAGCAGGTCGCCCACTATTTACCAGGGTATCTGCCAGTCAGTATTGAAGAACTTCAGCGCGAGCTGCTGCAATGGGTTCAGGCGCATATTGTGATGTTGCAGAACATGGGGAAAAGTTTCCTGCATGGATTTGTGACGATGCTAATCGGTATGGTGCTGGGAGCGATTGTGTCGCTTTATAACGTCGATCAGGACACCGAGAAGCCATTACTCAAAGCGGAGTTGCTGCGTCGGGTTACCTTGCTATCGGCATCGTTTCGTAACATTGTTTTCGCTCAGGTGAAAATCTCTGCGGTTAACACGGTGCTGTCTGCCATTTTTATTCTGGGCGCTCTGCCGCTGTGTGGTATCCACCTGCCGTTTGCCAAAACGCTGGTGGTGCTCACCTTCATTTTCGGCCTGCTGCCAGTGATCGGTAACCTGATTTCCAACTCGATCGTTTTTCTGTCGGGCTTATCGCTTTCGCTACCGATCGCACTGGTTGCGCTGGTGTATTTGATGTTGATTCATAAGCTTGAATACTTCCTGAATGCACAAATCGTTGGGACGAGGATCAAAGCGCACGCGTGGGAAATCTTGCTGGCGATGCTGGTGTTTGAAGCGGCCTTTGGGTTGGCCGGTGTGATTGCGGCCCCGATATACTACGCTTACCTGAAAAGTGAATTGAAAGAAGCCTCGTTGATTTAATCCTACCCGAGCGGTTAATCAAAACACGGCGCTCTAAATGAATCAGCCCAATACGAGATTGGGCTGATTGTTTTTAGTTGATGACGGCTTTTAATTGATGCTTGTCTTCAACAAACGTCTGTATAAACGATCGTCTTCGATTAATGCTGCGCAGTCGCAACCTGCGGCTTTGTCTCTTCAGACTGAACGCCTAATGGGTTGTTGCCCCAGCATTTCTCATATTCCCAGCCTGTCAGCTCTTCTGCGACAGCGCGTGCGTGAGGCGGTACATCGGCAATCGCGCCACCCGCTTTGATACGTGCAATTTCTTCCAGCAGGATGGCGTGGTTCTTACGATCCAACTTCATCTGTGTTGTGTAGTAAATGGCAACCAGCGCCAGGCCGATAACGCCCAGTGAGAACACGCCAACAATCGCCTGGACGGCAGATTCAGGCTGTGCTGACTGTCCGGAGACGAAACCGAATTGGCTCAGCGTCCAGCCCATGGCGAAGACAATCACAGAACGCACCATTTTGCCGGCAAACGTCATGGCACCTGCGTAGATACCTTCGCGGCGGCGACCAGTCAGGACTTCATCTACGTCAGCCAGGAAGGTATAAACCGTCCAGGGAATATAGTAGATGCCGCCTGTACTCAGACCAAATACGGCGGTGATGGCAAACAGAACAAAGATGGTCATGTCTTCTGACCAGTTAGCGAAATAGAGCGCGGCATAGGCCATGACGCTGACAATCACCACCATTAACGCCAGACGGAATGGCCGCGCAAAGCCCATTTTGACGCAAATACCGATGAAGGCTGCGGTAGAAATAAGCTGCATGACCGAACTGAAGCTATTGAGGTGTGACACTAACGCCGTGTTCTGCTTCAGACCAAAGACGATGAAGTAGGTAAACGCGGAAGCGAACAGCCACTCAGCGCCAAAGCCAAACAGGTACATTCCCAGATGTTTGCGGAAAATACGCAGACGGAAGGTGGAAACCATATCCACGCTCAGCTTTTTCATCGCCTGCCACAGGCTAGAGGTGCTTTCACGGACGATCTCGTTGACTGGACGCTCCCAGGACGTCATATACAGCGCGATCATCGCCGCGCACATAATGGCACCGTAGACCAGACCGGTGTAGAAGAATGGCGTCGCGGAATCTTTACCGTAGACGGCAATAAATTGCCCGGGAATGAATGCCGCCAGGAAGTTGGCGATTTTGCCGAAAATGGCTTTAGAACCCGTCAGCTTAGAACGCAGTTTGAAATCGGAAGTCATTTCGGTAGCCAGCGTTTCATACGGTACCATGATCGAGGTGTAAATCAGCTCGAACAGCACGTATGTCGCCAGGTAATACCAGAAACCAAAGCCATCAACCCACAGCATCGGGTAAACCAGAACCAGCGGGACACCCAGCAAAATAAAGAAGCGTCGGCGGCCAAATCGGCGACCAATGCGGGTGTTGTAGAAGTTATCGCTGATGTACCCCATGATGGGGTTACTGATAGCATCGATGATGCTGGCAACGGAGAAAATGGCAGCGGCCTGAACCAATGTTAACCCACAGAATGTGGTGTAAAAGTACATTAGCCATGCGCCGCTGATAGCAAGCGCGCCACTGCCGAGCAGGTTCGCGCTGCCGTAGCAGAACGTATGTTTAAAAGAGATTGGTTTATTCATGATCAGCCTAATTACAAATATGAAACAATATTTCAGTTCGATTGAACTATCATTTCTTTATAATTTGCTCTATTGAAAAGAAAGTAAACTGACGATCACGCTTTCACGCGCTTTTAATGACGATCTGTCAGACAGATCATGAAATAAGATATTTTAATTTGCTTTTTATAATTTCTTGATCATGCATTTATGTGCTTAAGTTACAGGATATGTATATTTCTTACAGAAAAGCGGTGCGCGCACAGATTGGCGGCGAGCCGACATGGCGCGCTGCCCCACAAATCGATAGCGTGATATGAAATAACGCATTGACCTCAGAGAGGAAATGTCGTCATCATCCCGCCCAGTTTACTTGATCGTATCCCCTTATCAGGAGCCGTAACGTGAGTCATTTGATGATCTACGCCGTTATCTATGTGGTTTTTATTGCCGTGGTTGGGTTGTTTGCTTTTCAGGCCTGGTTACCTTCTTCCGCTCCGCGTGGGCTGAGAGATCGTGCGGGGATTCTGGTTGGGGTATTACGTTGCGTCACCCTGTTTCTTGTCGTTTCCGCAATGCAAATTTTGTTTCCCAATTCGCTGCTGGATAAGCTCGTCTGGCTGATCGCCGCGGCGCTGTTGGTGATTGCCGTTATAGGTGGGGGAATGAGTTGGTCATCGCTGCCGTGGCTGGATGAAACAAAAGGGAAAAGTCGCACTTTGGCTCTGGGTGTCCAAAGTGCGCTGTACCTTGGCCTGCTTGGGTTTATCGTTATTTAAAGTCTTGTGCCAGTGCGGCCACGGTGTTCTTTGCGCCGTGATCGCGCAGCTTCAGATAAGCCTGTGCGATAGCGTTGAAGACATCGTGATTGGTTGGCAGATCCTCGCCGAAAATAGAACGAATATTGAGAAACGCACTGACCCGCTCGGCGCTGTCTGATGTTTCTTCAACGACGTGTCTGAGCTTGTCAGCCAGCGGATCGCGGATTTCAATCGGGTTACCCGCGTCATCTTTGCCGCTGACATAACGCATCCAGCCAGCGATTCCTAATGCCAGACAGCGATAGTCTCCTCCATTGCTCACATGCCACCGTAGTGATTCCAGCATGCGTTGAGGCAACTTCTGGGAACCGTCCATGGCAATCTGCCAGGTTCGATGCTTGAGCGCCGGATTGGAAAAACGGGTCAGTAGCTGGACGGCATAATCTTTCAGATCGATATCCACGACGCTAAGCGTCGGTGCCTGTTCCAGCAGCATGAGATGAGACACGGCCCGGCGATAGTTCTCGTCATTCATACAGTCGCTGACGTGATCGTAGCCAGCGATATAGCCCAGATAGGCCAAAAATGAATGACTGCCGTTCAGCATGCGCAGTTTCATTTCTTCAAACGGCAGTACGTCATGTACCAACTGTACGCCTGCCTTTTCCCATTCGGGGCGTCCGGCAGTGAAATGATCTTCGATCACCCATTGAATAAAGGGCTCACAGGCTATCGCACAGGGATCGGCGACGCCAAGGTGCTCGGCAATTTCCTGCAACGTTTCTGGCGTTGCCGCAGGGACAATGCGATCCACCATCGTATTCGGGAAAGAAACCTGAGAGTCGATCCAATCAGTCAGGCTTCGATCGTTGAGCCCCGCCGATTCCAGCACGGCGGCTTTGGCCGTTTTGCCATTTTCAGGCACGTTATCGCAGGAGAGTACGGTGAACGGCGCAATCCCGCGTTCGTGACGCAGGCGCAGCGCTTCTGCCAGCAAACCCGGCACCGAGGCGGGGTGACGAGGATCGATGAGATCCTGTTGAATCAACTTATTGGTACGATCCAGCTTGCCGCTCGTCCCGTCCATGCAATAACCTTTTTCGGTAATCGTCAGGGAAACAATGGCGGTTTCTGGCGCGGCGAGTTTCTCAATAATCGCGTTAATGCCTTCTATTTTGGCATGTAGCGATTCACACACGGCACCAACGACAATCGGCTGATTGCTCGTCGCGGCTTTTTCCAGCACGGTGAACAGATGATCCTGCTGGCGTAGCGCATTGATCATCGTATCGTCGCTGAATAGCACGACTTCACAAATACCCCAGTCTCCTCCCACCCTATTCAGTACGCGATCGGTGAGCAGTGCCTGATGAGCACGATGAAAAGCGCCAAATCCGATATGGACGATGCGCGGCTTCAGCGCCTTACGATCGTAGTGAGGAAATTGGACGCTGTCAGGCAATTCGCAGGTAGCGATATTTTTTATTTTATCAGTCATTTATTGCGCTTTCGGGTGGGGGGATCCATGACGTTAAAAGTAGCTGTGATTTGCAGGCGGTGCAATACAAGACGCACAGATAGGTTACGGTGCGCACGTTTTTTTCTCCGCGCAAATTCTATCGCTTTTTCAGATTCGCTTCTTCGGCAGCGTGCAGTTTTGTGAAGGGGCTTCAGCGTAATAATGTAACGCTGAAATTTAGTCTTGTTTTTACTAACTTATCTCCATTTCTTCTACATCATCAAGTGCTTTTCCCGAGCACAGTCTGCTATTTTGTGTCGATATTTTCCTCACTCCAACGAATAACAAAAAGGCCCGTAAGATGAAACTTGAATCCCTCGCGCTACATCATGGTTATGAATCTGAAGCGACAACGAAGTCCGCAGCCGTGCCGATTTACCAGACGACGTCTTACACATTTGACGACACGCAACACGGTGCCGATCTGTTTGATCTGAAAGTGGCAGGCAATATCTATAGCCGTATCATGAACCCAACGAATGCGGTGCTGGAGCAGCGACTGGCGGCCATTGAGGGCGGTATTGGCGCGCTGGTGCTGTCATCCGGTATGGCGGCAATTACCTACTCGCTTCAGGCGCTCACGCAGGTTGGGGATAACATTGTCAGCACCAGCCAGCTGTACGGCGGTACCTATAACCTGTTTGCTCATACGTTGCCGCGTCAGGGCGTTGAAGTGCGGATGGCTTCTTTCGATGATTTTACGACGCTGGAGTCGCTGATTGACGAGCGCACCCGCGCCGTTTTTTGTGAATCTATCGGGAATCCGGCGGGAAATATTGTCGATATTGCCAAAATCGCGGAGATTGCGCATCGCCACGGCGTCCCGGTGATTGTCGATAATACCGTGGCGACGCCCGTGCTATGCCGACCTTTTGAGCACGGTGCAGATATTGTCGTCCATTCACTGACCAAATATATCGGCGGTCACGGCACCACGATTGGCGGTGTGATTATCGATTCCGGCAAGTTTGACTGGGTCGCGAATAAAACGCGTTTCCCATTACTGAACGAGCCCGATCCCTCTTATCACGGTGTGGTGTATACAGACGCTTTTGGTCCGGCGGCCTATATTGGACGCTGCCGGGTAGTGCCGCTGCGTAATACTGGCGCGGCGCTTTCTCCGCACAGCGCGTTCTTGTTGTTGCAGGGGCTGGAAACCCTCAGCCTGCGTATCGAACGCCATTGCAGCAATGCTGAAGCGTTGGCTAGCTATCTGAATCAGCATCCGCTGGTTACCTGGGTGAACTATGGCGCATTGCCGGATAGTCCCTATAAAGCAAACTGCGACAAAATTACCTCGGGCAAAGCGTCTGGGATTATCAGTTTTGGCATTAAAGGTGGGAAAGCGGCTGGCGGCCACTTTATTGATGCGCTGAAGATGATCTTACGGCTGGTTAATATTGGCGATGCCAAATCGCTTGCGTGCCATCCTGCAAGTACCACGCACCGCCAGTTGAATGCGGAAGAGCTGGCGAAAGCAGGCGTGAGTGAGGATTTGGTTCGAATTTCGGTCGGCATTGAGCACATTGACGACATCATCGCTGATGTGGCGCAGGCGCTGGACGCTTCACAGAAACAGTAAACGGTAAGGGAATGAAAGAAACGCGTTGGAAACCTGAATGAGTTTCCAACGCGTTATCGCGATTACGAACGGCTAGCGTCGGTCGCTGCAGCAGTCGGCTGTGATTCCACCGGTGCGGCATTTTGCTCCGCATTAAGGCTGTCTTGCGTCTGTGCTTCTGGTGCAACAGGTGCCGCAGCAGATTCAACCGGAATGGCCGGGGTCGCTTGTTCGATCAGACCATTGATTTTGGTCGGCATACCAGAACGTCTCTGGATTGCCTGATCGACTTCGCTGGTGTTCACGCTGGCATCAGCCAGAACTTTGCTCACTTTTGGTGTCATGCTGATCGGTGCAGGAGAATCAGAATGGAATTCTTCTACTGTGCGGGACAGCGGATTGTGAACTTCAACATAGCGTGAACCATCTGGCTCAACGGTGGCTTTCACTGGCTCATTGATGAACTGAACGCGAGTACCGACTGGAACGTTGTTGAACAGATACTTGATATCATCGGCACGCAGACGAACGCAGCCGTGGCTTACGCGCAGGCCAATACCGAAGTTGGCGTTGGTGCCGTGGATCGCGTACAGGTTGCCGATGTACAGCGCGTACAGACCCATCGGGTTATCTGGGCCAGCAGGGAAAACTTTTTGCAGCGTCTCACCGCGTGCTGCGTATTCTGCATGCATCTTCGCGGTTGGCGTCCAGGTTGGGCCCGCTTTCTTACGTTGAACGGAAGTCGTCCAGTTAATCGGCGTATCTTTACCTAACTCACCAATCCCGATTGGCAGAACGACCACGGTTTTGGAACCTTTCGGGTAGTAGTACAGACGCATTTCTGCGCTGTTGATGACAATACCTTCACGCGGTGCGTCTGGCAGAATCAACTGATGAGGAATCACCATTTTGCTGCCGGGAACAGGCAGATAAACGTCCGCATCCGGGTTGGCTTCCATCAGGTTGCTCAGGCCCATTTGGAACTGTGCTGCAAAATGTTCCAACGGCTGCGTGCTATCTTCCGGTACGGTGATTTCGATATTCTCGCCTATCAGTCGGCTATTCGCCGCAGGCAGAGGATAAACAACGGCAAAAGCGGCCTGGCTGAATGCGGCGGCTGCAAGAACTAAAGTAAAGATCGCGCGAATACTCATTTTCGTTTCTTTATTTGAGTGGTAAATGCACCCCCCGAATCAGGAGGCTGGTCTGCTAAGGTCGCGTTGGCGACCGGATGCGCATTATATGTGCAGAATGGCCTCCGAGGGAAACAACATGTGTAACTAATCACACTTTTTGGCGTACGAATGAGAAAGAAAGCAGCGTAGAGTGAACCGTGACTCAATTTTCCCCGTCTAGCGTCGGTTTTTGAAAGCGGCGATTAGCCAGTACCGGGAGAATCTGACGGGCATACGCCAGCCGTTCCGGTTCAATGTCGGCATAGATAAGAGCCGGTGTTTCCGGTGCCTGAACCACGACAACACCTAAAGGATCGACCACCATGCTGTTGCCGATATTCTTGACGCCACATTCGCCAACGGCGACGAGATAAGTGGTGTTTTCCAGTGCTCTGGCCCGCACCAACAGTTCCCAGTGCGCCTCTTTCAGCGGCCCCTTAATCCAGGCGGAAGGAAGAACGAGGACATCTGCGCCGTCCAGCACCAGACGGCGGGCAAGTTCAGGGAAGCGAATGTCATAGCAGGTCATCAGCCCAACGTTTAACCCGGCGATGGTCAACAGCGGTGGAACCTCTTCACCTGCCAGTACGTTTTCCGATTCCTGTACGGAAAATGCATCGTATAGATGCAGTTTTCGGTATTGCGCGACGATCTCACCGTTGCGTAGCGCCAGCAGCGTATTCCAGACTTTCCCTTCGCCATTCGGGATATGCACGCACAGCATGGTCGTCAGGTTGTTGCCTTTGCTGGCTTCCAGCAGATGCGAAATAAACGGGCCATCAAGCGGCTGAGCAGCAGTGAGCACCATATTGGGGTTGGTGATATCACGGGCCAGCACGCCTTCTGGCAGCACCAGCAGATCGGCACCCTTTTGCTGTGCTGCTGACATGAATTCAGCGATGGTCGTGGCGTTTTGTTGCCACTCGCGGTCAACGGCGAATTGCCCCAGTGCGACTTTCATTCTTGCTCCTTCGTTGCCTGATTAATCGCGCTTGGCTGGCATCATGCGCAGCAGCGTATTGTCTTTCATGACATAGTGGTGGAACAGGGCGGCGGCGGTATGTGCGGCAATGAGCCAGTAGCCTAACAGCGCTAGCGTTTCATGCCAGCCAATCAGCGTTTCAGCAAGGTCGAAATTCGGCGTTGCGGCTGTTGGCATGCCGATACCAAAAAGCATCCAGTCCCGGCCGCTGTAATAGCGTGAGGCAACGCCCAATATCGGCAGCGTAATAAACAGCAGATAAATAACGGCATGGGTGAGCGAAGCCAATGCACTTTGCCAGCGAGGAGGCTGCGGCGTAATGGCAGGGGAGGTATGTCGGTGGCGCAAGAACAGGCGCGCCAGCATAAGAACCAGTATGGCTACGCCACAGCTAAAGTGCGTCACCATCATCA
Organism: Pectobacterium sp. 1950-15; assembly: GCF_037136835.1. NCBI lineage: Bacteria > Pseudomonadati > Pseudomonadota > Gammaproteobacteria > Enterobacterales > Pectobacteriaceae > Pectobacterium > Pectobacterium sp. 1950-15. Next base: position 363,798 of record NZ_JBBBQR010000001.1, on the reverse strand, counting down.
CGGTGCGCAGCAGCGAACCGCGTTCAGCAAACCCGCGTAGTTCGATGGTGGCATAGGTCACAACGAGCAACAGAAAAACCAGCCAGTGCAATGCAATCTGCGATGGTGCGAACTTTCCTTTCATGTTTCGTCCTCTGCGACGTTGAGAGCGGTTTGACACGGTAACGAGCGAATAATCTCATAAAGTATAAGGTAACTTGCGTCTTGTCAGCCCCTCTTTACCGTGCCTGACAAACCGGGCTATCGGCGCTGGGTTCTTCGGCATTCAACCTCGTTTATACAGGGGAAAACGCAACGGCCCGTAAGGGAGCTGCCAGGAATGGCACGCCATAAAAAACCGGCCGAAGCCGGTTTGGAAGAGGAAGGGTTATTCCTGCGGGTTTTTCTCTGCCTTGCCGGCCATCATGGTCAGGAAGTCAAAGCGGCGGCGCAGATCCAACTCCGCTTCTTCATAGAGCTGCGCGGTCTCTTCCGGCATCATGCTATTCAGGCGGCGGAAGCGTTGCTCTTTCAGCAGCGTTTCACTCAGGCTGCTTGATGGCGGACGAGAATCGGTGACCAGCGCGGCTTTCCCTTCTTCGGCACGACGTGGGTCGAAGCGGTAGAGCGGCCAGAAGCCCGTTGCCGTCAATTGGCGCATCTGATCGTGGCTGAATGCCAGATCGTAACCGTGCTCTTCACACGGGCTGTACGCGATAATCAGCGACGGGCCCGGCCAGGCTTCGGCTTCCTGAATCGCTTTCACCGTCTGGTTCAACTGCGCGCCCAGTGAGATTTGCGCGACATACACGTGACCGTACATCATGACGTTGATGCCGAGATCTTTACGCGCTTTGCGTTTACCTTTCTCGCCAAATTTGGTGACTGCGCCCAGCGGCGTCGCTTTGGACTGCTGTCCGCCAGTATTGGAGTAACACTGGGTATCCAGCACCAGCACGTTGACGTTTTCGCTCAAGCTCATGACGTGATCTAACCCGCCATAGCCGATGTCGTACGCCCAGCCGTCACCGCCGATGAGCCAGATGGATTTATCGACAAAGTGGTCGGCGTCGCTTGCCAGCACGCTGGCGTCGGTATCATTGATGGCTGCCAGCAACCCACGTAGCTGTTCAATCTGCTGACGGCGCAGGTCGGGCGCGATGGACTCTTCCTGCAACGCGCTCACCAGATCTGGCGGCAGTTGCGGAGCCAGCTTGTTGAGCAGGCGCACGGCGCGCTGACGGTGCTGATCGACGCTCAGACGGAAGCCCAAACCGAATTCGGCGTTATCCTCGAACAGAGAGTTAGCCCAGGCCGGGCCGCGACCATTGGCATCGGTAGTCCACGGGGTGGTGGGCAGGTTACCGCCATAAATCGATGAACAACCTGTCGCATTCGCGACCAGCAGACGATCGCCATAGAGCTGGGTCAGCAGCTTGATGTACGGTGTTTCGCCACAGCCGGAGCAGGCGCCAGAATACTCGAACAGCGGTGAAATCAGCTGAGAAGTACGGATATCGATACGTTCCAGCGTGGATTTGTCGATTTCCGGCAACTGCAGGAAGAAATCAAAGTTCTCTTTCTCCGCCGCCAGATTATCCAGCCGGGATTCCATATTGATGGCTTTGATTTCTGGGTTCTGGCGGTCTTTGGCCGGGCAGACTTCTACGCACAGGTTACAGCCGGTGCAGTCTTCTGGAGCAACCTGTAACACATATTTCTGGCCGCGCATGTCGCGTGCTTTCACATCCAGCGATTGCAGTGACGCGGGTGCATTTTCCATTGCGTCGGGCTGGACGACTTTGGCACGGATCGCCGAGTGCGGGCAGGCGGCGACGCAGTGGTTACACTGCGTACAAAGTTGCGGTTGCCACAGCGGAATCTCTTCCGCGATATTGCGTTTTTCCCACTTGGTGGTGCCGGTCGGCCAGGTGCCATCGGGCGGCAGGGCGGAAACGGGTAGCGTATCACCCAGTCCTGCCAGCATGGCGGCCGTGACGGTTTTGACGAAATCGGGCGCGGCGTCGGAAACCACTGGCGGGCGCTGCGGGCTGTCTGGGTTGACCGCTTCCAGCGGCACTTCTGCCAGTGCTTCCAATGTGGCACTCAGCGCCTGCCAGTTGCGCTCAACCAGTTCCTGACCTTTACTGCCGTAGCTCTTGGCGATGGCGGTACGCAGTTTTTCTACAGCTACATCCGCTGGCAGAATCTGTGACAGATGGAAGAATGCCATCTGCATGACGGTGTTGATGCGGGCGCCCAGATGGCATTCGCGGGCAATCTTGGCGGCGTTGATGCAGTACACGCTGGCATTACGCTGATTCAGCCCTGCCTGCACTTCCTGTGGCAAGCGGTGCCACAGGTCGTCGCTGCTATACGGTGAGTTGATCAGGAAAACGCCGCCGGGTTTCAGCCGTTCGACCATGCTGTACTTGTCGATAAACTGCCATTGATGGCAGGCGACGAAATCCGCCTGATCGATCAGGTAGGCTGAGTTGATCGGGTGCGGACCCACGCGCATATGGGAAACGGTCAGGCTACCGGCTTTCTTCGAGTCATAGACAAAGTAGCCCTGTACAAACATCGGCGTGGTTTCGCCGACGATTTTGATCGCATTCTTGGTCGCAGAAACGGTGCCGTCACTGCCCAGGCCGTAGAACAGGGCTTCGAGCGATGCGTTGCCTGGGAAATGTTGTTCCGGCAGTGGCAGAGACAGATTGGTGACATCGTCATAAATCCCGACAGTAAAGCGCGGCCGTGGGTTAGCAAGCGCTAACTCATTAAAGATTGCCTCTACGCACTGTGGGGTAAATTCTTTGGAAGACAGCCCATAGCGCCCGCCAATCACACGCGGCATAAGTGAACGCTCACCTGCGGAGAACGCCTCTGCCAGCGCGGTCATCACATCGAGATACAGCGGCTCCGCCAGCGCACCCGGCTCTTTAGTACGGTCCAGCACCGCGATGCTCTTCGCCGTTTGCGGAATGATGGCCAGCAGATGTTTGGCAGAGAATGGACGGTACAAGCGGATTTTCACCACGCCGACTTTCTCACCGCGCATCAACAGCGTATCAACTACCTCTTCGCAGGTGCCGACGCCGGAACCCATCAGGACGACGATTTTAGTCGCCTCCGGGTGGCCGTAGTATTCAAACGGCTGATACTGGCGCCCTGTCGCAGCGGCAAAATCGTTCATCGCCTGCTCAACGTGCTCATAAGCCGCGTCGTACCAGCGGTTAGTGGCTTCGCGCGCCTGGAAGAAGGTATCCGGGTTTGAAGCGGTACCACGAATCACCGGGCGTTCCGGTGTGAGCGCTCGCTCACGGTGTGCATCAATGGCCTGCTGTGGCAGAAGCTGGCGGATCACCTCATCGCTCAGCGGCTCAATCTTATTGATTTCGTGTGAGGTGCGGAAACCGTCAAAGAAATGGATAAACGGCAGACGGCTGTTCAGGCTGGCGATTTGTGAAATCAGCGCAAAGTCCTGCGCTTCCTGCACATTGCTGGCGCACAGCATGGCGCAGCCCGTCTGGCGTACGGCCATGACGTCAGAATGATCGCAGAAGATGGAAAGCGCATGCGTCGCAACCGTACGGGCTGCAACGTGCAGGACAAACGGGGTTAGCTCACCGGCCAGCTTATACAGCGTGGGGATCATCAGCAGCAGACCCTGCGATGAGGTAAATGTGGTCGCGAGTGTACCCGTCTGCAATGCGCCGTGGACGGTAGCGATCGCGCCGCCTTCCGATTGCATTTCAACAACGCGGGGCGTATCTCCCCATATATTCAGTCCGCCGTCGCTCGACCAGGCGGCCGCCTGTTCAGCCATGCTGGAACTCGGGGTGATGGGGTAGATGGCGATGACTTCATTGGTTCGCCAGGCCACGGAGGCGACTGCGTTATTACCGTCGGTGGTGATCATGACTTATAGCCTTCTTGCTCACTAAGCCCTTCATTTTACATGGTCTTTTCGGGCGATGAAAATGACCGGGCATAAACGAAAATACGATTTTTATCGGAGGATTATCGCATTTCAGGAAAAAAGAGGGTGGAACGATGTAGGCGGAGTTGTATCAATATGTGTTTTATCCCTGTCCCCAAGTCTACGTTCAGTAATTTTAGTCGGTTTGTGTTTCCTAAAATGGAAATCTATTCTGGATGTTAGAACTGTTTGTTGATGTTGTGTTCGATATTCACACGAAATCGTATGATTTTATTTGCTCATGACTGCCATGACAGGTAGCGTGCTTATACTAAAATTACATCTGTAATGAATGTATGAAGGAACCAAATGATGGGAAATGATGAAATCAAAAATAAACTGGTTTCTGTACTGGCGTCGCAACAGGCGCAGGGAAAAACACCAGAACAAGCAGTCGATCATATCCTTCAAGCTCTGGGGGGCCGCGCGGGAGAGGTGTCTCGGATTTCAGTTTTAACGTCAACACTGATTGCCGATGTGTTGTATACCGTGTATCAGGAGGCGATCACGTATCAGCAGATTGCAGTGATGTTACGAAAACTGTGTTACGCCGCTCGTGATATTGCGGTTGCATCACACAATATATATCCCCAACTTACGATTCTGGATATTGGTCAACTTTTGTGTAGCCCAGATATTTATCCCACGATTGATCGCGCAGCGCTGCTCGATGCACTGACCTACGCAAAATTCTCTAAAGTGGAAAGCGAGCAGGCTGCTGACGCGCTCGGCGTGTAATGCCGGAGCAATGTGAGACCAGAATGGTACCGAAGATCAGACAGCCAGACCCGTGATTTTCCTATAGCCGCTATCGGGCTATTGACCGATAGCGGTGACGTTCACCTCTTTAACCCAAGCGTGACTCCCGCTGTTTCCTGATGCAGTCGTCAGCGCGTACAGCCCCACTTTAGCACCTACCCATTTGCCCGGGCCTGCGGCGAAGCTATCATCAAGCACACCATATTCTCCGTTATCGCCCCGCCAGGAAAACTGGCAAATCGCGTTCTGCTGCACGGTGACTCGCAGGGTGATGCTCTGCTTTTCGGGCAACACCGCCAGATGTCTTTGATGTTGTTCCAACTGCTGTGCATCACTCATCCAGCCGAATCCGGTGACCAATTCAAGACCTTCCTCGCCTTTCTCAATGCCGAGGTAAGCGAAACGCTCGCCATAAATCATCAGGCCACAGCGATCGCCAACCTGTTCCAGAACGGGTGTTAACTGAGTGGTGAACTCAAATTCCTCGGCCGGAAATTTTTGCATCAGCAAATTAGGCTCGTCATACCAGGAAGGCTCACCTTCACGGGCAGGCATGGGCTGACAGAACAGCTGAAGCCCCGGATGGGTAAGCGCCAGCCAGCGTTTGTCAGGGTTTGCTTGCCACTGCCACTGTCGCCCCAGCGTAGCCGAAGAGAAATCGTCGGAAGTGGGGGGCTGCTGCACATTAACAGAGGAACTCACGTGAGGTTTATCTGCTTCCAGCACGGGTTGCCCTACTCCCTGCGCATTATGCTGTTCGCCGATCAGCGGCCAGTCATCCTGCCAGCGCATTGGCTGTAGATGAACGACCCGACCATAGGTATGGCGATCCTGAAAATGTACAAACCAGCTTTCACCGTTGTCTAATTCGACCCAGCCGCCCTGATGCGGGCCATTAACCGATGTGCTTCCCTGATGCAGTACGATCCGGCTCTGCCACGGCCCCTCCAGCGAGCGTGCGCGCAGCACGGTTTGCCAGCCTGTAGGGACACCACCTGCTGGGGCGAAAATGTAATACCAGCCGTTGCGCTTATACAGCTTCGGCCCTTCGATGGTTGGCTGTGTTGCCCGCCCATCGACAACGATCCTTCCTTCATCAAGCAGAGAACGACCATCTTCTGCCATCTTGCACAGTTGCAGCAGGTGTTTCCTACCGCTGCGGCTGAAGGCGAAAGCGTGGATTAACCAGGCGGTGCCGTCGTCATCCCAGAACGGGCAGGGGTCGATCCAGCCTTTCGCCTGTTTCAGACAATGTGGCGTGCTCCATTCGCCTTTGGGATCGTCAGCCTGCGACATAAAGATCCCGTCATCGGGCGTGCTGAAAAACACCCAGAATTTTCCGGCATGATAGCGAATACTGGGTGCCCACACGCCTTTGCCGGGCTGAACGTGTTCGTATTCTGGTAGATCGAATCGGCTGAATACGTGGTTGATCAGCGTCCAGTTCACCAGATCCTGAGAATGCAGGATCGGTAGCGCGGGCAGGTGGTTAAAGCTGGACGACACCATGTAAAAGTCGTCACCCACGCGCACGATGTCAGGATCGGAATAGTCGGCGTATAAAATCGGATTCTTATAACGTCCGTTGCCCAAATCTGGGTTCCAGGGAGAATGTGCTGTACTCATGTCATCGTCCTGATAGTAAAGGCGGGTAGCGTGCTACCCGCAGGTCTTGCGATCAGGCTGCGCCTTTTGGCGTCAGGCCTTGATCGACAGGAAGCTCGCTTTCCGGCGTGTGGTCAGCCGTGCTGTGACGCTTCGCCAAATCAGCCTGAATGTTTTCCATCGTCTTATCGTCCAGCTTGTAAAAGCGTACCAGCCAATACAGAACCAGATAGGAGAGCGATGGCCCGATGCTCAGCAGGCCGATAATACCGGCGGTGGCGAGCGGTGTTTGCGTGGGGGAACCGGCGACATAGCCGAACCAGCCGAGTGAAAAGCCGACCAGCGCACCCGCAACCGCCATACCCAGTTTCAGCGCGAACAGGTTGCCGGAGAATGACAGACCAGTAATGCGACGGCCTGTTTTCCATTCGCCGTAATCGGCGGCATTCGCCATCATGTTCCATTTGAACGGTTGATACATCTGGTGGAAGAAGCCGATCAAAAAGTAGAGCGGGAAGACGACCGCCAGCCACTGTGGTGGCACCATAAACAGGATGATGCCGACAAACACCAGCAGCAGGTTGATGTTCTTGAACAGGCTTATGCTGCTGAACCGCTTGCCAAAGTAGCCCGCCATCATTGCACCAATAATGGTGCCGACGACGCTGGTGGTAATAAAGGCGGATTTCATTGCCGTTCCGGCGGCGCTGCCCTGCTCTGGCCCGACCATCAGGTAGGTTGCGTAATACAGCGTTGCCGCACCGCGCATGACACCTGCCATGCTGGAAAAGAACGTAATGATGGCCACGATGCGCCACTGATCGTTGCTCAGCAGGTTTCTGACATCGTCCCAGACGTTCTGATTTTTATCCACCGCGGGGTTGATGCGTTCCTGAGTGGTGAAAAAGCAGAAAAACAGCATCACGACGGCCAGGCAGCCCATGATCATCATTGTGCCTTGATAGCCCAATTGCTTGTTGGTACCGCCAATCCAGTCGACCAGCCACAGCGTGCCGACCGACACGAGTAGCCCAGCCATTGAGGAGATGGTAAAGCGGTAAGACTGCGCGGAAATTCTGTCCTTTTCATCGCTGGTGATGACACCACCGAGCGAACAGTAGGGAATGTTGATAAACGTGTAGAACAGCATCAGCAGCGTGTAGGTAATGTAGGCGTAAACCAGTTTACCCGTGCCGTTCAGTTCCGGCGTGGTGTAGGCCAGTACGGCAATAACGGCGTAGGGGACGGCAAACCAGACCAGCCACGGGCGGAAATGCCCCCAGCGGGTTTTGGTGCGGTCGGCAATAATGCCAATCAGAGGATCAACGATGGCGTCCAGCACGCGCGTCACCAGAAACATAACCCCTACCGCAGCGGCGGAGATGCCATAGATATCCGTATAAAAGTAGGTAAGAAACATGGTTACGGAAGAATAGACGATGCCACAGGCGGCATCGCCCATGCCAAAGCCGATTTTCTCCGCAACGCTCAGCTTATTATTGTTGGTCATTGGAAACTCCAAAGATGATTGAGGAACTTCTTGCCAGGCTCGCGGCTATTGTTATCTCCTTGGTGAGGATTAACTATTGCGGATTTTATTAAGAAGGTTACGTTTCTTGGTATGTGTTAGACAGGTCACAAAAAAATGACAGGGAAAATAGTGTGAGGCAGAAGATATGCGGAGTTATTTCCATTTTATATCAATAGATTAATGTGGTTTTTTTGTCGATTTACCTGTATGACAAGTTATCTTGCGGATCTATTTATCGGGAAAACAACGCTCTGCTCGCGTTTCTCTGAACCCGTAATTGGGGGTAATTTCGGAGCGAAAGTATGTTTGTAACCGTGCGAGATGGCGGAGAATCAGGCTAGCTAATGGGATGTGTCACCAGGCTGTGTAACAGGTTTTTAATCCACTGGCTCGCTTCCGAACGGCTATTACGGCGATGGCTGTAAATCTTCACGCGATAGGACGGCACAGTGAAAGGCAGAGGATGAATCTGTAGCGGCAGGAGTTGTGCAAAGATTGTCGCGATATTGCGTGGTAATGCCATGATCAGCGTTGAATCGGCGATGATAAATGGTGCGCTCATCATCGATGGCGTTTTCAGCGCGATATGACGTTTCTTATTGAGCTTATCCAGCGCGTAATCAATCACCCCACGGGATTCATTCCAGGGCGTAACCACGAGATGCCGGGCGGCGAGGTAATCATCCAGCGTAAGTGTCTTGCCTGATGGGTAACCCGCGGCAGTGATGATGACATAGCTGTCTTCAATCCAGTCTATCTCCTCAATTTCCCTGTTCTCCGCTTGCGTCATGTCGGTGAACCCTAAAGCAAAATCGATTTTTCCTGCCAGCAAATCCGTGATCGCGACTTTCTGCGGCGAATAGACCAGATTGAATTTGATATGAGGCGCCAGTTTTTCCATTTGCGCCATCAGCGTGGGAAAGACTGAAAATGCGGTGTAATCGGTGATGGAGAAGGTGAAGCTTTCCGAACTGCGTGCGGGATTGAAGCGTGGGCGCGGCGTCAGGCCCTGCGTGAGCAATGCCAGACTTTCTGCGATCGGTTCCGCGATATCGTCCGCCAGAACGGTCGGGTGCATGGTGTTGCCTACGCGAAAAAACAGTTCATCGGAAAACGTATTGCGCAGCCGCGTTAGCGCATGGCTGACCGCCGATGCGCTCATCGCCAGTTCTTTTGCCGCCACAGCGACGGATCGATGCTGATATACGCTGTTAAATACCACCAGCAAATTTAAATCGATACGCCGTAAATCCAGATGCATACTGTTCATTAGTCACTGTAGGAAATGCAGTTCATACAGTATTTTTAATCCGGTAGCATGGCAAGCCTTGGTTATTGTTAGTACTGAAAAGTTAGCACTGGAGAAGAGAACCTTTATGAATATCGTCATCCGCCCCGCGCAGAAATCAGATGCGAGCGTGATTCTGGATTTAATCATCGAGCTTGCCGTGTACGAGAAGGCGCGTCACGAAGTTCTGGCTTCGCTTGAGGATATTGAGAACTCATTATTTGGTGAAGGGGCGACGGCAGAAACGCTGATTTGCGAGATTGACGGTACGCCTGTCGGCTATGCGATTTTCTTCATGAGCTACTCAACCTGGCTGGGAAAATACGGTATTTATCTGGAAGATCTCTACATCGCGCAGGCATATCGTAATGCGGGAGCAGGTAAGGCGCTGCTGAAACAGGTTGCGCGTCTTGCGCAGGAAAGACAGTGCGGGAGGCTGGAGTGGAGTGTGCTGGACTGGAACCAACCCGCGATCGATTTCTATAAAAGCATTGGCGCGAAGCCGCAGGACGAATGGGTTCGCTATCGGATGGACGAGAAGGGCATTACTGATTTTGTTACGGCATCGTAACGGTGTGGCTCCTGCCAGCCTGAAAGCAGCAGGAGCCTGTCAATTAACGTGTTGACGCTGCCAGCGTGGTGCCTGCCAGAATAAAGATCCCGCCCGTCGAGCGGTTAAACAGCTTGATGCGGCGTGGGTTGGAGAAAAGGCCTGATAAACGGCGGCCGGTGCAGGCATAGATAAACATGATGCTGAAATCGAAGATCGCCCAGGTTACCGCCAGAATGACGAGCTGCAAGGCGTGCGGGGCGTTGGTATCGATAAAATTTGGGAAGAGTGCGGCGAAAAACAGCAGATCTTTCGGATTGCTGATCCCGACCAGAAACCCTTTGCGGAATAACGGAAACCAGCCAGGAGCCGAGGTTTCCTGCACGTCCTGTTCCGCAGTGCTCATATCCTTGGAACGCCATGATGCGATGCCCAGCCAGATGAGATAAACCGCGCCAATAATTTTTAATGCGATGAATGCGGTGGTTGACGCAGCGAGGATGGCACCTAGCCCCAGTGCTGAACAGGACATCAAAATCATTGCCGCGCTGACGCCACCGAGTACGGTTGCTGTTGCGCGTGAAGCGCCGTAGCGTAAACCGTGCGACATGCTGATTAAGGCGGATGGGCCCGGAATGGCAATCAGGGCGATGATGATGCCTGTATAAGCCAGCCAGAGGTGAAGGCTCATGATTTCTCCTGCGTGTAGTTCACGGTGAAAGCGTGATTGAGAGCGATGATGTGAAGCGAGATATACTCACATATATATCGCTATTTTCCAACGCGAGATAGTAACAGAAAAGGGGCTGATGGCGCTCTCCTTCTTTAGCAAGATCCTGTTGCTGAGGGGAAAGGTAGTAAACTTCCATTTCAGCAAAATCTCCCCGGCCTTGTAGTGGCCGGGGAAAGCGGCTGAGCATGAAAAGAACCCATTAACTGCACCTGATATTATTCCTTCACGCTTAAATCAATATCGCCAAAATAGCGTTTCTGTATTTTTGCATATAGGCCTTTTTGAACGATATCTTTCAGCCCCTGATTAATGAGCTGCTTTGTCTTCGTATCGTCTTTGCGTATACCGTATGCGGAACCGAGGCTAAATAAATCCGCATCGGTCACTTCCGAGCCTTTTAGTTCAAAATTTTTACCCTGTGGGGTTTTTAAAAAACCAAACGCGACGGCAACGGAGGGGCACAGCGCACCTTCCACTCTCCCTGAATATAAATCCTCATAAATGGCTTCCTGATCGGGATAGCTTTTAACAATCACTCCGGCGGGGAGCCAATATTTATTGGCGTAGGCTTCCTGAATCGTGCCTTGCTGCACTGCGATATTTTTTCCGCGTAGCAACTCAGCCTGAGGAAGAAGATTGGCCTCTTTTCTTGCAACAAGCTTGGTGGGGACATGAAAAACATAGTCGCTGAAATCTATCGATTCCTTTCGCTTACGTGTCACGCCAAGCGGCGCAATGACGTCTATTTTTTTGGCGAGAAGGGCGGGAATCTGGGAATCAAATGTGTTGACGATATAGTCACATTTTGCATTTACCGATTCACAGATGGCATCGGTTACCTCGATTTCAAACCCCGATGGATTACCATTTTTATCCATGCTCTGAAAAGGGGAATACGTTAAATCGACGCCGATACGCAGTATGTCCGATTTGGCAAATACAAAGGGTGAAATAGAAAAAATGGCAACGAACTTCAGGAGAGATAATTTTCTGAACATAGCAGTCACACCTCTTTTAGTCGTATAAAAGTGAATATCAACATTCCGGTATTGGTATTATCACCAGTGATAGGACGTAAATTGGACTGCGCATCGTCATCCAGCCTACGTTTGAAAAACTGACATTAATTTACACTTGAAATTATAACAAAATGTTATTATTTGCTTTCGTGATGTAAAATTGCGCTATCGCTGATGTCCAGACGTGTAAACGGGAAATACATTTCAATTGATAATGTTATTTTGGGCGGGGGCCGATGTTTATTGCATGCAGAAAATTGATCTGATCCGATTTCCGGTATTTTAATTTATTCGCCTCACTTAACGGTTCAGTAACGCTGCGGAATTACTTGTAGGTAAATCGATAATCGACAATATACGTACCGAGTTTATTGACTCGCGCAGTGATCCATAGCGCATCCATCCCTTGCCGCCTTTTTTTAAACAGCATTTCTCTGTTGGTGCATAGCTGTTTAAATTGCCCGGTATGGACATCTTTAACCCATATGCCAGCTTCGCAGCGGCTACTTTTTCCTGTAGATGGTCCAGGAAAAACAATCTTATAGTCGGATGTGTAACTAATCACCTCATCAGGGAACAGATAAACGTACACGTCAAAACTATTCACGATGGAAAGAAATCCCAGCACGAAGCCCCCGAAAAACATTTCGAATGTGTGCTTTAGTTTCTTCTTTATCGATCGAGAGTAGAGCGCCCGGCCAGCAAAGATAAGCCCCAGAACGAGCCCAAAGGTCAGGTAGATAGTCAGTTCTGGAAATGTCTCGATCAGTATCGTGCGACGCGACAGCTGCGAAGCCCAAAGCATGTACCAGAAAATAGCTAGCATGATGGATAAGACGAGGAGAGTAACGAGAAAGTCCTTCGACAATAAATAGGTTATCGCTTTTTTATAGAGACGGCGCATCTATCCATGACCTTGTATCAACCGCGTGTTTTGTCGATATTTTACATGACTTCAACCATGTTTGCTTATGCCAGCATCAGATCGGCGAGCGGTACAATATGTTCGCGTTCAGCGAGTCAGAATACCCACGTTTGATCTCTGCCACATGCTGTGGAGGAGCCTTCTACAAGGTTCTTCAGGGTCAGTAACTGCCATTCCCGCAGAGGTAGAGGTTCTACAGTGAAGAATATAGCTGGGTTATTACAGGCATAAAAAAGCCGCTGAACCTTGCGGCTAGCGGCTTTTTCACGTTTCCGGCCTTATCTGGTAATAACCGGAATCTAAATTGGTGGAGCTGGGGGGATTTGAACCCCCGTCCGGAACCACTCTACCGTCGGTACTACATGCTTAGTCTATCTTTACATTCGCTTGCCAGCTGCGAATAGACACGCCACTAACAAACTAGCCTGATTAGATTTAGTGCTTCAACCCCAGGCAAGGCATCCACACGATCTCTTTTGGGTTTGACCTCTCTTGATCCCCGTCCTAAGAGCGGAGGCTAGGGAGAGAGGGCTCAGAGCAGGTTATTAAGCTGCTAAAGCGTAGTTTTCGTCGTTTGCGACTATTTTTTTGCGGCTTTTTACGAGGCCAACCGCCCCTCGGCATGCACCTTGGGCTTTGCAAATCCCGTCGAATCCAGAATCAGCCCCCAAGAAACTGTCGCCAGTATATCAGAACTTACCGTTGTTAAGCCAGTGGCTTAGCGATTGGCGTTCTTCATGATACGGGCTTTGTCTAACTTCCATTCACGTTCTTTAATGTCATCACGCTTGTCGTGATCTTTTTTGCCTTTCGCTACGCCAATTTTGACTTTACTCCAGGCATTTTTCCAATACATGGACAGCGCGACGACCGTGTAACCTTCACGACTGACGCGACCAAACAGCGACTCCAGCTCACGTTTGTTGAGCAGGAGTTTGCGCGTGCGTATGGGATCACACACCACGTGTGATGACGCCACATTCAGCGGTGTGATGGTGGCGCCAAACAGGTAAGCTTCACCGTTCATGAAGGTGACATAGCTGTCGCTGAGGTTCGCTTTGCCTGCGCGCAGTGATTTGACTTCCCATCCTTGCAGCGCAAGGCCTGCCTCAAATTCTTCCTCAATGAAGTATTCGTGACGGGCGCGCTTGTTCTGCGCAATGGTGGCGGAACCGGGTTTGTATGCTTTTTTCTTTGTCATAGTGCCGTCATTATACTGGATGTCATTGGGAATGAAATCCCCGCCGTGCGTCCGTGTCGTGGTTAATGATATCGTGCGATAAGCTTCGCAGAATTTTTGTCTGTCGGGCTATCAGTGCTATTATTTTGCGCGTTTTATGAATCACGGAAAATAGTATGCCAAAGATAAGTCGTTCCGCACTGGTGCCGTTCAGCGCTGAACAGATGTACAAGCTGGTGAATGATGTCGCTTCCTACCCCGCATTTTTACCGGGCTGCACGGGGAGCCGCGTGCTCTCCTCCTCTGAAGGGGAGATGACCGCCGCAGTAGACGTTTCCAAAGCCGGTATCAGCAAGACATTTACCACACGTAATACGCTGACACACAACCAGAACATCAATATGCAGCTGGTCGATGGCCCTTTCCGTCAACTGGGTGGCGACTGGCATTTTACGCCGCTGAGTGCCGATGCCTGTAAAGTCGAGCTGCATCTGGAATTTGAATTCACCAATGCCTTGATTGAACTCGCTTTTGGCAAAGTATTCAAGGAGCTGGCGGGAAATATGGTGCAGGCTTTCACGCAGCGAGCAAAAGAGGTCTACAGTGTCCGCAATGCAGGTTGATGTGGTCTATGCGTTGCCGGAGCGCCAGTATCTACGCACGGTGACGCTGGAAGAAGGTAGTACGGTTGAGCAGGCGATTGTGGCATCGGGCCTGCTGGAGCTGCGTCATGACATCGATTTACAGGTGAATAAAGTCGGTATCTACAGCCGTTCGGCGAAGCTGGCTGATGTGTTACAGGAGGGTGACCGCGTGGAAATTTATCGTCCACTGATTGCCGATCCGAAAGAGCTACGCCGCCAGCGTGCCGAGCGTTCTAAGAGCAAACCCTGAGTGATGTCGTTGAACGACATAGGGTGTTCCCACCGATTGTTCCGACCGATATGTCCTTACAAAAAACACAGGCAAACCTGAAGTGTTCAGATTTGCCTGCTGTTATACCTGCCATACATCAAACCGCGTGCGTGACGATTTCCCTTAAGTACTCTGCCCATTGTGGGCCTCGCCTTAAAGCACCGCCTGATTGCCAGGATCGTTCATCCTGATTCAACTGAGCAGCGTGGAAAAGTATTAATCCAGCGCGGGTTTGTTGTTGATGTTGGTTAACACGCCACTGCCGCTGAAGGTCAGCGTCAGCGTCTGTTGTTTTACCGATTCATGACCAGGCTGCTGGCGGAAGATGTAAAACCAGGTATCGCTGCCAAACGGATCCTGCATCATAGGTGTACCCAGTGTATAAGCGACCTGTTGTTTGGTCATGCCGGTGTGAATTTTTGCAACGTCAGCCGGTGCCAGATAGTTTCCCTGATTGATGTCCGGCCGATAGACCACCTTCTCCAGTGTGGAACAACCGGCAGTCAGCATAACAACCACCGCGGCGACGACAGTCAGCGTTTTACAGCGCATAGTGATTACATTCCTTAAGGGCATAGGTTGCCGATGATAATAGACCTTGCAGGACTTGGAAACCTGCAAGGCGATTGTATGACCTCAGGAAGGTAAAAAAGTTGAGCTTTTTTACCTGCGATGTACCTTTCTTGCCCTTATCGGTGGTGGGTTTTAGGCCGCCAGCAGTTCTTTGGCATTCGCCAGCGTGTTTTTGGTCACGGCACTGCCGCCCAGAAGACGTGCCAGTTCTTGTAGCCGGGCGCGCTTATCTAACGGTTGCATCAGCGTTTCTGTTTCTGCGCCGTCCGTCTGTTTACTCACGAAGAAGTGTTGATGACCGCAGCCTGCGACCTGCGGCAGGTGCGTCACGCACATCACCTGCGTGGATTCACCGAGCTGGCGCAGCATTCTGCCGACGATGGCGGCGGTTGGCCCGCTAATCCCCACATCGACTTCATCGAAGATCATCGCAGGGGTGTCCATCTTCTGCGCGGTGATTACCTGAATAATCAGTGCGATACGCGAGAGTTCGCCGCCCGATGCTACTTTCGCCAGCGTCTGGTGTGGCTGGCCGGGGTTGGTGGTCACGCGGAATTCGATACTGTCGGCACCGGTAGCCGTCAGGCTGTCCGGCGTAAACTTCACATCAATGGTGAAGTGGCCGTGTGGCATCGCCAGCTCACGCATATTGGTGGTGATGAGCTGGGCCAGCTCGCTGGCGTGGTGCTGACGGCGCACATGCAGTTGTTCTGCGAGGTGCAATGCCTGCTGATGATATTCACCGACGGAAGCACTGAGCGCGTCGTGGTCGCTTTCCTGCTGTTCCAACTGTTGCTGCTCTTCCAAAAGTTGTTGATGGAATGCGGGAAGTGCCTCTGGAGCAACATGGTGCTTGCGTGCCAGCGCGAGCTGACGTGACAGGCGCTGCTCCAGTTCATACAGTCGAATAGGGTCGAGATCCATCTGTTCGCTGTAATGGCGCAGTTCATCGCTGGCTTCGCTAAGCTGAATGCCCGCTTCTTCGAGCATGGACAGCACGCCAGACAGCTTGTCATCCATACTGATGAGTTCGCCAAGCTGGTGTTTTACGCTGTGCAGCATGCTGATGATGTTCTGCTCTTCGTCTTCGCTCAGCAACTGCATGGCCTGCTGGCTCATCGTCAGTAGCTGGCCGCTATTCGCCAGACGCTTGTATTCAACGTCAATCTGTTCATATTCGCCGGGCTGTGGCGCGAATTCATTCAGCTCTTTTAATTGATATTGCAGCAGTTCTCGGCGCGCTTCGCGCTCAATCGCTGCCTGTTGCAGTTGCGCCAGTGCACGGCAGCTTTGGTGCCATTGATGCCAAACTTGCTGCATAGCCACCAGCAACTTCGGTTCATCGGCATAGGCATCCAGCAGGTGTTTTTGATGATCGGGGCGCAGCAGTAGCTGATGAGCATGCTGGCCGTGTACCTGAATCAGGTGCTGGCCGAGTTCACGCAGTTGAGACAGCGGCACGGCGGTGCCGTTAATAAAGCCACGCGAGCGGCCATCGGCGCTAATGACGCGACGTAGCAGGCACTCGTTGCTGTCATCCAACTGGTTTTCTTCCAACCACTGACGTGCCGTTGGCGTATCCGCCAGCGCAAAGCGGGCGCAAATATCGGCGCGGGCAGCACCCGGCCTGACCATGCTGGCGTCAGAACGATTTCCCAGACATAAACCGAGGGCATCAATCGCAATAGATTTCCCCGCACCGGTTTCCCCGGTGATAACGCTCATTCCTGACTGAAAATCGATTTCTAATTCGCGCACGATGGCGAAGTTACTGATAGTGAGTTGCGCCAGCATGATAAGCCCCTGTATGTAATCACATGTGATTACATACAGTATAAACTGGTTTTATATACAGTAAAGTAGCTGGATAGAATTTTAGAATAATTTTTTTGACCAGCCGAGTTTTGAGCTTAGTGTATTGAAATAACTGTAATTTTTTGGATGAATCAGATTTAGGTGGTGCTCGCTACGGCGAATGAGCACTTCTTCGCCTTCCTGTACAGGTAACGCAATCTGGCTGTCGCAGCTGATTTCCAGGTCATTGGTAATGCAGGAAAATTTCAGCCGGATCGTACTGCTGCTGTTGATGACCAGCGGACGGGCTGACAGCGTATGCGGGAACATAGGCACCAGTGCGATGGCATCCAGCGACGGCGTCAGGATTGGGCCGCCAGCGGAAAGAGAATAGGCGGTTGAGCCCGTGGGCGTGGCGATAATCAGGCCATCTGAACGTTGGGAGAAGGCGAATTTGTCGTCAATATAGACTTCAAATTCAATCATATGGGCGACTTTTCCCGGGTGAAGCACCACTTCATTAATGGCGGTACTGATGCTGTCGGGCTGGTTGGCGCGGCAAACGTGCGCTTCCAGCATGAAGCGTTGCTCGCTCAGATAATGGCCGTCGAGCACGTCAGAAAGCTGCTGCTGCGCATGGTCAGGGTCGAGATCGGTTAGAAAACCGAGGTTGCCACGGTTCACACCGATCACCTTGATGTCATAGCGCGACAGCACGCGCGCTGCGCCGAGCATATTGCCGTCACCGCCGACGACAACCGCCAGATCCGCCTGCTGGCCGATGTCGGCAAGACTCCCCGTCGGCACGTCTTTCAGATTCAGTTCGCGGGCGATCTGCTGCTCGATCAGAACCGAGTAACCTTTGTCGGTGAGCCAGTGGTAAAGCATCTCATGCGTTGCCAGCGCCGTTGGGTGGCGCGGATGGCCGACAATGCCAATACAATTAAACGGCCTGTTCATTGTAAGCGGTGTGTTCATTGCTGTTTTTGTCCTCAGCGTGGTGTATCGGCAGCGACTGGAACCAATATATGACGGGTTCCCTTGAATCCCCGATTTTGATCCCCATAATAAGCAACTAGCGAGATTAATGCTAAACCGCGGAGAATTTCATGAGTAGTAAAGAACAGAAAACGCCTGACGAGCAAGTGCTGGATCAAAAGGAAGCAGCAAAAGGGCAGCAAGCGGATGCCGCGCCAGAGACGGCAGACGTAGCTGACCCGCGTGATGCGCGCATCGCCGAACTGGAAGCCCAGTTGAGCGAACTGCAACAGCGTGAGCGTGACAATATGCTTCGCGTCCGTGCTGAAGCCGATAACGTTCGCCGCCGTGCGGAAATGGATGTTGAGAAAGCGCATAAATTTGCGGTAGAAAAATTCGCCAGCGAAATGCTGCCAGTTATCGATAACCTGGAACGCGCACTGGACACGGCGGATAAAGCCAATGAATCACTGGCTGCGATGATTGAAGGGGTTGAACTGACGCTGAAATCATTGCTGGATGCAGTCCGCAAATTTGGTATTGAGGTTGTCGGTGATGTAAACGTACCGTTTAACCCAGAAGTGCATCAGGCAATGACGATGTTACCTTCGGCCGATCACCAGCCGAACCATGTCATGATGGTCATGCAAAAAGGCTATACGCTGAATGGCCGTTTGCTGCGTCCGGCGATGGTTGCGGTATCAAAAGCACAAGACTGATCGTTTTTTGCTTTTACGCGCTGTATTTACAACGTGGCTTCATTTCCAAACCCCGTGCCCTGCATGGGGTTTTTTGTTTATATTTTGTTAAGGTTTGTTTGATAAAAAAGATGTTTTTTAGGTTTTGAATGACTCATCATCTTTAACTATCAAAAGAATTGGTATCACCTCTCTAAATGCACTTGATAATCATTATCGTTTCTGTGAGAGTAGTAAAACACCAGTGTTAGAAGGGTCATACTATGCCGGGTAGCCGTGTTATTGAATCAACAAGCCGTACATCAAGGAAGGTTAAACTTTCTCTGATGGGGCCGGCGTTTATCGCGGCGATTGGTTATATCGATCCGGGTAATTTTGCCACAAACATCCAGTCTGGCGCAGCCTATGGCTATACGCTGCTGTGGGTGGTGGTGTGGGCGAACCTGATGGCGATGCTGATCCAACTGCTGTCCGCTAAGTTGGGGATCGCAACGGGTAAGAATCTGGCAGAACATATCCGCGATCGCTTTCCGCGCCCGGCCGTTTGGGCCTATTGGGTGCAGGCCGAAATTATTGCGATGGCGACCGATCTCGCCGAGTTTATCGGTGCGGCGATTGGTTTCAAACTCCTCTTGGGCGTGTCGTTGCTGGAAGGCGCGATCCTTACCGCTATTGCCACTTTCCTGATTTTAATGCAGCAACAGCGCGGCCAGAAGCCGCTGGAGATGGTCATCGGCGGTCTGCTGCTGTTTGTTGCGGCGGCGTATATTGTCGAATTGGTCTTCTCTCAGCCTGAGTTGTCCGCGTTAGCCAAAGGCATGGCAATGCCTAGTCTGCCGACCTCCGATGCCGTGCTGCTGGCCGCAGGCGTGCTGGGGGCGACCATTATGCCGCATGTGATTTATCTGCATTCTTCCCTGACGCAGCACGAAGGCAGCCATACCCGTGCCGAGCGTTATTCGGCGACGAAAGTCGATGTCGCGATTGCGATGACCATCGCCGGGTTCGTCAATCTGGCGATGATGGCGACGGCGGCGGCAGCCTTCCATTTCAGCGGCAATCAGGATATCGCCGATCTGGATAAAGCCTATCTCACGCTGGAGCCGCTGTTGGGTAAAGCCGCTGCGGTGATTTTCGGTTTGAGTTTGGTGGCTGCTGGCCTGTCTTCTACCGTTGTTGGCACGCTGGCGGGCCAAGTGGTAATGCAGGGATTCGTGCGCTTCCACATCCCGCTGTGGGTGCGCCGCACCGTGACGATGTTGCCGTCGTTTATCGTGATCCTGTCCGGTATGGATCCAACGCGCGTGCTGGTGTTGAGTCAGGTGGTGCTGAGCTTCGGGATTGCGCTGGCGCTGGTTCCACTGCTGTCCTTCACGGGTAACCGTGAACTGATGGGGACAATGGTCAACGGAAAATGGGTACAGCGCATTGGGCAACTCATTGTCGTGCTCGTAGTTTCCCTGAATATGTATCTGCTCATTGATACGATGTCGGGGATATAGATCCGAGACGCATTCATCTCAACCGGAACTGCGCTACATTATCGATCCAACATGACTTTACCAACGTAGTGTGGCCCTTCCCATATCGTCCATTCGCCAATGCGAGAGAGTGTTTCAAGTTGTTCTGAGGATGAGATAACGGTAACTCTGGCTGAGATCGTTTCTCCCGGGGCGACCTCACCGTCAAAATGGAATTGCCCCATAAAGAATGTTCCGCTAGCCGGATCTTTATGGTTAGGTCGATAGCCAGAGCTGCAGGGAGTACGTCTCGCTGATTCAGCGCTTAAACATAGTCGTACCTGAAATACAGCAGTTTCATGTTCGTTCATCGCGACACCAGTTCAGAAAAATCGTTAACAGCTCAGCCAGATTACCGACGCCACAAAAGCCAATAAATTGCAGCTTCTCCGTTTTACAGAATATCCAGTCGCTGCCTTCTGGATGTGTACCACGACTTGTAGCTGTAAAAGGCTTATCAGCAAGTGAGGTTTCAGCCAGATCGATTTTTACTCTCCAGCCTGGGTTGTCCAGTGTATCGATGCTAATGCCGAATGTGTTCTCCCACTTCCCGTTACACTGCGCCTGATACCACCGTTGAATCTCCTGTAACTCGTTCATTAATCATTGTCTCATGAGTATTCAATATGGGGTTTATTCATGGTTTGCTGGTGTTTTAGCATCGGGAAAGATTTCCTGTAATTCCACTCGCTTGCAGATGACAAATCCAGAATCAAACACCAATGCTTTAACGTCCCTTTTCATTTCAACGGATGGAACGAAGTGGGTTGTAAGTACGCTGGATAATGCTTCTTGATAAGCATCCAGTAAGGGTTTAGGCCCCTGCGCGAGTAATCCATTGCCATTATTGCCGAATGTCGGCTCGTCCTGATGCCGATAAGCGTTGATATAGCGGCTCATTGGGCGCCAGTCGTTGAGCATGCGTGTGTGAACACTCCATACTCGCCCAAGTAGTTCGTAGCTTGATGCTGTTGCTGTGGTGGAATAGTACAAGCCACCTCTCGGCGCGTTGTAGTCCCACAATAGTGGATGCTGATCGGTAAAGGTCAGCTCGCCTGAACTAGAAGGTTGAATGTCATGTTCGACAACGCCATTACAGCAAATAGTGAAATGGCGCAGATAAGATTCATGTTGCTCGCAGTATACGGAGTAATTGTGTTGCTCGTCATAACGCCAGTTATCGCAGCAAAAATGAATCGTTAGCGTGTTTGCGTTGGTGTACTGCACGCTGGAAATATAGCCGTTTAAATCGTCGTATAGCGCATCGACTAGCTGTTCAATATCCATATTTTTTATCCTTTAAGCTGTGGATTCCCAGAAGAAGTGCAGGTATTCCTGTTCATATTCGGCAAATACGGATACCAGCATATCAGTGTCTGCCTCATACATCAGCAAAGCCCCGAGAAAGGGGGAATATGCTAAGGGGAATGCAGGAGGTTGTTTCAATTCGCTGCAATAATTCTCGACCAGTGTGTTAAATGTGGACTCGTCTATGCGTTTAAAATCAGCGTTTATCAGGTAGTTTTCGAGATTATTCGAACCCTCTGTCCATTCTGTATAAATCCAGAATCGCAGTCCGTTATCCATAGCTGCTTTCGGGGCTCTGCTTATACAAATACCCTGTTCAGATTCGACTGAAGTAAAATCTGCTGCGATATAGCGCTGTACAGAAAATCTGGGGTAAACGATATCTAATAATGTCGTTCCAGATCGGTTTTTCAGGAATGAGATTAACGCATCACGGTTAAACATGGTTAATCCGCATCCGATTTCTCGGAAGGTTTTCCTGCGGCCTTCCTCAGCTCCGTCACCGGCACGCCGCCGATCCCCCAGTTGTCCGTTTCGACTTCATCAATCACCACCACGGTGGTTTTGGGGTTTTTGTTTAGCACATCGACCAGTAGTTGGGTTACGCCCTCAATCAACTGACGTTTTTGTTCAGCAGTAGCGCCTTCATTGGTGATTTTGATGTTGACGTATGGCATGTGTTCTCCGGGATTAGGGTTGTGGTCGACGGTAAGGGAAGCAGAGCCCTGCCGCGATGAAAAGTGCTGCTGCGCTGCACAGAATGGCTGGTGCGACAGCGTTGTTATTCGTTAAGGCACTGGTGAGCAGCGGGCCAAGAATTTGGCCAATGCCGTAAGTGAGCGTCACCAGACCAAGTAGGTTGATGCTGTGTGGCACGCGTAACCGTTTGGCTAAGGGCATCACCAGCGACGTTGTTCCCATAAAGGTAGCACCAAAGCCGACACAGCTGAGTATTAACGCCGTGGGCGAGTGACTGAATAGCGTCAATAGGACGCATACGCCCTGAATGAGCAGGTTTGCCGTTAGGCAGGGCAACGTTCCCCAGCGACTGGCGGCCCATAGCCAGAAAAAACAGCCGGGAATGATGGCCAGCCCAACTAGCGACCAGAGATGAAGAGATACACGCGGCATACCCAGTGCCATCACCATCAACGGCAGGTAGGTGGCGATGATGATGTACCCGAATCCTGCAAGGCCATACAGCAGCGCAAGTCGCCTCCAGCCAAGCTGAGGCGGCTCATCACTATTCGCCATAGTTTGTGGTGCGACGCTGGATTTAGGCGGCGAAAGGATAAGTAAGGCGAGCAAAAGCAATGCTGAAAGCAGCGCGGCTCCCCACCATAATAGCTCGGCGGTGAGGGCATAATGCCGTCCGATGATGATGTATTCATTGCCTAACACGATCCCTACGCCTACTCCGGCGTAAAGCGAGGCGATAATGCGAGCCTGTCTGGTGTGGTGCAAAATGGCCAACGAGCCGAAGATCATCATCGCCGCACTGGCGATCCCGGCGAGGAAACGAATAACCATAACCAGTGTTGTGCTGGTGGTCATCGCCATCGCGAGAAGTAAAACGCCGGTTGCGGCGGCGGCGCTAAACAGCAAGAACATCGGTTGAGAGGCTGAGGTGCGGCGGCTGAAAGAGAAAAGCAGGCTGCCGAACAAATAGCCAGCGTAGTTCGCGCTGGCAATATAGGAAAGCTGGTTGAAGGTGAAACGGCCTTCTTCCAGCATCACGGGCAGCATCGGCGTATACAAAAAACGCCCAAGCCCCATACCTAATGCCAGCACGATCGTCCCGAAAAGAGCAAGCGTCAGCGTATCCGAGAGGGGAACCAGGCGGGGACGATCCATCATGCGACAACCCAAAGTACAGAGAACATATCGTTATCCTGCCCGTTTTCTCATCAAATAAAAGTGAATAGTCGTGAGCAGGTTGATGACGCAACGAGAACGTTTTGTGGCCGTGATGTGGAGGGAAGGGCACAGCTGATATACCACGCTCGACGCCATTGGATCGATTTTCTGATGTCGGGTTTTTTACTGCGGTCACGGCTAAGCGATGGTTTTACTGAACGCATCGACGGCAACAATCGCGTGGGTGACGTCTTCAGCCGTTATTCCCGTTGGGCATGCGTTTTCCTGCCCGTTTATGCCTGAATTAAAAGGGGATATGATGGCCCGGCTGTTATACATGAAATGAGTCCCTCCCACCATCGATCGTCGAGGTGTTTGCATGTCGTCTCCTATTGATATCGTCGAAAAGAAGCTGCTGTCCGACCACTGGTTTATCCTTCATAAATATGTTTTTGATTTAAAAAGAAAGAATGGCGGCGTAGTGCGCCAGATTCGTGAGGTTTACGACCGTGGTGATGGCGCGACGATTCTGTTGTACAACCGGGCGAAAGGCACGGTGATCCTGACGCGGCAGTTCCGCATTCCTACCTACGTCAACGGTAACGAAAGCGGCATGCTGCTGGAAGCGTGCGCGGGTTTACTGGACGATCATTCGCCCGAAGAGTGCATCCGCAACGAAGCGATAGAAGAGACCGGTTATGCGGTCGGCACCGTTGAGAAGCTGTTTGATGCCTATATGTCGCCCGGCGGTGTCACAGAACGGCTGCACTTCTTTGCTGCCGAATACGATGAATCGCTACGGGATAATTCGGGCGGCGGTGTAGAAGATGAAGATATCGAAGTGCTGGAATTGCCGTTCAGCGAAGCCGTCGCGATGATGAACGATGGTCGGATTAAAGACGGCAAAACCATCATGCTGCTACAGCACGCGATCATCCGCGGTTGGTTTGCCAAGGCGTAGCATGTTTTGCGGCACACGGGTATCCCCATGTGCCGCTTGATTTAGTGTGGTAACGCTTTCATTTTCGCGTAATTACATAGTGACGGTGTGATTATGGTTAATATTAGCTGAACAGCCTTTTTTTACTTTCATTTTTTATTTTATTTTCAATTGCATATGGTGTTTTTTGTTCTTATTTTGATCGTTTTTATCGGCTGGTATGGGCTTTATGGAAGGAAAATTTTCCTGAATTTTTTGTATTCAGATCGAATATTTAGTCATTTCTCTCCCTGTTGTGTGACCCGTATCACCGGATGAAAGAATGTAAGCGGTGTAACTCGTTGCTTCATTATGCAGTAACTCATATTCTCTCTTTACAAAAAGTAAAGAAGGACTGCTCTGATGAAGATCAAGAATAAAGTATCTACCCTATTTGCAGTTTCATTCCTCACGCTGGGTTTATCGAGTCATAGCCTGGCTGCTGAAGTCACCGTGTGGGCCTGGGATCCTAATTTCAATGTTGCGGCAATGCATGAGGCATCGTCGATATATAAAAAAGCTGACCCCAGTTTCAGTCTGAAAGTGATCGATTCAGGTAAAGAGGATATTGAGCAGAAACTAAATACCATGTTGGCTTCAGGGGTTAAAAACTCTCTTCCCGATATTGTGCTTATTGAAGATTATAATGCTCAGAAATATCTTCAGGCTTATCCTGATTCGTTTATCCCATTGCAGGATGCCATCGATTATAGCCAGTTTG
Source organism: Pectobacterium sp. 1950-15 (assembly GCF_037136835.1). NCBI lineage: Bacteria > Pseudomonadati > Pseudomonadota > Gammaproteobacteria > Enterobacterales > Pectobacteriaceae > Pectobacterium > Pectobacterium sp. 1950-15. The sequence goes on along the minus strand of NZ_JBBBQR010000001.1, from coordinate 338,904 downwards.
CTCCTTATAAAACGAAAGTGATGACGGTAGGGAATAAGGTATACGGTGTGCCTTTTGATTCCGGTGTGGCGGGAATGTTCTATCGACTCGATTATCTGGAGGCTGCCGGATATAAAGAGAGTGATATGGTGAATATTACCTGGGATAAATATATTGAGATTGGTAAGCAGGTAAAAGCGAAAACTGGCATTGATATGCTGACCTACGATATGAACGATGTGGTTCTTCCTCATATTATGATGCAGTCCGGTGGAGAATGGTTCTTCGATAATCAAGGGCAACTCAATCTCACCAAGAACAATGCACTGAAAGAAACATTAAAAACGATTAAAGCGATTAATGACGCGAAAATTGCCCGTCCTATCTCCGGTTGGTCGAGTTTTGTCGGGAGTTTTAATGCCGGAAAATCGGCGAGTGTGGTTTCTGGTGTATGGGTGATTGGTTCCATTAAAAGCGCGGAAGATCAGAAAGGAAAATGGCGTGTCGCGCCGATCCCGCGGTTGAACCTCGATAAGGCGGTACATGCCTCCAATCAGGGGGGCTCAAGCTGGTATGTCTTAAAGGGTGGCAAAAATACGAAACAGGCGATTGAGTTTTTGCAGAAAACCTTCGCGGCGGATAGCAATATGTATCAAACCCTGTTGGTTGATCGTGGTGCGCTCGCCACCTTCCTTCCAGCCACTTCCGGCCCTGCTTACGCAGTGCACGATCCGTTCTTTGGCGGGCAAGCCGTGTTCGCTGATTTTTCTAAATGGGTGACTGAAATCCCACAGGTCTCCTACGGTATGTATACCCAGGAAGTGGATAACGCCATTGCTGCTGAAATACCTGCATTACTGAAAGGCGATTCTGTCGATGACGTTTTAAAACGCGCCGAAACGACATTAAAAAATCAGATTATGCAGTAGCGAGTGTGAGCTTGAGGGCGGGAAGCCCTCAAGCATTTCTCTCCAGAAATCGATGGTGTGATAATGATGTATAAACCTAAAATGAATAGGCTTTATAACATCAACGGCTGGGCTTTTGTCGCTACCGCTGTTGGGTTAATTGCCTTAATGACGATATACCCTATTTTCAAATCACTGTGGCTCTCTTTTCAGTCTGGCCGGGGTGTGGTGACTCAATTTGTTGGCCTGGGAAATATCATTCGTTTATTCAATGATCCTATGTTCAAAACGGCACTGTGGAATACGCTGACGTTTCTGGTAATCCAAGTTCCCATTATGATTTTATTATCATTGGCTATTTCTTCCTGTTTGAATTCGTCTCAGCTTAAATGTCGCCAGTGGTTTAGAATAGCGATCTTTTTACCCTGTGTGACCTCACTGGTTGCCTACTCAATTCTTTTCAAAAGTATGTTTGAGCTGGATGGGGTGATTAATTCATTCTTGCTGTTTATTCATGTTATTGACGATCCGATTCCGTGGCTATCCGATCCTTTCTGGGCGAAGGTGACCATCATTATCGCCATTACATGGCGTTGGACGGGATATAATATGATATTCTATCTTTCCGCGATGCAGAATATTGATAAGTCGATTTACGAGGCTGCCCGAGTTGATGGCGTCAGCCCGATTAAGCAATTCTTCTTCATTACGATCCCCTTATTGAAACCGGTTATTCTTTTTACCAGCGTGACCTCAACCATTGGTACATTACAGCTGTTTGATGAAGCGATGAATATCACGAATGGCGGCCCGGCAAATGCGACGCTGACGTTATCGCTTTATATTTATAACCTGTCATTCAAGTTTGTGCCTAATTTTGGCTATGCGGCAACGGTTTCGTACGTCATTGTTGTTTTTTCAGCAATATTGGCACTGATTCAGTTTAAAGCAGCACGGAAGGGATGAGATGAGAAAAAGTAACGTTAACAGCATACTCATGCATATTTTTCTCGTGTTGATGAGCATTTTTTCGCTTTTCCCTTTCTATTGGATGGTGGTGTCGAGCACGAATAGCACCAGCCAAATCAACATGGGGAAATTCACGTTTGGCGATCAATTACTGGTCAACTTTACCAATCTGACGAGCCAGGTGGATTTGGCGCTGGTGTTCTGGAACACGTCAAAAATTGCGTTGATCAGTACGGTGTCAACGCTTGTCGTGTGCTCTATCGCAGGCTATGCGTTTGAAATTTATGCCAGCAAGAATCGTGAACGTGTCTATGTGGCGCTATTAACGACGATGATGATCCCGTTCGCGGCGTTAATGATCCCGCTCTTCACCATGTTTGGTAAGGCTGGCTTACTGGATACACACTTTGCCGTGATCATGCCGACAGTGGCTGGGGCCTTTATTATTTTCTACTTTAGGCAGTGTACTAAAACGTTCCCGAGAGAGTTGATTGATGCTGCGCGAGTGGAAAGCGTCGCTGAGTGGAAAATTTTCCTGTACGTCTACGTGCCGATTATGCGTGCGAGTTATTCCGCTGCTTTTATTATTGTTTTCATGACGTCGTGGAATGCCTTTCTCTGGCCGCTTATTGTCCTTCAATCTAATGAATTAAAAACGATCAATCTGGTGCTATCGAGTTTTGCTTCCGCTTATTCTCCAGATTTCGGATTGATTATGGTTGGAACGGTTATTTCTACACTTCCCAGTTTACTTATCTTCTTTGCCATGCAGAAGCAATTTATCGCCAGCATGACGGGAGCGGTAAAGTAATACGCTCTCAATGGAAAATTAAAGTTTGAGGTTCACATGGCTGATATTTTACTAAAAAATATAGTGAAGCGTTACGATAAGACGGAGACGATCCATCGTATCAATCTTGAAATTAATTCTGGCGAGTTTGTGGTATTCGTTGGCCCATCGGGATGCGGTAAATCGACGTTGCTGAGAATGATCGCCGGACTGGAAGAGATCACGGATGGCGAAATTCATATTGATAACCGTTTAGTTAACCATTTTGATCCCGCAGAGCGAGGGATTGCGATGGTTTTCCAATCCTATGCGCTGTACCCGCATATGACCGTGGCTGAAAACATGGGATTTGGGTTAAGAATGAATGGGCACCCCAAAGCCGAAGTCGAAAAAATGGTGCGTAAGGCGGCGATGACGCTTCAGCTCGAAGGATTGTTGGATCGTACTCCGAAACAACTGTCGGGTGGTCAACGCCAGCGCGTTGCGATTGGGCGTGCCATTGTACGCGACCCTAAAGTGTTCTTATTCGATGAGCCGCTATCAAACCTCGACGCCGAATTACGCGTGGAAATGCGTTTGCAGATTGCCCGGCTGCACCAGGAAATGCGTAACACCATGATCTATGTGACGCACGACCAGGTGGAAGCGATGACGCTGGCGGATAAAATCGTGGTGTTGAACAAAGGATATATTGAGCAGGTTGGCACACCGATGGAGCTCTACCATAAGCCAGAGAATCTGTTTGTTGCCGGTTTTATCGGTTCGCCGAATATGAATTTTCTACCAGGTGAAGTGTTACAGGTCGAAGGGAATAACGTGAGCATCTTGATCAATCAGCTCAATACACTTTCCGTTAATCTTGCCCACCACGGCTTGCACACCGATCAGAAAATTACCGTGGGTATTCGTCCTGAGCACCTGAGTATTGATCCGAATGGCGGAGATGTCAGCTTGTCGATCAATAGTGAGGTCACTGAAAGGCTGGGTAATGCCACGTATATTTTTGGGGCTTACTCTGGTGTGAGCCATTTCAAGGTGCATTTGTCGGGTGACAACAGTATTGCGCCTTACTCAACGATTCCGCTGACATGCCGTAGTGAAAATTTGCATTTCTTTGATGAAAACGGAAAACGAATTAATTAAAAAATAAATGTCTGTCATGGTGAGAATAACGCCATATAAAACGGTATGCAGAATAAGTGAAAAATCAGGAAATTAGCCAAGCAGCCATTAATATTGGCTGCTTGGCTTCTTATGTGAGATTTATTTCTATAAATCTCGCACGCTATTCTTGAATCTGTACCTGGGTATTTATGTCATCAATACCATTTAAGAGTGTTACCTCAAGGAGAAATGAATGAAAAAGAATAATTATTCAGGAATGATCTCTGTATTGTTAATGCTATTTATAGGGTTCATGGCAACCAGTCTGGCTAAAGCGGCACAGCCGTTTGCTTATGGCGCAGATATTGGTTGGGTAAAGCAATTGGAAGATCGGGGAGTCACCTGGCGTGACGATACCGGAGCCCAGCGTGATGTATTGCAGATCTTACGCGATCACGGCATAAACGCTGTACGGTTGCGTATTTTTGTTAACCCCGATCCCAGTGCGCTATGGCATAAAGATAATACGACCTGGACGCTGCTCGGCTATACGGATAAAACTCGTGTGGTAGCAGCCGCACAGCGTGCGAAAGCGATGGGAATGCGCGTCATGGTGGATTTCCACTACAGCGATGTTTTCGCGGATCCTGGTCATCAAATCAAGCCTGCTGCGTGGGCGAATTACAATCTTAGCCAATTAACGACGGCCGTTTATAATCACACTCATGAGGTGATGGGTGCGTTGATATCCGCAGGCGTGACGCCTGAATGGGTGCAGGTCGGCAACGAAATGAACCCGGGAATTTTACTACCGGAAGGCAGTACCAGTCGGTTTGCCAATTTAACGCAGCTACTGAATGCGGGCTATGATGCAGTTAAAGCGGTCAGCCCTTCCTCTAAGGTGATCAGCCATTTGGCGCATGGGAATAATAATTCAAACGCTCGCTGGTTTTTTGACAACTTCCTCACCACGCACGGTGGGAAAACCGATGTGATTGGCTTTTCATTCTACCCCTATTGGGAGGGGAAAAATTATTGGGAGCTCACTGGCGCACTGGCTAGCAATCTCAATGATATGGCGAGCCGCTATGGTAAAGAAGTCATGGTTGTTGAAGTTGGCGGACTGGAAACTAACCCGACAGACAGTTACTGGACGATTAGGGATACGATTAATCTGGTTAAAGCGGTGCCGGGAAATAAAGGGATTGGGGTTTTTTATTGGGAACCTGCGGGTAATGCCAGCGTGTTGCCGGATGGCTATGCATTAGGGGCGACGACGCGCATTTCAAACAATGTATTGCAATTTACCCGGGCACTGGACGCGTTTGCTGAATCGCAAATCAATTTTATTAACGGAACACGCTATAAGATCGCGAATCGGCACAGCGGTAAATCGCTCAATGTCGTGGGTGGTTCGCATGAAGATAGCGCATGGCTTGAACAATACAGCGATGGCAACTGGGACAGCCAGCGTTTTTATTTTAACGCGATTGGTAATGGTTATTTTAATCTGGTGAATGTTAATAGTGGAAAGTACATCGATATTGCCTCCAGTGCCAATGATGAAGGGGCGCAAATTATCCAAATGTATAACACCGGCCATTTTAGCCAGCAATGGCTGATTTTAGACGCGGGTGATGGCTATTATAAAATCGTGAATAGAAATAGCAGAAAGCTTTTGGATATTAGCAGCCGTTCGACGGAGAATGGCGCATCCGGTATTCAATGGAATGATAACGGAGGATGGAATCAGCTGTGGAAAATAACCGCTAATTGATGCTTTCTGGCCGCTGATTCATAAGGGTAGGGAAAAGGTCAGAAATAGCAGAGACGTATTATAAACGGACATTGTTATATCGTGCTGAGTGTGAAGCTTTCGCGCCAGACCATCTCATAACCAACCTGTACGTGTTTTTTATAATAGCGTCCCGCTACCAGCTCTAAAAATAGATCGACGGCGGCTTCGCCCATTTCAGTAGGGTAGAGCCGCATTGTCGTCAAGCTGGGGTTGAGATGCTGTGCCGTGGGGATATCATTCATCCCGATCACTTTTATTTGCCTGGGAATGGCAATGCCTTTCTCTTGAATCGCCCGGTACACGCCAATCGCGATAATGTCCGTTGCGGCGAACACGACATCAGGCCACTCTTTGTGTTGCAGCAATTCATTCATCGCTTGATAGCCGGACTCAATACAGAATAGCTGGCTGACCTTGCATCGCGACTCGTGGTAGATACCGTATTGTTGGGTTATCTCTTGAAATACATGCAGTCGGCTCTCATTGTTCCCGATAAATGCGGGGCGCTGAGCGCCGCTCTTAACAATGTAATGTAATACTTCGCGTGCAGCCGCTTCCCGATCAAAAAGCACGGCATCACATTTTTTATCGAGGGGCGCAGAATCGATAAAGATCAGGTTTTTATTTAATGAATAGATTAAGGCGATATCGCTATCGCTAAAGTGCCCTACGCAAATGATCGCCTGCGCCTGAGCTAAAGTATGGCTGTTGGAAGATAAATTGGTGGTGAAGAAATTGCGTAGCGAAATATTAAAATGGTGGCAGCGGTTTTCTATACCAATACGCATGGCGGTGAAATAAGGGTCGTTGAGTTCTTCTGAGGGCGTAAGAAAATGGACGACAGCGAGGTTTAATACGTTGTCATTATCCATTTTGAAATGAGAGCGTACCACAAGCGAGTTCTCTAACCTTTTTTTCTGCTGCTTACGCTGTGTGGGCGATAAATATGCCAGCTCATGGGCAATTTTCTTGATGAGTTGACGCTTTTCTTTGGTGATGGACAGGCTGGGATCGTTATTCAGCACGCGAGAAACGGTTGAGGCTGCCACTCCGGCTTTTTGAGCGATATCTGTAATCGTTGCCACAAAAATTTTCCATAATTTGCCTATGAGGCTGATAGTAGCCAATGCCTTATGGATTGAACATGCCCAGTAACCAAAAATGCGATAAAACCTTCAGTAATCGCCGTGTCACCCGCGTGGGCTGTATCCTGTCCCGACGGGCTGTCAGGGATGGGTTCTTGTGCCTGTTGTACTTGTGAGGTCATCAGAACGACGACGTGCCGCAGCGGTAGGAAAACCACTTATCAATCTATCGCCTGGTGGAAGCGCTTTATTGTTCCGGGGTGATGCGGACGATATGAATAATCAGGTACAGCATTTCATCGTTAGAGATGTCGATGTTGAGCAGGTTGTGAATATAGTCTTTGATCAGTCGGCTACATTTGTACGCATCAGGGTACTCTTTGGTCACCTGTTCAAAAATAAAGTCATCATTGGAGTGAATCAGGCTATTTTCTAACAGACGCTGAATGAAGAATTGCATGTGCGTCAGGAAGCGAGAGTAGTTAATCGACTCTTTATCAATCACGATATGGAAGTTGTACTGAATGATATTAAAGATATCTTTCAGCATTTTGACCGACTGGAGCGTGTTCTCCATATTCTGGACATCGGTTTGGGCGTTGACCAAATGGAAAGCGATATTGCCCGCTTCTTCTTCGGGTAATTCCAGATTCATTTGCTGGTTAATGTCGCTGAGCGCCCGTGAGGCAATCGCAAACTCCTGCGGATAAAATCGTTTTACTTCATACAGCAGACGGTTTTGTATGCTGATGCCTTTGCGGTAACGCTCAATCGCAAAGCTGATGTGGTCGATCAGCGTAAAAAAGACCTGTTCGCTCAAGCGACCATGGAGTTGTCGATTCGCATCGTCAATAATCTTATTCACGATGTGAACATATTCTTCCCCGACGTGCTCAATCAGGCGGGCAAATTCGCGTGGCGATGTCCCATCCTTGAGAATAAAGGTCTTCTCAATTTTGGCCGGATCGAGAATATCGCCGGTTTTGCTGTTAAAACCGATCCCTTTCCCCATGACAATGATTTCGTTGTTATCTGCATCGGAAGATAACACCAGGCTATTGTTCAGTATTTTTATTGCTTTTATCGGTTCAGCCATCATGCGTTTCTTGAGTGATATCCGTGGGAGCGTCAGTAAAATAATAACCCATTTCTTCTCTTTCAGGTTGCGGGGGCGTTTTCCCGCAACATGAGTGATTCAGAGTGAGCTTATCCCTGTTTTAACAGAATGTACTGGGGCGTCAGTATTAGGATGCCCCAGGAAATAGCCGTGCGCCATTTGATGCGATGACGCTTTGATACCAGTAAAAACTTTTCTTTTTGATACGGCGCAGATCTTTCAGATCGAATTCGTCGCGGTTCACATAGATAAATCCGTAGCGCTTACCGTAGCCCTGATGCGTGCTGACCACATCGATCGCCGACCACGGGCAATAACCAATCAGATCAACGCCATCGCTGATGGCGAGCTGCATCTGTTCAATATGGCGGGCAATAAAATCGATGCGGTATTGATCGTCGATCGTGCCATCGGCTTCCAGTTTATCCGGTGCGCCCATGCCATTTTCCGTAATCAGGATCGGCAGATGATAGCGTTCGTAGGTTTTACGCAGCGTTAAGCGTAGACCCACGGGATCGATAACCCAACCGTAAGGCGTTTTATCGACGTGCGGATTGTCTGCCGCACGATAGACGCCGGGCTCGCCTAGCATGATTTGCTGATCGCCCGCGCGGGCGCTGACATCCGATGCATCGCCTTTGCTGGCGGCAATGGTGGCGGTGGAGTAGTAGTTAATCGCCACGTAGTCGGGCTTGCCTGATTGCAGGATCTCGTCATCGCCGGGCAATGTCTCCGGCGCCAGACCGCGATCTTCCAGATAACGCCAGGCCAGCGCGTTGTAGCGGCCGTGTACCGCGACATCCAGAAAGCTCCAGCAGCGCAGCGTTTCCCAGTTGTGCGCGGCGATGGCATCTTCCGGCTTGCTGGTGGCCTGATACATGGAGGTGGTGTTGATTGCCGGACCGATCAGGCCGTTGGGGGCGAGTTCGTGGCACAGCGCCATCACCTGCGCCTGCGCCAGCATCATGTGGTGATTCTGCTGATAAAGCGCCTTTTTAGACGGCAAAACGCCGCCTTCCGGCAGGCCAATCGCTCCGGGGTGCAGAATCATGGTGTTCTGCTCGTTAATCGTCAGCCAGTATTTCACTTTATCGCCGAAATGGGTAAAGAGCGTCCGGGCGTAGTGAACAAAAGCGTCAATTGTCGCGCGATTCTGCCAGCCGCCTTGTGCCTCAAGGCAATAAGGCAAATCGAAGTGGTAGAGCGTGACGACCGGTTCGATACCGTGCGCGTTCAGTTCATCAATCAGGCTGTTGTAGAACGCGATGCCCAGCGGATTGATGGCGCCCGTGCCGTCGGGAAGAATACGCGTCCAGGCGATAGAGAAGCGATAGGCCTTTAATCCCAGTTCCGCAAACAGCTGCACGTCTTCTTTAAAACGATGGTAGTGATTGCTGGCGACGGTGAAGTCGGCGGTGTTTTCCGGGTGTTGGCATGTATCAATGATCGATGGGCTTTTCCCCTCGGCCTGCCACCCCCCTTCGACCTGATACGCCGAGGTTGAGGCTCCCCACAGAAAGCCCGCAGGGAAGTGTTTTTGCTGTTGGTAATGCATAGTTTCTCTCACATCCGGGAAGACGGAAGAAGCATTGGGCAGGGCACCCAATGCCGCTGTGGGCGATCAGGCGTTCACTTTGATGATGGTATCCATTGGTGCGATCGGCTGTGGCACGGTACAGACGACGCTGGCGAAGTCATCGCTGTTGATAATGACTACTGGCGTAATCGGGTCATAGCCCAGACGCGTGATTTCATGCAGATCGAAGCTGATTAACCTGTCACCCACAGTAACCCGGTCGCCCGGTTTGATATGGCCGGTAAAGTGCTTGCCGTTGAGATTCACCGTATCGAGGCCGACATGAATCAGTAATTCCAGACCGCTGTCAGCGCGGATACCGACGGCATGTTTAGACTCAAGGAACGTGATGATTTCGCCACTGACGGGCGCGAGCACTTCACCGCTGTCGGGGATAATGGCCACGCCTTGTCCCAGTAATCCCTGTGAGAAGACGTCATCGTTGATGTCACTCAGTGCGACCAGCTTACCGGACAGGGGACTCATAATCGCTTGCTGTTCAGTTTGGACTTCCGCCGCCTGCGGTTTTTGGGTGGCTTCTTTTTCCGGTGTCGACTGGCTATTGGTGGTTGATGTGGTGTCGGTTTCATCCACCGGATCGTCGAACCCCATGATCCAGGTGAGGGCAAACGTGACGACAATCGCAATGGCGCAGGTGATCAGCGCATGGACGATGTTCATCGGGTTTTCACCAATGAAGGCGGGCAGTGCTGCCAACCCCGGTGAGACGAAAGCATAGCGAACCAGCCCGGCCAATCCGGCGTAGATCCCCGCACAACCTCCGCCGATCATGGCGGCAATGAGCGGTTTCTTCAGTTTCAGCGTCACCCCGTACAGAGAAGGCTCGGTGATACCCAGCAGAGCGGTGAAACCCGCCGAAGAAGCCAGCTGTTTCAGATTCTTGTTTTTGGTTTTAAACGCGACGCACAGCGTGGCGGCACCTTGCGCAATGTTGGAGGCCAGCATGCCGGGCCCGTTGATCATCTCAAAGCCGTTGCGGGTCAGCTGCGAGGTGGCGATTGGCGTCATCGCCCAGGCGGTGCCGGTGATCACCAAAAACGGTTGCAGACCGCCCATCAGCATCGGAATAAGCCAGCTCGCTTTTCCGTCGATGATAGCGGCACCGCTGGCAACCAGATCGTTGAGGAATATACCGAAAGGCCCAATCACCACCAGCGCGAGCGGCGCGGTAAACAGCAGTACGATCATCGGCTTGGTGAAAAATTTGATCATCGAGGGCGAGATCTTTTCGGCAAATTGCTCGATGTAAGACATGATCCATACGGTAAGAATGATCGGTAACACCGATCCGGCGTAGTCCGCCAGCCGCACCGGAATACCGATAAAGCTGATAGGGCCACCTGATGCCAGTAGCTGAGCCAGATTGGGGTGCAGCAATGCGCCAGCGATTGTCATCGCCAGAATCGGATTACAGGCGAACTTGATGGAAGCACCGTAGGCCAGCAGCACAGGCAGGAAGAAGAAGGCCGCATCGGAGATAGTGTCCAGCAGGCGATAGGTCGTGCTGTCGGCGGAAATTAACCCCGTCAGCTTGAGGATCGCTAACAGGGCTTTAATCATCCCTGCGCCAGTAATCGCCGGGATAACGGGCGTGAAGGTGGTGGAAATCACGCTGATGATTTGCGAGAAAATGCCGCCTTTCTTCTGCGGTTCTTTACTGTCAGCATGGCGCTGGCCGTTCATCTCGCCAATCTCGTTCAAAATCGCGCGATAGGTGATTTGGACATCGTTGCCGATCACCACCTGAAACTGACCGCCGCGATCGACGACGCTGATGACGCCGGGGAGTTTGGCAATCGCGTCTGCCTGTACAGCATCGCTGTCGTTAAACTCAAAGCGTAAGCGAGTGGCGCAGTGGGTCAGTTTGCTGACGTTCTGCTTGCCACCGCTTAACGCGAGGATGTCGACCCCAAGTTTTTGATAATTCATTTTTTGATAATCCATCGTTTTACCCTGTGTTGACGCCAATTAGGCCAAAAAAAAAGACCAAAATAAAAATGCACCTCTTAAAAAGAGGAAATGCATTTTTACTTTGGTCTTGCCTGCCGGAGCAGTAGCACGCCGCGATAAAAATAGGCTGATGCAACTTGTGGTGTTGCGCCGCAATATCAACATGCGGCGCTGGCGTTATGCAATGTACTCAAATGAATTAATTGATCTGGATCACAAACAATGTCGTCGTTTGCGATCCTTTTGCGTACGACATCGCAGTCTTATTTCGTTGCCGCGGGCGCTATTGCAGCAGCGCCTGCGCTTTTTCCACCACGTTATCGACGGTGAAACCGAACACGTCAAACAGCTGCTCAGCCGGCGCCGATTCGCCGAAGCTCGTCATGCCGACAATCGCGCCATTCAGGCCAACATACTTGAACCAGTAGTCCGCGATACCCGCTTCAATCGCCACGCGTGCCGATACCGCTTTCGGCAGCACCGCTTCACGGTAGGCTGCATCCTGCTTGTCGAACGCATCCGTTGACGGCATCGACACCACGCGCACCTTGCGGCCGGCGGCAGTCAGCTTGTCATACGCCCCGACAGCCAGCTCGACTTCAGAGCCGGTGGCAATCAGGATAAGCTCCGGCTGGCCGTCGCTGTCTTTCAGCACGTAGCCGCCTTTTGCCACGTTCGCCAGTTGCTCAGCGGTACGTGGCTGCTGCGCCAGATTCTGACGGGACAGGATGAGTGACGTCGGGCCGTCCTGACGCTCAATGGCGTATTTCCACGCCACCGCCGTTTCCACCTGGTCCGCCGGACGCCAGTTGCTCATGTTCGGCGTCACGCGCAGGCTGGCCAGCTGTTCAACCGGCTGGTGCGTCGGGCCGTCTTCGCCCAGACCGATGGAGTCGTGGGTGTAAACGTAGATGCTGCGGATTTTCATCAGCGCGGCCATACGCACCGCGTTACGCGCATATTCCACGAACATCAGGAAGGTCGCGGTGTACGGCACAAAGCCACCGTGCAGCGCAATCCCGTTGGCAATCGCCGTCATGCCGAATTCGCGCACGCCGTAGTGGATGTAATTGCCCGCGTGGTCTTTATCCAGCGAGACCGAGCCGGACCAGATGGTCAGGTTGCTCGGTGCCAGGTCGGCTGAGCCGCCCAGGAATTCCGGCAGCAGTTTGCCGTAGGCTTCCAGCGCGTTCTGTGAGGCTTTGCGGCTGGCAATTTTCGCCGGATTGGCCTGCAGGTCTTCGATAAATTTCTGGGCGTCCGCCTGCCAACTGGCCGGCAGTTCACCGCCGGTGCGGCGTGTGAATTCGGCAGCCAGTTCCGGGTACGCGCTGGCGTAGGCGGCAAACGCCTCGTTCCAGGCCGCTTCCTTACGCTGACCGGCCGGTTTGGCGTCCCAGGCAGCATAGATATCCGCCGGGATGTCAAACGGCGCGTGGGTCCAGCCCAGCTGTTTGCGGGAGGCCGCCACTTCTGCATCGCCCAGCGGTGCACCGTGGGAATCGTGCGTACCCGCCTTGTTCGGTGAGCCGAAACCAATCACGGTTTTGCACATCAGCAGCGACGGCTTGTCGGTCACCTGTTGGGCTTCGCCGATGGCGCGTTTGATGGCGTCCGCATCGTGGCCGTCCACGCCCCGCACCACGTGCCAGCCGTAGGCTTCAAAGCGGGCGGCGGTATCGTCGGTAAACCAGCCTTCAACGTGGCCGTCGATGGAGATGCCGTTGTCATCATAAAACGCGGTCAGCTTGCCGAGCTTCATGGTGCCGGCCAGCGAGCAGACTTCGTGGGAAATCCCTTCCATCATGCAGCCGTCACCGAGGAACGCGTAGGTGTGATGGTCGACAATCTCGTGACCCGGACGGTTGAACTGCGCCGCCAGCGTGCGCTCGGCAATTGCCATCCCGACCGCGTTGGCAATCCCCTGACCCAGCGGGCCGGTGGTGGTTTCGACGCCAGCGGTGTAGCCGTATTCCGGGTGGCCCGGGGTTTTGGAGTGCAGCTGGCGGAAGTTTTTCAGTTCTTCAATCGGCAGGTCGTAGCCGGAGAGATGCAGCAGGCTGTAAATCAGCATGGACGCGTGGCCGTTGGACAGCACGAAGCGGTCACGGTTGGCCCAGTTGGGGTTGGCCGGATTGTGGTTGAGGTAATCGCGCCACAGCACTTCGGCGATATCGGCCATGCCCATCGGTGCGCCCGGGTGACCGGATTTGGCTTTCTGCACCCCATCCATGCTCAGCGCGCGGATAGCATTGGCAAGTTCTTTACGAGAGGACATGCTTGACTCCAAAAGTTACAGCTTGGCCGCCAGCAGCGTTTCCAGCTTTTGTTGATCGGCAGCGAACAGGCGAATGCCTTCCGCCAGTTTATCGACAGCCATCGGATCCTGATGGTGCTCCCAGCGGAATTCAGCTTCAGACAGCGGAGAGGGATGATGGAACCCTTCGGTTGACGGTGTCAGCTGGCGTTCAACGGGCGCATCGCTGTTTTTTAACTGCTCCAGCAGTGCAGGGGAGATCGTCAGGCGATCGCATCCGGCCAGCGCCAGAATCTGCTCCACTTTGCGGAAGCTTGCACCCATGATGACGGTTTGGTAGCGGTGGCGTTTGTAGTAGTCATAGATATTACGCACGGAGATCACGCCGGGATCGTTGTCTGCCTGATAGTCGCTGATGGGCTGCCTTTCCTGATACCAGTCATAAATCCGGCCCACAAACGGGGAGATCAGAAAGACGCCTGCTTCGGCACAGGCGCGCGCCTGCGCAAATGAGAACAACAGCGTCAGGTTACAGTTGATCCCTTCTTTTTCCAGCTCTTCGGCGGCGCGAATCCCTTCCCAGGTGGCGGCGAGTTTAATCAGAATACGCGAGCGTGGAATGTCTTTTTCCTGATACATCCCAATCAGTTTACGGGCTTTGGCGACGCACATCCCGCGGTCGAACGAGAGGCGGGCATCCACTTCGGTAGAGATGCGCCCCGGAATGCTTTTCAGCACTTCCGCCCCGATGTTTACCGCTAGTCGGTCGCTGGCGTTGATAAGCTGAGTCTCTTTGCTACCGCCTTGCTGGTGCGCGTAGGCAATCGCGTCATCAAACAGCGGCTGATACTGCGGCAGCGTCGCGGCCTTCAGAATCAGTGAAGGGTTCGTGGTGGCATCTTGCGGTGAAAATTGACGAATGGAGTCAATATCGCCGCTATCGGCGACCACCACGGTAAATTGTTTAAGGGCGTCGAGTTGGTTCATGAGTGAGCTCCTTGGCATATCAAAAAAGACAATGAGCGGAATCGTGTCCGCCGCGCCATGCCACACTGCACCATTGGTGGGCAGAATGACATGCGCTTTTTCTGATTGCTGTCATTGGAAAAGCAGTTGCGAAGAGGGATTGGCGCGGCGTGGTTGTGCAAACGCCGTCGCCAGCGGTGCTTAACGGGCGCTTTCCTGATGCTCGTAATAGCCGATTTTTTCAACCTTCGATGCAGAGCCGCCGCCTTCAAATTCGGCATCCAGCCAGGCACCCACAATCTCTTTTGCCAGCTCGGGGCCAATGACCCGCGCGCCAAGCGCGATAATCTGCGCGTTGTTGCTTTTTCTGGCCCGCTGAGCGGAATAGGTGTCATGGCACTGTGCTGCACGTACGCCAGTCACCTTATTTGCCACAATGCTCATACCGATGCCGGTGCCGCACAGCAGGATCCCACGTTCGTACGTTCCCGCTTTAATCGACACCGCGACCGCATGTGCGACGTCGGGGTAGATGGTGTTGTCCTGATTTTTGTCGCTGCTAAAGTCGACCCAGGGAATAGCGAGCGAGTCCAGATAGCGGGTGAGAATATCGCGTAAACTCCAGGCGGCATCATCTGCGCCAATAGCGATTGGTTTCATGGCGATGGTCCTTATTTCGTTAAAAATAAAAGTTTGTTAAAGGTAAATGCGTGTTAAAGATAAAGGTTGATAAAAATAGTCGCGTCTTACTGTCTGGCGCGTTATGACTCTTCGAAAATCGTTATATTTCCCTGTGCTGATAAGGCCATGGGTACTGGCCCTATCAGGTGAAGGGTTCCGGGTAACTCCGCCTTTTCTGCGCCATCAAATAACAGCGTGATGTGTCCGAGTTCTTTCAGGTTTTGGCTGGCGATATCACCTATTGCGCTGATTGCATAGGTGACGCCGAATAACTCCATTTTTTGCTGAACGGAAAGTGGCTGAATTAACGCACCATCACGATGGGTGAGGCAATAATCCTTAATATCTTTAGGGGCGCTATCGCTGAAAAGAATAAGACGTTTCTCTGCCAGAAATAATGCCGCATTGTCTCCCACCGAACTGATTATTGCCTGCCAGATAATCCGTCTCATTTTTTCTGACCTTATTTGGGTTTATCCGCGTGTGTATTCAGTGATGGCGTCTGTTCGGCCGGTGAGGCGTTATTTTCGTCGCCCGACGGAATGACGCCTTTTTTCTTCAATCGATTATCAAACCAGGCAACGAGCACGGGGGCGGTGAGCATGGTAATAATGCTGGCCGTTGCTAATTGCGCCGTGGCGGAATCAACAAAAACCTGAAGGCTGGGGTCAGCCTGCGCCACCATGGCCGGCGTGAGGGCCGAGCTGGCAGCGGTGGTACCCAGCGCGGCACCCAGCGCCGTTTTTCGTTTCAGGAATAAGTTGTACAGGAAGTAGAAAACCAGTCCGGTTATGGCAGAAATGATACCCAGAACAATGCCGGATAAACCCGCCGTAAAGACGGTGTGCATACTGGAATTCGCGCCGATAGCGAACGACATGATAATAATGACCAGCGGCTGTGACGCGGCACAAAGCTGTTTGAATTTCTCGTCAAGATTGCCCCACAGCATGCCGATGAGTAACGGGATGAGCATAGAAAGCAGGGCCGCAAACGGGATATTGGCTAAACCGCTGACGCCGAGAACCACCATCGTGACGAAGGGGCCGTCTTTAATACAGAACACGGAAATTGCGCCCGCATCGCTGGCATCACCGTAGTTGCTGCATAGTGCAATATACAACGAACTGTTTGAGCTGGTGATACAGGCAATAAACGCCAGCGTTGAAATTCCGAAGAAACCGGCGGGGCCAAAAAAAGTCCCCATCAGCCATACCGCCAGCGCACCCGCACAGAATTTCAGCATTAATAACACCGTACCTTTATATAAAGGTAATCCGGCCTGACGAATATTAATGGAAGAGCCGCAGATGAGAAGGAATATTCCCATCATGGCGCTGGAGCCTGCTTTAAATAATGCCGTTGTGGGGCCGCCTATTTGCAACAGCGACGGCGTAAAGGTATTCATCAGTATCGCCGCCAGCAGGGGGATAATGATCAGTCCACCAGGGACTTTATTCATCTTTTCAAGAATGTTTATATTTCTCATGGTGTTTCTCTCTTGTAGGGTAGAGCAACATCCGGGCCTGTTAATCAGACCTATGCAATACGTCGGATTTGTTTTTTATATCGACTTTCTTTTTATATCGTTGTTACTTTTTTATTTATTGCAGTGTTTCCCGGTGAATATGATGAATAATGGTGTGGATAATATCCTCTGGTCCGGTTAATCCGCCTTTTCCGACACAAATTAGCCCTTCATACTCACCGCCAATAATCTTGACCAGATCGGTTTGAGGAATAACGTAATCCACCATTTCAATACCGTTAGCACCGAGCTGTTTGAGCACGTTGACCATGGTGTCTCCACCCGTCATGTACAGCCCTTTAATTTCTGAAGCGGCGGCATCGAGCACCGTTTTGACGATATTTCCCAACCCCTGATTGATATTTTCCGCTGCCTGACCGTGCGCCAGTCCAAAACGCTGTTCTTCCACGCTGAGATCGAGAAGGCGACCCGTTAATGCGGATTCAAAAACGAAGATGGCATTGGCGTGGGTTTTCACACAGTCCAGTGCCTGCCTGACCACTCTTGCCACTTCAATATCCGCCGAATGCTCTTTATCAATCAGTAACTCGGCATCAATGGGAATGTGACAAACGCGTGGGTCGGTTTCAATGAGTGCCGTAAGCTGCTTCTTGGTGACCGGCGTTGCGCTGCCTGCGACGACGATAATAGAACCCTGCTGCTGTTCCTGCGGGATGAGTGCCTGCTCTTTACGTTCCTCATCGCGGATCATTTCACGGGTAAAGGCCAGACGCTCGGTAAAGGGACCAGGGTCGACGGCCAGTACATTCCAGTTCAGCTTGGTGACCGCGCGAGCGATATTTTCCACATCGGCCAGTGAAATGGCATCCACGACTATGACGCGCGCGCCTTCCCGCTGCTGCTGAACCAGCGCATCGCTGATGGCGTGATAGCCTTTTAGCACGCAAGACAGGGGAATATGTTTCACCTGATGATGCGTTTGCTCGCTAAGCAACCCGGGAACAAAGGTTTCCGTCACTGGCGTACGAACGTCTTTCGCGACATCGGTGCAGGAGAGGGCGACGGAGTCAATCACCGAGTAGCCGCCGACCACAATACGGCGCGACTGTGGCATGGCAGGCACCACTACCGCGACGGTTTCCTGCGGTAAGACTTCCAGCATGGCATCAATTTCGTAGCCAATACCGCCGCGCAGCGTGGTATCAACCCGCTTGGTGAAATACACCGCGCCGCGTTCCAGCAGAGCCTGAGTCGCATTCCTTACCCGGTTTTTCGCTTCAGCTTTAGGCAGGGGGCGGCTATCGCTGCTGATCACCATGGCCTGCCAGTCTGACTCACAATCGCTGAACGAGGCGGTGTTAAAAAAGGCGGCGGTTTTCATACCGCTGCGTGCTAGCAGAACGCCGATCGTGGTCGCGCCCGTGAGGTCGTCAGCCACAATGCCCAGTTTGTCTCCTTGCTTCCCTTCCGTCCGCAGCCGAATACCCGCAGGCGTAACATCGGAAACGTAGATCTCTTCCCGAATGTATTCCGCCAGCGGGCCGGTTTTCGCGGTCGGGTGAAGGTTGATCGTCGGGATCCCCCGTTTCGGATACAGACCGCAGCGCAGCGTGCCGCCGCAGTCGATGACCACTAAACCGATCTCTTGTTCTGTGGGTTCTCCGTGTTTGAAGACATCCACAGCTTCCCAGCCCGTAAGCTCCGCCAACCGGTCTACCACGGTGGGACGAATTCCTCCGGTGATGTAAGCAATTTTTTTCCCTGGTGTGACATTGACGAGCAGCGGTCCGCCCCAGCCTTTACCGCCCCTGATAATTTCCAAATATCGCGTCATGGTGTGTTCTCCCCCGGTGATCTGAAACCAGCATTAGTGCTTCATCTTCCAGTAACGTGCGGCGACCAGCGTTGATTCCAGCATGCTGACCGTGCCTGCTTTTCCCGTTCCCGCAATATCGAAAGCGGTGCCGTGGTCGACAGAGCTGCGCATAAATGGCAGGCCAAAAGTGATGGTGATGGAGCGCTCGAAGTCGAGTGTCTTGCAAGCGATATGCCCCTGATCGTGATAGAGCGACAAAATGGCGTCGTAATGGCCCTGTTTGCCGAGATGGAAAACAGAATCTGCCGGAATCGGGCCTATCGCGTTGATGCCCATTTCCTGAGCGGCTTTGACGGCAGGAATCAGGTTATCTTTCTCTTCATGACCGAACAGGCCGTTATCCGAGGCGTGCGGATTGAGTGCGGCGACGGCGATGCGTGGATTTTGAATATTCAGCGCGGAGAATTCATGGTGAATTTGCTGCACGCAGGCGAGAACACGTTCTTTATTCGCATAGTCGCAGGCTGCTTTCAGTGCGATATGGCGACTGACGAAGAATACCCGCAGTTTTTGCACATGGAACATCGTCAGGCCGTAATCCGAACCGGTTTCAACCTGATAGATTTCGGTATGCCCTGGCAGTTTGCAGCCAGCGAGTTTGATTGCTTCTTTATGGATCGGCGCGGTGGACACCACATCAATGTCGCCTGCCATGCCCAACTCAATGGATTTCATGACGTAATCAAGGGACATCTTCCCGGCCAACTGTTGAACCTTACCCCATTCGATGCTATCGCAATCGTAGTTGCCGGTTTCCA
This sequence comes from Pectobacterium sp. 1950-15, assembly GCF_037136835.1. NCBI lineage: Bacteria > Pseudomonadati > Pseudomonadota > Gammaproteobacteria > Enterobacterales > Pectobacteriaceae > Pectobacterium > Pectobacterium sp. 1950-15. The sequence continues at coordinate 319,580 of NZ_JBBBQR010000001.1, read as the reverse complement.
GAATATCTAACGTACCCCAGGTGAATTTGGCTTCGGCGGGAGAGGTAATGACGTTGATCGAAAAATCACAGTTTTTGATGGCCATCGCGCGACGGACAATCGGTACTGAACCAATCAGGAAAGGACGACACTCTTCATACACCTCTTTATCCATCATGGTGGCGACGGAAATTTCAGGGCCAATCCCCGCCGGATCGCCGATAGTCAGAGCAACAACAGGTTTTTTTGCGGTCGACATAATTTCCCCTTTTTTATCGTAAACCGATATGGTTTTTGTTCATATGTTCATTTATTGAACTTTTGTTTTATGGGATTTTACGGTTTAATTGATAAATAGCTTTGAATCCGATCACATTAAATGCAATTGATCGCTTTTTTATCCGTTTTAGTGATCGGGCATTTGTTTATGGTTTGAATATAAGTTTGTCAGGTGTGCTTTTGTTACGATGGAGCGAAAGCCCCTGTGTGAGCGATGGAGATGACATGAAAAAAGTGATGATAGGGACGAGCTGGAAAATGAATAAGACCCGGCAGGATGCGATGGACTACTGCGCGGTGTTATCCAGACAGCTTAACGATGCGGCGGGTGCAGGCATTCAGCCTTTTGTCATCCCCCCTTTTACGCTGATCAGGGAGGTGACCGAGCACCTGTCTGCGCACAAGGTGAATTGCCTGACAGGGGCGCAAAACATGCACTATGCTGACAACGGCGCGTGGACGGGTGAGGTTTCTCCGTTGATGGTCAGTGATTGCGGCGCGTCGCTTGTCGAGCTGGGGCATTCCGAGCGGCGGCAGCACTTTGCGGAAAACGATGCGGATATTCAGAAAAAAGTGCAGGCTGCGCTGCGTTATCAACTGCGTCCGCTGGTTTGCGTGGGCGACAGTGCGCAAGAGAAAGCGTGGGGCGTGTCTAAAGAAACCGTCATTCGACAAATGAAAATTGCGCTTGCGGGTTTACACGCGCAGCAGGCGGAACAGGTCATCATTGCGTATGAACCTATCTGGGCCATCGGTGAAGGGGGAACGCCAGCCTCCGCACAGGAAGCGCAAGATATCCACTCTGCCTTGCGTCAGGCGCTGGTTGCCCTTTATGGCGAAGACATTGCCTCTCGTATTACGCTTCTGTACGGCGGCAGCGTGAATCCGCATAATACGGTCGAACTTATTCAATGCGCCGATATTGACGGGTTATTTATTGGTAGGTCTGCATGGGATGCGGAGAATTTCTGCCAGCTGGTGCGCAGTGTTTCAGCATTGTTGAATGAACAGGGTGAGTGATTGACCCTAAGCGAAACCAAAATGGGTTTAGCCATGAGTGAATTTGATTCAGACAGTGAATTACTAACGGAAATAGCCGTCGCGTATTATGAAAATCAACAAACGCAGGAAGAGATTGCCAGCCGCTTTGGTATCTCGCGTATCAAAGTCGGACGTTTGTTGAAGCGTGCGCGGGCGGAAGGGATCGTTGAAATCAATGTCCGCTATCATCCGGTATTTAGCTCTCAGCTTGAACAACAGTTTATTAAGAGCTTTGGCATCAAACGTGCGCTGATTGCGATCGATCACCATGATGAGGATGAACAGCGCCAGCAGGTGGCATCGCTGGTGTCTACTTACTTATCCAGTATTTTGAAAAACGGCATGTCCGTGGCGGTTGGGCAGGGGCGCAACGTGGCTGCTGTCGCCAGTCATGTGGGCGTGTTTCCTGAACGGCACTGCAAGTTTATCTGTGGCATTGGTGGCACGCAGCGCGATGGAGAACTGATCGATGCCGATCATATCAGCCGTCATCTGGCGCGGAAATTTAATGCCACGAGCGAAACGCTGTACGCGCCCGCTTATGTTGAAAATTCGGCGCTGAAATCTTCCTTTATGCAAAACCGTTTGATCAATGACACGCTTGAACGTGCAAGCAAGGCGGATATTGCGCTGGTGGGATTAGGCGACATGAACGAAAACAGTTTCATGGTTCAGCTCGGCTGGTTTACCTCGCAGGAGATTATTACGGCACGCCAGGACGAGGGCGTGGTCGGTGATATCGCTGGGTATGCTTTTCTGGATATTCAGGGGCGGCCTGTGGATACGGTGATGAACGATAGAGTCATCGGGCTGAGTCTCGATCAGTTACGCAAGATCCCTTATGTGATAGCTATTGCCTCTGAAAACACCAAAGCAACGGCGATTCTGGCTGCGCTGCGTTCTGGCATTGTGGATGTGATCGCCACCAGCGCCAGCAATGCCCGTACGGTGTTGAGTTTGATCTCCGCCAAACACTAGTTTCACCCTATCTTCTCTTATCGCCATCTGTTTTATTGACTCTCTGTTCTATCGCGTGGTGCGTCTGCACCGCGCGGTTTCCTCCTGTAGCGTATTCGGTTACTGAACGAAAAGCCGTCAAATAAAATAACTATATTAACCAGCATTCCCCCTCAGTTTTTGCCATCCTCGGTAGTTTCGCCATTGGCAAACACTATACTGGGTACTCTTTACCCTACAGACACAACAAAACCGAAAAGGTACATAAGATGGATGAACAGCTAAAGCAAAGCGCCCTTGATTTCCACCAGTATCCGATCCCCGGAAAAATTCAGGTTTCCCCGACGAAGCCGCTGGCGACGCAGCGCGATCTGGCGTTGGCGTATTCTCCCGGTGTCGCCGCACCCTGCCTGGAAATTGCGGAAGATCCGCTGGCAGCCTACAAATATACTGCGCGCGGCAATCTGGTCGCCGTGATCTCTAACGGAACCGCCGTTCTCGGCCTCGGCAATATCGGCGCACTGGCCGGTAAGCCGGTAATGGAAGGTAAAGGCGTTCTGTTCAAAAAATTCTCCGGCATTGATGTTTTCGATATCGAAGTCGATGAACTGGACCCAGACAAACTGATCGACGTGATCGCTGCGCTGGAGCCGACGTTCGGCGGTATCAATCTGGAAGACATCAAGGCACCGGAGTGCTTCTACATCGAGAAGAAGCTGCGTGAGCGCATGAAGATTCCCGTCTTCCATGACGACCAGCACGGCACGGCGATCATCTGTACTGCCGCGGTTCTGAACGGCCTGCGCGTAGTAGAAAAAAATATTTCTGACGTGCGTCTGGTGGTATCCGGTGCGGGCGCGGCGTCTATCGCCTGTCTGAACCTGCTGGTGGCGCTGGGCCTTCAGAAGCACAACATTGTCGTATGTGATTCGCGCGGCGTGATTTATCACGGCCGTGATGAAAACATGGAAGAAACTAAAGCGGCGTATGCAGTAGAAGATAACGGCGCGCGCAAACTGGCAGACGTGATCCCTCATGCGGATATCTTCCTCGGCTGCTCCGGCCCTGGCGTACTGACGCAGGATATGGTGAAAACCATGGCGCCGCGTCCGCTGATCATGGCGCTGGCTAACCCGGAACCGGAAATTCTGCCGCCGCTGGCGAAAGAAGTGCGCCCGGATGCGATTATCTGTACCGGTCGTTCGGACTATCCGAATCAGGTGAATAACGTCCTGTGCTTCCCGTTCATCTTCCGCGGTGCGCTGGATGTGGGCGCGACCACGATTAACGAAGAGATGAAGCTGGCTTGCGTGCACGCGATTGCCGATCTGGCGCTGGCGGAGCAGAGTGAAGTGGTGGCCTCTGCCTATGGCGATCAGGATCTGTCATTCGGGCCGGATTATCTGATTCCGAAACCGTTCGACCCGCGTTTGATCATCAAGATCGCACCGGCAGTGGCGAAGGCGGCGATGGATTCCGGCGTGGCGACGCGCCCCATCGAGGATTTCGATGCCTACATCGAAAAACTGACCCAGTTTGTCTACAAAACCAACCTGTTCATGAAACCGATCTTCGCACAGGCGCGTCAGCAGCCGAAGCGTGTGGTATTCGCGGAAGGTGAAGATGCGCGCGTGCTGCACGCTACGCAGGAACTGGTCACGCTGGGTCTGGCGTTCCCGATTCTGATCGGCCGCCCGAGCGTGATTGAAATGCGTCTGCAAAAACTGGGGCTGCAACTGACCATCGGTAAAGATTTCGAAGTGGTCAACAACGAATCGGATCCGCGCTTCAAAGAATACTGGAGCGAGTATTTCCAACTGATGAAACGTCGCGGTGTGTCGCAGGAAAAAGCACAACGCGCGGTGATCGGCAACCCAACGCTGATTGGTGCCATCATGGTTCACCGTGGCGAAGCGGATGCGCTGATTTGCGGCACGATTGGCACCTATGAAGAGCATTTCGACGTGGTCGAAAAAGTGTTCGGCTACCGCGAGGGTGTACATGCGGCGGGCGCGATGAACGCGCTGATGCTGCCGAGCGGCAATACCTTTATCGCTGATACCTACGTCAACGCAGATCCAACGCCGGAACAGCTGGCGGAGATCACCCTGATGGCGGCAGAAAGCGTGCGTCGTTTCGGTATCGAACCGAAAGTCGCGCTGCTGTCCCACTCCAGCTTCGGCACCTCGGATTCTCCGACGGCGCAGAAGATGCGGGCAACGCTGGCGCTGGTCAACAAACTGGCACCGGAACTGGAGATTGATGGCGAGATGCACGGCGACGCCGCGCTGGTGGAAGCGATTCGCCGTGAGCAGATGCCGGACAGCCCGCTGAAAGGCTCGGCTAACATCCTGATCATGCCGAATATGGAGTCTGCACGTATCAGCTATAACCTGCTGCGCGTGTCGTCTTCAGAAGGCGTGACGGTGGGGCCGGTACTGATGGGGATCTCGAAGCCAGTACACATCCTGACGCCAATTGCTTCGGTACGTCGGATCGTGAACATGGTGGCGCTGGCAGTGGTGGAAGCGCAAACTCAACCGCTGTAAATTATTTCCAGTAATACAGACAAACCCAGCCATAAGTCGGCTGGGTTTTTTATTTATCGCAGTTTGTCGACCACATAGTCGCTTAACAACATAGAACCGATAAAGCAAAACGCGAAGGCGGGGAACACGATATTCTCTGGGAGTAAATAGGTGACCATGAGAAGAGAGATAACCCAGAGAATAAATGTCAGTATCATGGAGAGAATATCGAATAAAACAGATTTCGCCGCTTTCAGCATTACATCATCCTTAAATTACGTTTCCCTTTAATCGCTTACAACATAACACGTCGTTTTAGCAGGTCATGGTTTTTTCCATACCGTGGCATAAGTTAAATCAATGGAATAATTTTGGTTTTATGCCATGATCCCGCCTCGTCTGTAGGGGCCTTCCCCAGACTCGATAAAAAAACCAACGAGCGACTATCGGCTATGGCAACACGCGCAGTGAACGAAAATACAGTAGCAAAAAGCGGTACAGAAAAACGTCTTCCTTCGCTGTTTGGCGGGGCGATGATTATTGCAGGGACGATTATCGGCGCCGGGATGTTTTCCCTGCCGGTGGTGATGTCGGGCGCCTGGTTTTTTTGGTCATTTGCCGTGCTGGTGTTTACCTGGTTTTGCATGTATCACTCGGGCTTGATGATACTGGAAGCCAACCTCAATTATCCGACTGGCTCCAGCTTTGATACGCTGACTAAAGATCTGCTGGGTCAGCGCTGGAATGTCGTTAACGGTATATCGATCGCCTTTGTCCTCTATATTCTGACTTACGCCTACATTTCGGCGAGTGGTTCAATCATCCATCATACGCTGGCTGAGATGTCGCTCGATTTCTCCGCCCGCATTGGCGGCCTCCTGTTTGCGCTGTTTGTCGCGTTGACCGTGTGGTGGAGTACCGCGGCAGTAAGCCGCATGACGGCTTTTTTCCTGGCGGCGAAGGTTCTGACCTTTTTCATGACGTTCGGCAGTCTGCTGTGGAATGTTAAGCCCGTTGTTTTACTCAATGTGGCGGAAGAAGTACCGAGCTATCTTCCGTATGTGTTGATGACGCTGCCATTCTGCCTGGCGTCTTTCGGCTTTCATGGCAACGTTCCCAGTCTGGTGAAGCATTACGGCCGTGAACCGCAGATCATCAAGCGCTGTTTGTTTATTGGCAGCGTACTGGCGCTGGCGATGTATACCATCTGGCTGATTGGTACGATGGGGAATATCGCTCGTCCTGACTTCATCGGGATTGCCGAGCGGGGCGGGAATATTGATGTGCTGGTGCAGGCGTTGGGTGGGGTGTTGAATAGTCCTTATCTGGATGTGTTGCTCACCGTCTTTTCCAACTTTGCCGTTGCCTGTTCGTTTCTCGGCGTAACGCTGGGGCTGTTCGATTATCTGGCGGATTTGCTGAAGTTTGACGATAGCCGGATGGGAAGAGCGAAAACGGCACTGGTGACTTTTCTTCCGCCTGTTATCGGCGGCCTGCTGTATCCGAACGGCTTTATTTATGCGATTGGTTTCGCCGGGCTGGCGGCGACGGTGTGGGCGGTGATTACGCCAGCGCTGTTGGCTCGCGCGTCGCGCGTCCGCTTCGGTAGCCCGCTGTTCCGCGTGCGCGGCGGCAATGCGATGATTGCGCTGGTGCTGTTATTTGGTATCGGCACCGCGCTGATACATATTCTTTCCAGCCTCGATTTACTGCCAGTCTATCGCTAAGTATGCATTGCCATCCTGCCTTGCCTGCTAAAGCAGAAGCGGTGGGATGGCGAATGCTTCAGACCGTTACGGTTTTTTCGCCTGCTGTAACCACTTATCCAGTTCATTAGCAAACTGCTGACGATCCCGTTGACTCAATGCGCTGGGGCCACCGGTTTGTATTCCGCTGGCGCGCATGGTGTCCATAAAGTCCCGCATGTTCAGCCGTTCCCGAATGGTATCTGGCGTATAGCGCTCGCCGCGCGGGTTTAACGCGGCACCGCCTTTTTCTATCACTTCTGCTGCCAGCGGAATATCGGCAGTGATCACCAAATCGCCCGCCTCGGTGCGGCGTACAATTTCATTGTCGGCGACATCAAAACCCGATGAGACGCGCAGCGTGCGGATAAAACGCGACGGCGGCACTTTTATAGTCTGGTTGGCAACCAGCGTGACCTGTGTTTGCGTGCGATCCGCCGCGCGAAATAGCACTTCTTTAATGACGTTCGGGCAGGCGTCGGCATCGACCCAAATCTGCATGACTTATGCTTCCTTGTTGTGCGTATGATTTTCTGCCAGCCAGTCTCTGGCCGGTAAAAAATCTTGATACAGCAGAGCCTCCGGGCTACCCGGTTCTGGCTGATGCTGATATTCCCAGCGTACCAGTGGTGGCATGGACATCAAAATTGACTCGGTGCGTCCGCCGCTTTGCAGGCCAAACAACGTACCGCGATCCCAAATCAGGTTAAATTCCACATAGCGACCACGACGATAGAGCTGGAACTCGCGCTCGCGCTCTCCCCACGGCAGCTCTTTACGCCGTTCGACGATGGGCAGGTAGCCATCGAGGAAGCCGTTACCGACAGCACGAATGAAGGCAAAGCTGGTAGCAAAATCTGGCTCGTTGAGATCGTCGAAAAAGAGCCCGCCGATACCGCGTGCTTCGTTACGGTGCTTCAGGAAGAAGTAATCGTCGCACCACTTTTTATAGCGCGGGTATACCTCGTCACCGAACGGCTGACACAGGTCGTGAGCGGTTTGGTGCCAATGCACCGCGTCCTCTTTGAAACCATAATAGGGCGTGAGATCGAACCCGCCGCCAAACCACCAGACGGGTTCTTCTCCTGGTTTCTCGGCAATGAACAGGCGCACATTAGCATGGCTGGTGGGGATGTAAGGGCTCAGCGGGTGAATGACCAGCGACACGCCCATCGCCTGAAAGCTGCGGCCCGCCAGATCGGGACGATGGGTGCTGGCTGAAGGCGGCAATGACTGACCAGTAACGTGGGAAAAGTTTACGCCGGCTCGTTCAAAGACGCGCCCGCCGGACAGCACGCGACTGCACCCGCCGCCGCCTTCGGCACGCTGCCATTCATCCTCGGCGAAATCAGCTCCGCCATCGACCGCTGCAAGCTGCTGACAGATATCCTTCTGTAAGTTAAGCAAAAAATGTTTTACCGCGTTGACGTCAGACATAGTAGGCATCTCGTTTCTCTGGCGAGGGTGGCACAATAATCAGGCGGGCAGTATACCATCAATAAAATCGATCCCCGGTCACCCGTTGTGTGATTCCTGATAGCGTCGCGCAATTTTGGATTGCGTCTGATAAAAATCACGCGATAATCACGATTTACCTTATTGCAAAATGGCGACTGTGATGGAAATCCGCATATTCAGGCAGGATGACTTTGAAGCCGTGATCACCCTCTGGGAGCGCTGTGATTTGCTGCGCCCGTGGAACGATCCTGAAATGGACATCGAACGTAAGCTTAATCACGATCCCGATCTGTTTCTGGTCGCAGAGGTGAACGGCGAAATCGTAGGATCGGTGATGGGCGGTTACGACGGTCACCGTGGTTCGGCATACTATCTGGGCGTACACCCTGATTTTCGCGGACGCGGCATTGCGAATGCGTTGATTAGCCGCCTGGAGAAAAAACTCATTGCCCGCGGCTGCCCGAAGATCCACCTGATGGTGCGTGAGGACAACGATGCCGTGATCGGCATGTATGAAAAACTCGACTATGAGATCGTCGATAGCGTTACGCTGGGGAAACGCCTGATTGAAGATCGGGAATATTGATTGTTATTTCACCAGCTCTAAGCCGTAACCTCTGCACCGCTTCCCTCTTCAGACTCCTCTTTCAGTAAAATGTGCGCCTCATGAGCGCACTTTTTCCTTTTTAACTCAAAGAATTACTTAGATTTGTAATGATTTTGCATGCAATTTGTTAGACTTTATGGGTAACAGTTTTCATTTGTAAAACGATTCTCATTTGTATTATTATTTATTAATGTTGCACGCTGGATCTTGACATGTTTTTTCATGTTCTGATCTTGCTTACATTTTATCGCCTGGAAGATTGTGATTGCACGACTGACACCAGGAAGTTGAAGTTCAAGAGATGGAGTTGGATAGTGAGTCGTGACAATCTTCAGGGGGCATTACTGGGTGCGAATCGCACTAGTCGCAGCGCATTGCTGGCTCCTCTTACTCATTCCTCTCCAACAACAGCATTGACCCCCGATGTGCCTAACTGGCGTTCTCTGGCCTTTTTTGTGTTGTCCTGTGTGGCGCATGCGTTACTGGCGGTTTTCTTTCTATTGCACTATTCCCCAAAAGAAAACATTGAAGATATGGCAGGAAACGCGGGCGGAAGCATGCAGGTGACCATGATGGCTGCTGCGATGTCACAGGCTGCCGACACATCACCACCCGTAGCCGATCCTCCCGTTGCTCAACCGGCTCCCGTCGTGATGCCGATTTTAATGCCGTTACCAGAACACCCCAATCCCGTAATTAAACAGCCTGTTATTGAGCGCAAACCCGTTGCGGAAAAAAAGCCGCTCGTGCGTGAGAAAAAACAGCCTGAAAAGAAACTGGAAGAGAAGCCGAAAGAACCGCAGCAGGCCAGAACGCAGCAGACACAACAGACCGAGAAGAAGAGTGAGTCTCCCGTAGCGACAGCGCAAACCGGTGATGCTCCTTCTCCCATGCCATCTTCGGTTGGTATGCCGGGGAGCGCAACAACCGCCAAAGTGGGCGAGAGCGATAGTGGTCAGGCGGCTCGTGGGGCTGGGAAAAGCAATAGTCAAAATTTTAAAGCGCTGCATCGCCGCGTGAATTATCCCGCTCGGGCAAAAGCGCTGGGCGTGGAAGGAAAAGTGCGCGTCAAATTCGATATTACCGGTAGCGGTACGGTCACTAACGTACAGATTCTGTCTGAAACGCCAGACGGCGTATTTGGCGATGACGTGATGAAAGACATGGCGCGTTGGCGCTATCGAACAGAAGCACCCGTTGAGAATCAGGTGGTTTCCATCGTGTTCAAACTCAATGGTCATATTCAGGTTGATGATTAGCAATGCATGTTACATGCGGTAATTACAAAAATAATTTTATTTTTCAAATAATAAGGTTCACTGGGGATTTTGAATAAATGAATAAGAACGTCTATTTAATGATGCTATTGTCATTATTATCAGGGCCTGCACTCGCACAGCAAAACGACAACTCTGTTGATGAAAGTCAGCAGAAGAACAATGCAGAAACCGAAGAAGAGCAGCAGGGTGATTCCTCTTCGGGAAATAGTGAAGATACCATTTTAGTTCGCTCAACCCCGACCAGCCAGTCAATGGGGACGCAGATCATTAATGCCGAGCAGATTAAAAAGATGCCGACCGGAAACGGTTCGATACCGGAGTTATTAAAGAATAACCCCGCGGTGCAGTTCTCGAACACGGCGAATAGCAGCAATACGCCGGGGGAACTCGCACCAGAAAACGTCTCGTTCCACGGCGAGAAGTTTTACAATAATAACTTTATGATCGATGGGTTATCGAATAATAGCAATATCAACCCTGGAGCCAATAAGGGACAGCTAGATACTGATCCTGATGGTTACAATGCGACAGATCTACCTGCGGGTGGGACACAATCGTTCTGGATTAACTCGGAGCTGATTGAGTCGCTGGAAGTATTTGACAGCAATATCTCCGCTAAGTACGGTGATTTCACTGGTGGAGTGGTGGATGCCAAGCTGATGGACCCTAAGCTGGATAACGTATTTGGCAAGATTTCTTATCGTACCTCGAGCGATAGTTGGACCCGTTATCACATTGATTCCAACATTAGCGAAGACTTCTATTCTGCGACTAACCTGTACTACCAGCCGAAATTTAAGAAGCAATTCTACTCGGCCACCTTTAATCAGCCATTAAGTGATAAAGCGGGATTTATTTTTGCCTATAACCGGCAGCAGTCAGATATTCCCTATTATCATCAGTATTTACAACAATGGGACGATCAAGAACGCATTAGTGAAACCTACCTGCTAAAAGGCGTTTATCTAGCGGATAATGGCGATATTATTCGCATGATGGGCATGTATTCCCCACACGAATCAAAATATTATAAGCGAGATGTTAAAAACGGTTCATTTACTAATACTGGTGGCGGCTATCGCTTCAATATGGAGTGGGAGCATAATGCTAACTGGGGGAAAATGATTAGCTTGGCTGGCTATCAGTCTGAGCAGAACAGGATTGAACATGAATCTAATGAGTTTATTACTTGGATCAACAATGCGCCTTCGTTAGGTTTTGTCTCCCAGTCATTGGATTGGCAATCGTCAATTCGCACCTCACAGATTGGTGGTTATGGGACATTTGCCACGGAAAAAAATACCACCACGTTAAAGCAGGATTACGAACTTAACCCCGCCTTCTTATTGGGGATGACCCATCAGGTCGATTTCGGCTGGCAGGCTGACTTTGCGAGTGCACAGTATCACCGTTCTCAAGATGCTTATGTGAGCAATGCCTCGGCGAATGCTACCTACGTCAATCCCAACGTTGTGTGTTTGCCCGGAGATCAACTGTGTATTCCCGGTGAGCAGTTTGCAGGTTCTCGTATTCTCTACCCAGCCCGTTCAGTGCAAGTCAGTTATAACAGCTATGCTGCTTATCTGCAAAATAGTATGAGCTATGGTCGGCTGGAAGTGACCCCAGGCGTGCGTGTTAGCTACGATGATTTCTTGGAAAATCTGAACTTCGCCCCCCGTTTTTCTGCCTCTTACGATGTCTTCGGCGATCGTTCTACGCGCGTGTTCGGTGGAGCCAACCGCTATTATGGCTCGGGTATGCTGTCATATAAGCTACGTGAGGGTATTGGTACGAATATCGCGCAAAGGCGCACCTCGTCCACTGCACCGTGGGTTTCTAATCCTTCAAGAATTACGGGTAATAATTACACCGTTTCTGATTTAAACACGCCTTACAGTGACGAAATAACACTGGGGTTATCACAGCGTGTTATGAATACGGTATGGACGGCGAAGTGGGTTAATCGTCAGGGGAAAGATCAGTTTGGCGCTGAATCAATGACCGTTGCTGGGCAACGCTACCGTGTGATGAATAATGAGGGGCGTACAGAAGGAAATACACTGTCTCTGGAAGTGCAGCCTATCAGTCCGTACCGTTTCAGTTTCGCAGAAGTGAATTGGAAGCTGGGTGCTGGTATTGCGAAAAATAAAGTTAATTCGATCGCTTACTACGATGATACGAATACCGATGAGAGTCGGGTTATTGTTGATGGTAAGTTGATGTATAAGGGCGACATGGATGCGATGGATTTCAATACGCCCTGGACCGCTTTCTTGAATGTGGATACTTACTTCCCAGCGATTCGCCTCAATTGGGGACAGCGCGTAGGTTATACCTCCGGTTACAAAGGATATACTCCTCTGGCATTGAATACGGTGTGTCCTGGTGGTAGCCCTGCCTGTAACGCTGAACCTGACTTTACCGGAGAGGCGAAAGAATATATATCTACCCGATATGACGATTTTATCTCCTATGACTGGCGTTTTTCTTACTCTCAGCCGGTATACAAAACGCAGACGCTGGATATCACGTTGGATGTGCTGAACGTTCTGGATAAAGTAGTTGAAACGCAGCAGAAGACGAATATTAATACCACGACCGTCACCTACAAACCCGGCCGTCAGTTCTGGCTTGGTGTCGCTTACACCTGGTAAATCCTATGCCCTGCCATTCGTCACTTGCTGACGTTTGGCGGGGCATTTTGCATTGATGCACTCAAAGAATTGCCTTGCAGGCAAACATAAAAACGAAAAGGTTGTTATGAACTGGAAGAAGTGTTGCTGGTTATCGCTAACGGCTGTCGGCCTGTTAGCGGGAAGCGTGGTGAGCCAGGCTGAAGAAATAAAAAGTCCGTTACCGGTTTTTAAAGAAGGAACGCTGGCGAACGGATTGCGTTATACCCTCGTGCCGTTGGAAGGGCAGAAATCGCGGGTGGATATTCGCCTGATTGTCGATGTCGGTTCGATTGATGAGAAAGACAACGAATCCGGCGTGGCGCACATGGTGGAGCACATGGTGTTCCGCGCCAGCGACGCGTTTCCTCAAGGTGTGAGTACGGAACTGCACAAGCAGGGATGGGGACGCGGACAGAGCTATAACGCGGTGACCAACTACGAGCGCACCATGTACATGATGAGCCCGCCAAAAGGGAATCGCGATCTGGGGACGACGTTACAGGCGCTGAGCCAGATGACGGGGCATGCCAAATTGTCGCAAGCCGATCTCGACGATGAGCGCAAAATTATTCTGGAAGAGTGGCGTGGCAAGCTGGGCGTAGCGGAACGCATGAACCAGCAGCGTGTACAGGCGATTCGCCACGATTCCCGTTATCCTTCCCGCCCGACGATTGGCACGGAACAGTCGATTAATGAAACGCCGGCCAGCGTATTACAGGATTTCTATCAGCGTTGGTATCACCCGTCGAATATGCGTTTGATGATTATTGGTGATATCACGCCTGCCGATGCGGAACGTGAAATTCAACGCTATTTTTCACCGCTGCCTAATGTGACTGTGCCAGCTCGTGATTACTACGAGCCGTTACTGAAACCACAACTCAACGTTGCACGCTTGCAGGATAGCCAAAGCGGCAGCAGCCAGGTGTCGTTTGTCTATCGTTTCAATGATAAAGACACCTTTGGTCAACCCGAGCTGCGCCATCGCTTGCTGACGCAAATCACGATGTCTGCGCTCACGCGCCAGATTCGTCGACAGAAAACCGAATTGCCGCAAGATGCCAGTAGCCTGGTGGTGCGTAAATCGGATATCGGTAAAACCACCGCTGCGCTGGGCTTTTTTGCGAACGTGATGCCGGGTGGTCATGACGCCGCGATGTCTGCGGTATTGAAAGAAATTGAGCGGTTAAAACGCTATCCGTTAAACGAGCAGGACATCAAAGAGATCACGGCGGATATCCGTGAAGTGGCACAGCGTATGAGCACGTTCTCGGAGAAACGCGAATTTGAGGATTGGGTTCAGCAGTTGACCATCGTCTGGCAGCAGGATCGCCCTTATGTCGGCAGCCAGCAGCGCGGTAAAGAGGCGCTGGAAATACTGGGCACCATCACGCCAGAAGAGGTAAACCGCCACCTACAACGCTGGTTAGCCTCACCGGATACGCTGGCGCAGTTTAGCGTGCCGGGTGCGACGCCGTTCACGCTGCCTAAACCAGACGCGATTCGTAAGTTACAGGCGCAGTGGGCCGCGGCACCGCTGGCACCGTTGCAGGTAGAAAAAGAGAAAATCATCCCTGAACTTCCAGTGGTGACGCAAAGCGGAAAACGCACGGCAGTGAAGACGTTTGCGGCACAAAAAGTTGAGCAGTGGCAGTTGAGCAACGGTGACCGCGTGGTATGGCTGCGTGCGCCGGAAGCCGGTAAAAAAGTCTGGCTGACCGCCGTGAGTCAGGCTGGGTTTATGGCGACGTCAATGAACCCGTGGCAGGCGCAGTTGGCAAGCCAGTTGGTTGAGCAAAGTGGTCCCGCAACGTGGAGCGGAGAAGCGCTCGCTAACTGGAAAAAAGAGAAATCCCTGTCGATTATGGTTTCCCATGATGCCGATCAGTTGACGCTGAGTGGACAGGCTCCGATTAAGGAATTGGCGAATCTTTTTGGCCTATACCGCGAAATGAATGTCGCGCCGGGCATCGATCCTGATGTGATGAAAGAAAGCATGATGGGTCTGGCGCGTCAAAAAGCCAATGACGATCAATCGGTTTCAGGAAAACGGGCCAGTGATATCGCCAAATTACGTTTTGGCGGGCCAGCCTGGCAGCAGCCTGAAATTGAAGAACTGAAGCACGTTTCCGCGCCAGCTTTGCTGTCACAGTGGCATAAAGCGGCTTCTGCACCCGTGACGTACTATCTGATCGCAGATATGCCTGCTGCACAGCTGTTGCCAGCGGTTGAACGCTATCTCGCGACGATCCCGCGTCAGCCTGTCAGCGAAGTGAAATCATATCTGGCGCTGCCGGGTAAACGTGAGGCGACATCGGCTATCAGTATTGAACCGCGTGCCGATATCCGTACCTGGAGCTTCACACCGCATGCATGGACGCCGCAGGCGGCGGTGCAGGTGAGCGTTGCTCGTAATATCGCGAATAAATATCTCAAGACGAGCCTGCGTGATGATGCACTGGGCATTTACCGGATGCGTGTCGATAGTGAACTGGAAGATAAAAAACAGCGTATTGAGACCGAAGTGAGTTTCTCCAGCGCACCGGAACGCGCACAGGAGCTCTGGAAGCTGGCCGAGCAGGTCTTTGCTGAACTGCCGACCAAGATTACTCAGGAAGATGTGGACGACCAGAAAGCACAGTTCATCCGTGCTGAAAAAGGGCGTCAGGGCGATCTGATGACCATACAGCGCCGCCTGCTGCTGAGCTATCGCCACTATGACGATCCGCGTTATCTGAGCAGTGTTTCTACATTGGCGGACAGCATCACGCTGGACAGCGTTCGTGCGATGTCAGCGAAGTTGTATAACCCGGATAACCGTGTGCTTTACATCACCTTGCCGCAAGAGGTGAAAGAGTGAAGAAGGTCGTCGCTCAATTTGTCGATCTCTGCCGTCCCTTCTGGGGCGGCAAACGCAGCTGGCAGGCATGGCTGCTCTTGTTCATCGCCATCGCGATGGGCGGGATGATCGTCTATCTCAACGTGTTGTTAAACGAGTGGAGCAAAACGTTTTATGACGCGTTAGGGTCGTTCGACAGCAGTTTGCTGATGTCCCTGATGAAAGAATACGGCGTTTACATCCTGCTCTATATCGGGTCGATCGTGTATCAGGAGTGGTTTACCAAACTGCTGATTATCCGCTGGCGTACCGCGTTAACCGCCGAGCTGGTGGATAGCTGGCTGGCGAAGCGGGCATTTTATCGCATGTCAGTTGCGGGCAAGATTGATAACCCAGACCAGCGTATTGCCGAAGATATCAACCTGTTTGTCGACAAAGCCGTTAGTCTGGTCATCGAATTTTTGATCGTGACCGCGCGTTTGTTCTCTTTCGTCGTCATTCTGTGGGGATTATCGGGCGTTCAGCGCTTTACGCTGTTTGGCAAAGAGTGGGTAATCGAAGGTTATCTGGTCTGGATCGCTATTCTGTATACGCTGCTCGGCAGCCTGATTACGCATGTGGTCGGGAAGCGTCTGCATAATATTAATTATGAGAAGCAAAAGGCAGAGGCCGATTTCCGTGCGGCGCTGCTGCGTAAGCATGATAACGCCGAGCAAATTGCGCTGTACGGCGGCGAAGCGCAAGAGAAAAGCCATCTTCAGCGGCATTTCTCTGCCATCGTGTCGAACTGGGGGCGTTTTATGAATGCCGAGCGTAATCTGGGCTTCTTCACCACGGGCTATATGCGTGTAAGCCAGATTGTGCCGGTCTTTGCCGCTCTGCCTGCCTTCCTGAGTAAAACGGTAACGCTGGGCGGGTTGATGCAGATCCGCGGAGCGTTTGCGCAGGTACACGGTGCACTGAGCTGGTTTATCCATAAGTACAAAGAGTTCGTGATTCTTTCTGCCAGTATGGCGCGTCTCAGCCAGTTCAAGGACGAAATCAAACGTCACCAGTCTGAACAGGTCGATGCGCCGGTAGGACAGGATTTACGTATTGATCAGCTTTCTTTCACCACGCCGCAGGGTTCTCCGCTGTTGCAACATGTGGATCTGAGCTGCGAAGCAGGGAGCTGGAGTAAATTTTCTGGCCGCAGCGGGCTAGGGAAATCCACGCTGCTGCGTACGTTAAACGGCCTGTGGCCCTATTACGATGGTCGCTGGCAGGCACCGGAAGGGCGTAGTCTGCTGTTACCGCAGCAAAGCTATCTGGGGCAGGGGACGCTGGCAGAGATTCTCTGCTATCCACACCCGCCGTTGGCCGACAGCGAGATGCTGCGTCAGACGTTGGATAGCGTCGGGCTTGGCGCGTGGCGCGATCGTCTGGATGAGCAACTGAATTGGGATCGCGTCTTCTCCGGCGGGGAGCGGCAGCGTGTCGCCTTTGCCCGCGCGCTGATTGCCAAACCCGATACGCTTTATCTGGATGAAGCGACCAGCAATCTGGATCATGACGCCGCCAGGCAGCTTTTGGCGCTGGTCAAGATGGCGTTGCCTGCGTGTACCGTGGTGGCGATTACGCACCAGACGGAGCTGGACGATCTGTTCTCGCATCGTTATGACTTAACGGATTTTGCCTCACAGCGCAGTTGATGTTGCCCGCAGGCCTTCCGAGTGTCGGGAGGCCTGCGGTTCTGGTAGGTTTCTTTTCGTATGCCCTCTATAATCCCTCACAAGATTATCCCGTCTTTTACGGCACTTTTCGTCGCTTGCAGACTCCAACCCCCATCTTACCAGGGTGGCTGATGACGGAAGCCGCTCAATCTTGAGGAGTACATACCATGAATTTTCGCCCGCTGGGTTTATCGCTGGTGCTGGGTTTACCGCTGGTGCTGAGTGGATGCAGCACGCTTTCCCATTTCTCCTGGTCCAGCCTGTCACCGTTTAACTGGTTCGGCAGTTCGCTGGAAGTGAGCGATGCGGGTGTCGGTGGTATCAATGCCGGTACGCCACTGTCTGAAGGGGCGCTACAGAGCGCGCTGGATGGTGGTTATCAACTGCGTAGCGGAATGGGTACTTCCAACGGTCAACTGGTCGCGTTTTATCAGGCGCTGGATGGTAAAGACGTGAAGATGATCATCAGCGGCCAGCCGAAGGGCAGCGTACGCAAAGTTGAAGTCATGGATCCCGCGATTGGCAGCGCAGGCGGTGTGAAAATCGGTGATGCGTTTAACAATACCTACAGCAAAGCGTTTGAATCCTGCCAGTTAGGGCAAGGTGATGATGCGCAGAGCGTGGAATGTGCCGCCCCGCAGAGTACGCATATTAGCTATGTCTATTCCGGCGAATGGAGCGGCCCGGAAGGTCTGATGCCGCCGGACGATATCCTGAAGAACTGGAAAGTGAGCAAAATTGTGTGGCATGCGCAGGGGCGTAACACATCCGCTTTATAAAGGAGCGTCTCGTAAAGGCTGTAATTTGTCTTTACGCAAGGTAAACGTCAGGCGGCTTCCGGTATGATAACGGTGCTGTCTGGCACCAGCCAGAGCCGCCGTAAACAGTCGTAAACCATAACAACAAAAGAAAAAACTGACGCTTGAGGAAGCAGAAATGACACCAATTCAAAGCGGTATTTTATTGGAACACCGCCGTTTTGCCATCTTTATGGAAGCGATGATTCAGGGAGAGTTTGATGCTATCCGGCAGGGATGCAAAAAATTCTGTCAGACATTACAAGCGTTACAGCAGCAGTATCCCGATGCGGGATTAGGTGCGGTGCTGGCATTTGGCAACGATGTCTGGCGCGATCTGGACTGCAACCACGGCGCGGCGGAACTGAAATCTTTTACGCCGCTGGGCAACGGGCTCGCGCCTGCTACGCAGCGCGATCTGTTGATCCATATTCAATCGCTGCGCCATGATGTGAACTTCACGCTGGCTCAGGCGGCGCTGGCTGCGTTTGGTGGTGCGATCCGTATCGAAGAAGAGACGCACGGCTTCCGCTGGGTGGAAGATCGCGATTTAAGTGGTTTTGTCGATGGGACGGAAAACCCGCAGGGGGATGCCCGTCACGCTGTGGCGATTATCCCTGAAGGCCAGCCGGATGCAGGCGGTAGCTACGTGTTTACCCAACGTTGGGAACACAATCTGAAGCAGTTGCAGCGTTTTAGCGTGGAACAGCAGGAACAGATGATCGGGCGTACGAAGCAGGATAACGAAGAGTTGTCTTCCGATGAGCGCCCTGTGACATCACATCTCAGCCGCGTGGATTTAAAGGAAGACGGCAAAGGGCTGAAGATTCTGCGCCAGAGCCTGCCTTATGGCACCGCGAGCGGGAAAAACGGGCTCTATTTTGTCGCCTACTGTGCACGTCTGCATAACATTGAGCAGCAGTTGCTGAGCATGTTCGGCGATCGTGACGGTAAACGTGATGAGATGCTGCGCTTTACGCGTGCCGTCAGCGGCAGCTACTTCTTCGCGCCGTCTCTGGATCAGCTTTTATCGCTGTAAGATCCAACGCGTTTTCCTGATGCCTGCACCTGCGCAGGCATCCATTCTTACCAATTCTCTCCGTTCTCAACGTTTCACTTCCCATCAGGCTACTTTATCGCCCCTTTTCTTTACGTTTCTCTTGCCTCGGGGTTATGCCCTTTAGCGCTTAAAAACTCCGAAATGTTATATATAAAGGTTATATGTTGACCATCACTTCCCCCTACACTGAGTTGCGCTGACAAGTGCATTTTTTTCAAAAAATGGCTATGCAAACGATAGATCCCCCATAACAAAGCCTACCGAATAGGCGCTAACTCTGGCAGGACATAAGATGAATCAAGTACAGGTGAAAGGCTGGCTGGTGAAAGGTTCTCTGGCGCTGTCATTGCTGCTGGGTGGGCAGAGTGTTGTCTCTGCTACCGAGCTGCTGAACAGCTCTTATGATGTGTCGCGTGAGCTCTTTGTGGCGCTCAATCCCGGCTTTGAAAAACAGTGGTTGTCGCAGCACCCTAACGATCCGCTGACGATCAAACAATCGCATGCCGGTTCGTCTAAACAGGCGTTGGCTATTCTGCAAGGCCTGAAGGCTGATGTCGTGACCTATAATCAGGTGACCGACGTCCAGATCCTGCACGATCGTGGGCAACTGATCCCCGCCGATTGGCAAGCGCGTTTACCGAATAACAGCTCTCCGTTCTACTCCACCATGGCGTTTCTGGTTCGCAAAGGCAATCCTAAAGGGATCCACGACTGGAACGATCTGGTGCGTGATGACGTTAAACTGATTTTCCCGAATCCGAAAACGTCCGGCAATGCTCGTTATACCTACCTTGCGGCCTGGGGCGCGACCAGCAAAGCCAACGGCGGCGATGAGGCCAAAACTCGTGCGTGGATAACCCGTTTTCTGGCGAACGTTGCAGTCTTTGATACCGGCGGTCGCGGGGCAACCACCACGTTTGTGGAACGTCAGTTGGGTGATGTGCTGATCAGCTTTGAATCCGAGGTGAATAACATCCGTAATGAGTATGGTGCCGAGAACTACGAAGTGATCGTCCCGAAGGTCAACGTACTGGCGGAATTCCCCGTGGCGTGGATCGACAAGAATGTCGAGAAGAACGGCACCGAGCAGGCGGCAAAAGCCTATCTGAATTATCTGTATAGCCCGGAAGCGCAGAAAATTATCACGGATTTTTACTATCGCGTGAATAATCCTGAATTGACACAAACGCTGAAATCCCGCTTCCCGGAGACCACCTTATTCCGGGTGGAGGATCAGTTTGGAACGTGGCCACAGGTGATGAAAACCCACTTTGACACGGGTGGCGAACTGGATAAATTGCTGGCGGCTGGTCGTCAGTAATGGCTTTGGGGCCGGGTAACGTCTTTTCTGGTTCAGGTAAACGGGTGCTGCCGGGATTCGCATTGAGTCTGGGCAGCAGCCTGCTGTTCGTCTGTCTGATTCTGTTACTGCCCTTAAGTGCGCTGGTGATGCAGCTCTCGGAAATGAGTCTGGCGCAGTATTGGACGGTGATTTCCAATCCGCAGGTGGTAGCCGCTTACAAGGTGACGCTCTTGGCTGCGGGGCTGGCGACGGTATTTAATGCGGGATTTGGCCTGTTAATGGCGTGGATTTTGACGCGCTACCGCTTTCCCGGCCGGGCCTTGTTGGATGGATTGATGGATTTGCCCTTTGCGCTCCCCACGGCCGTAGCAGGGCTGACACTGGCCGCGCTCTTTTCAACGACCGGCTGGTACGGCGCATGGCTGGCAGAATACGGTATCAAGGTATCGTACACCTGGCTGGGGATTACGGTCGCGATGGCGTTCACCAGCATTCCCTTTGTGGTGCGGACCGTTCAGCCGGTGCTGGAAGAGTTGGGTCCGGAATACGAAGAGGCGGCGCAGACGTTGGGAGCAAATCGCTGGCAGTGTTTTCGCTATGTCATTTTACCGGAATTAACCCCGGCGCTCTTAACGGGCACCGCGATGTCGTTTGCCCGCAGTCTGGGCGAGTTTGGCGCGGTCATCTTTATTGCAGGGAATATTGCCTGGCAGACGGAGGTCGTGTCGCTGATGATTTTTATTCGCTTGCAGGAGTTTGATTTCCCTGCCGCGAGCGCGATTGCTTCCGTTGTGTTAGCGGCTTCCTTATTGATCCTGTTTGCTGTCAACGTGCTGCAAAGTCGTTTTGGTCAACGGACCCGGAGCGTGTAATGGCTGAGATTCCTACCGTGACGACTCGCCGTCAGGCTCATCCCGTTCAGCAGGGGCGCAATTGGGGGAGAGCAGCGCTAATTGCGCTGGGCGTGATATTATCGCTCATCATGCTGGTCATCCCTCTGGTGTCAATTTTTGCCGCGGCGCTGGCGCACGGGCTGGGGGGCGTCTGGCGTAACCTGAGCGATCCTGACATGCTGCATGCGATTGGTCTCACGCTGCTGGTGGTCGCGATTGTCGTACCGGTAAATCTGGTCTTTGGTACGCTGCTGGCCTGGCTGGTCACGCGCTTTCAGTTTCCGGGGCGGCAACTACTGCTCACGCTGATCGACATTCCTTTTGCCGTTTCGCCGGTGGTAGCGGGTTTATTGTATCTGCTTTTTTACAGCACCAACGGGCCTGTTGGCGGCTGGCTGGATGAACAGGGGCTACAGCTGATGTTTGCCTGGCCGGGCATTGCGCTGGTGACAATATTCGTGACCTGCCCGTTTATGGTCAGGGAGCTGGTTCCGGTGATGATGAGTCAGGGCAGTCAGGAAGAAGAGGCTGCCGTGCTGCTTGGTGCCTCGGGCTGGCAGGTGTTCTATCGGGTGACGTTACCGAATATTCGCTGGGCGCTGCTGTATGGCGTGGTTCTGACCAATGCTCGGGCGATTGGCGAGTTTGGCGCTGTATCCGTGGTGTCTGGCTCGATTCGTGGTGAAACCTATACGCTGCCATTGCAGGTCGAATTATTGCATCAGGATTATAACAGTGTCGGCGCGTTTACTGCGGCGGCGCTGTTAACCGTGATGGCGATACTGACGCTGTTTATCAAAAGCGCCTTGCAGTGGCGCGTGAAGCGGCAAATGAATAAACACTAACTTTACTCTTTTCTCTCACTCACGCCATACGCGTGAGGTTTTTTAGGACTCAACTTGTGACAACGCTTGAGCATTGTATTGGTAATACGCCACTGGTGAAATTGCAGCGCCTGACGCAGGGGTTGAAGAGCGAAATCTGGCTGAAGCTGGAGGGGAATAACCCCGCCGGATCGGTAAAAGATCGGGCGGCACTCTCCATGATCCAGCAGGCGGAGAATCGCGGCGACATCGCCCCCGGTGACAGACTGATCGAGGCGACCAGCGGGAATACCGGCATTGCACTGGCGATGATTGCGGCGGTAAAAGGCTACCGGCTACGCCTGCTGATGCCGGACAATATGAGCTATGAACGTCAGACTGCGATGCGCGCGTATGGCGCAGAGCTGGTGTTGGTTAATCGTAAGTTAGGGATGGAAGGGGCGCGGGATCGCGCAAAACAGATGGTGCTGGCGGGAGAGGGGAAAACGCTCGATCAGTTCAATAACCCGGACAATTCGCTGGCGCACTTTCTCACGACTGGCCCGGAGATCTGGCAGCAGACGGCGGGTAAGTTGACCCACTTTATCTCCAGTATGGGAACGACCGGCACGATTTCCGGCGTCAGTCGCTATCTGAAACAGCAGAATCCGGCAATCTGCACGGTAGGGCTACAGCCTGCGGAAGGCAGCCACATTCCCGGCATTCGCCGCTGGACGCCGGACTATATGCCGGGCATTTTCCGCGCCGATCTGGTCGATCGTATTCTGGATATGACACAGATCGACGCCGAGAATACGCTGCGGCAGTTGGCGCGTCAGGAAGGTATCTTCTGTGGCGTCAGTTCCGGCGGAGCGGTGGCGGGCGCGCTGCGGATTGCAGTGGAAAACCCCGGCAGCGTGATTGTGGCGATTGCCTGCGATCGCGGCGATCGGTATCTGTCCACCGGGGTCTTTGACTGATGACTATTCCCGCTCCAGCGCGTGAATCGGTTCCATCCGCGCCGCACGTCGGGCGGGGAAGAAGCCGAAGATAATGCCGATCAGGCTGGAGCACAGGAATGCGGCAATAATCGAGGAACTGGAATAGATCATCGCGAAATTGCTGCTGAATTGTGCGAACAGTACACCGATAGCCAGCGACAGCCCCACGCCGATGATGCCGCCGAACAGGCAGACCAGTACGGCTTCGATTAGAAACTGCTGCATGATATCTCTGGTGCGCGCGCCGACCGCCATACGGACGCCGATCTCTCGGGTTCGTTCGGTGACGGACACCAGCATGATGTTCATCACACCGATACCGCCGACCAGCAGCGAGATCAGCGCGATCATCGACACCAGCAGCGTGAGTGTAGTGGTGGTTTTCTCGATCATCTGACGGATGCTGTCCGTGTTCATGATAAAGAAGTCTTTCGTACCGTGCCGCTGCGTCAGTAGTGCAGTGATGCTTTTCTCGGCGACGTTCATATCAATATTGTCTTTTACCCGCACCGTGATGCTTTTCAGGTAGGACTGCCCAACCATGCGCTTCATCACCGTGGTGTACGGCACCCAGACATTCAGATTTTCATCGCTGCCGAAGCCGCCCTGATTCTTGCTGACGACGCCGATAATCCGGACGGGCAGCGAGCCCAATAGAATGACTTGCCCAATCGGATCCTCGCCGTGGGGAAAGAGCTTGTTAAGCGTATTTTTGTCAATCACCGCGTCCTGTGCCAGTTCATCGACGCTGCTGCGAGGGAAAAGCACACCGCGTTGCAGGGTGTAGCCACGTACGGTAAAGAACTGCTCGCCAACCCCGGAAACGCTGGCGGAAACGGCAATGTTGCCATAGCGCATCGTTACGCTGGTGGAAATAGAAGGCGTGACGCTATGCACGTAGGGCTGCTGTGTGAGCGGTTGAATATCGCTGGCCCGCAGCGTCTGGATGGCGCTGGCATCCATGTCGCCGAAATCTTTGCCGGGGAAAATTTCCAACGTGCTGGTGCCCATCGAGTTGATATCGGCCAGCACTTGTTCCTGTGAGCCTTTTCCCAGTGCGACCACCGAGACGACGGAGGCGATGCCGATGATAATGCCGAGCATGGTCAAAAAGGTGCGCATCCGCTGGGCATTCATCGCCAGCAGCGCCATTTTAAACGCGTCAATAAAGCGGTCTTTGAACTGATTAAGTGCGGAAGTTGCCGGAGAGCTTGCGGCTTCAGATAACGGCGCTGTGGCCTCTTCGGGACGCGTTTGTCGATCGGCAATCACTTCGCCATCGCGCAGTTCGATGATGCGCTGAGCGTGTTCGGCAATCGTCATATCGTGGGTGACGATCACGACCGTATTGCCCTGTTTGTGCAGGTCGCGGAGTATGCTCAGGACTTCGTTGCCGCTGTGGGTGTCCAACGCACCGGTTGGTTCATCCGCCAGAATAATGCCACCGCCGTTCATCAGCGCACGGGCGATACTCACGCGCTGCTGCTGACCGCCGGAAAGCTGGCTGGGACGATAGTGGAGGCGATGTTCCAGTCCCAGACGGGTTAACAGCTCCGCTGCCCGCTGACGACGTGCCAGCCGGCTTTTACCGGCATAAATGGCCGGTACTTCGACATTCCCCAGCGCGCTGAGGTCACCCAGCAGATGATAGCGCTGGAAAATAAAACCGAAATGCTCGCGACGCAGTTCCGCTAACTGGTCGTTATCCAGCTCACCAACGGCACGCCCCGCCACCTGATAATCACCGGAGGACGGTTTATCCAGACAGCCGAGAATATTCATCAGCGTGGATTTTCCCGAGCCGGACGCGCCGACAATGGCCACCATTTCTCCCTGATTGATCGTCAGGTTGATGTCCTTAAGGACGGTAACGTCCTGCTCGCCGTTGGAAAAGCGGCGGGTAATGCCGGTCAGCTTAAGTAAGGATGTGGACATGCGTTACATCCCCATCGGTGGGCCGGGATGCGTGGACGCGACATCACCGGACGATGGGCTGACAACCACCTGCTCCCCCACGCTGAGCCCTGAACGGATCTGGGTGCGCACGTTATCATTGAGGCCGAGCGTGACCAGCCGCAATTCGATCTTCTTGTTCGCATTCATGACCTGCACGTACCACATGCCATTACGCGAGGTTAATGCCGTCGCTGGGACGACAATGGCATTTTTCACCGACGACAGCAGGATATACACCTGTGCCGTCATGGAAATGCGCAATACGCCGTCAGGGTTCTTCACATCAAACAGGCCGTTGTAATAGATCGCGGTGCTGGATGATGAACTGGTGCTGCTGCTGGAACTGGATGACGTCGTAGTTGAATCCGTATTGATGGAATCCGGCGCGGGTTCAATCGAGCTCAGCGTGGCTTCGTAACGCTTATTCGGTTCGCCCAGAATACTGAACCATACGGGCATGCCGGTTTTCACCTTGACGACGTCGGCTTCTGAAATCTTCACCTTGATGGTCATGGTGTCCAGATTGGCGACTTTGGCAATGGTCGGCGTGGTCTGGATGGCGTTGACCGTTTGGCCCGCTTCAACCGGAATCGCCACCACGGTGCCGTCCATCGGTGAACGAATCTGGGTATATCCGAGGTTAACCTTGGCGGTGTTGACGGTAATCTGTGCCTGAACGATCTGGGCGTCCAGCGCGTCAATATTGGCTCGGGTGGCATCGAGCGTGGCTTTCGCGCTATCGTAGTCGGCCTGAGCGCCAACGCCGCGTTTCATCAACATTTGCTGGCGCTGCCAGCTCAATTCGTTGTTACGCAATTCCGCCAGTTTGGCGGTTCGCTGAGCCTGAATGTTTTTTAGCGCCGCTTCGCCATTTCTTAACGTGTCCTGTTGGGTGAGGTCATCAATCTCGGCGATCAATTGCCCTTTTGTGACCTTATCGCCGAGTTCGACGTGCAGCGCTTTGATTTGTCCCGAGGCTTGAGCACCGACGCTGACCTGCTTCTGCGCTTCAATTTTGCCGTCAGCAAGTACCGTCTGTTCAAGATCCGCAATTTCTGCGGCGGTGGTCTGCGCGTTTGGCGTAGGCGCGGGCTTGTTGAAAAACAAGTGAATAAGCACGGCAGCGGCGATAATGCCAAGCGCTATCGTCGTACGGCGTCGTGTAAAAAATCGTGATTGCATCAGGGGGAGTCGTCCTTAATGAATGCATCTGTACCCGTCATACTTCAAGTTGCATGTGCGTTGGCTGCGCTTAGTCACCCGAATCACTTACCTGAGTAAGCTCATCGGGATTCCCTCGCTTGCCGCCTGCCTGAAACTCGAATTATTTAGGGTATCAACGGAAGTAAATAACGCAGGTGAGTAATTTACCCCGAGTCCGTAAAGGTAGCGGTAATCTTTGCTGAAAGAAATGGTAAGGATTAAGTAAATCTGGCTGCGAATATTCACGCCAGGCCTGAGAATACAGCATCTATACCCATCATACTTCAAGCTGCTTGTGCGTTTCCTTCCCGCAACTCGAATACGTAGGGTATACCCGATTAATGAGGACAGGATATGAATATTTTACTGGTCGATGACGACGTAGAGCTGGGCGATATGCTCTGTGAGTATTTGAATGCAGAAGGGTTTTCGACCTCGCGGGTACTGACGGGCAAAGAAGGCGTTGATGGTGCGATGTCGGGAGATTACACCGCGATGATTTTGGATGTCATGCTGCCGGATATGAGCGGGATTGACGTGCTGCGTCAGATCAGAAAAACCCAACAGCTTCCCGTGATTATGCTGACGGCGAGAGGCGACAACATCGACAGAGTCATCGGTCTGGAAATGGGCGCCGATGACTATATGCCTAAACCGTGCTACCCACGTGAACTGGTGGCAAGGCTGCGGGCGGTGCTACGTCGCTATGACGATCAGCCCAGTACAAAGCGGGATGAAAGCGTGGCGGCCAGTGGCGATCTGGTATTGAATCCCGCGACGCGCATCAGCGAATGGCGTGGGCAGCCGTTTGATCTGACGGCGTCTGAATTTAATTTGCTTGAATTGCTGTTACGTTCCCCCGAACGGGTGGTGTCAAAAGATGAACTGTCCGAAAAATGTCTGGGGCGTCGTCGTGAAGCCTATGACCGCAGCGTGGACGTGCACATCAGCAATATTCGTCAGAAGCTCGGCGCATTGCCGGGCAATACGATGACGATTGAAACCGTGCGCAGCGTGGGATACCGGATTCGCTGATGATGATTCGTGGAAGGCTTTTCTGGAAGATACTGCTCGGTTTCTGGCTGACGTTCCTTGTCATGTCTCAGTTGCTGTGGCTGGCTTTTTCGTTTTACGGCGAGCGCCATAAGCCGCTGGAAGAGATCGTGGTGTCCCGCATTGCGACGATGCAAACAGAGATGGTGGCGGCGGCGCTGCAACATGGCGGTTTGGGTGAGCTGAACGATGTGATGTCGCTGCTGCCGCAAGAAGAGCAGAAATATATTTCCGTCACGGAATCGCCGTTGCCGCTGTCGGAGCAGGAATTGAATTCCGCCCCGCAGAATGCGATGTCTGGCGATGATTTTGCACCGGGTCGGCGTAACGAACCGCGTGCTTCGCATATCATCAAGCAGGTCAGCGGGCCTGCCGGAAAGTGGTACCAGATACGTTATGACGCCGAACTGCTGCGCAGTGAATTCCGTCCTCCTCGTCCGGTCGAGTTTCTTAACGTACCCGTGCCGTTTGTGATCATCGCGGGGTTTGGCGGCTTGTTGTTCAGTTCGGTACTGGCATGGAGTCTGGCACGCCCGCTAAACCAGATCCGCGCGGGGTTTGATCAGGTTGCGCAGGGCGATCTGAACGTACGCCTGCTGCCGGTGATGCAGAGGCGTCATGATGAAATCAGCGATGTGGCGCGTGATTTCGATTCCATGGTCGAGCGGTTGGACAGTCTGGCCAGCGCGCGTGAACAGTTGCTGCATGATGTCTCGCACGAGCTGCGCTCCCCGTTGGCGCGTTTACAGCTCGCTATCGGGTTGATAAGGCAAAACCCAGACAATGTCGAAAACTCCTTACAACGTATTGAGCGCGAAGCGCTGCTGATGGATAAGATGATTGGCGAGCTGTTGACGCTGTCGCGCACGGAGCATTCTGGCATTGAGGAAGCCTATTTCGATTTACTGGGACTGGTGACGGCCGTCGTCAACGATGCGCGCTATGAAGCGCAGGTCACCGGCGTCGAAATCCTACTTGCGGCGGATGAAGACGAGGACTATACGATTAAAGGCAACGCGGAGCTGATGCGTAGGGCGGTCGATAACGTGATGCGCAACGCGCTCCGTTTTTCAGCGCCCGAACAGCAGGTTTCCGTATCGCTTATTGGCAACGAGCATGAGTGGACGATTCTGGTCGCCGATCAGGGGCCCGGCGTGGAGAAAAGTAAGCTCTCCAGCATCTTCGATCCTTTTATTCGTGTGGATTCGCCGCTGTCTGGCAAGGGCTATGGGCTGGGACTGGCGATTACCCGCAAAGTGGTACTGGCGCACGGTGGGCATATTGAGGCGGACAACGGCGAACAGCGTGGATTAGTGATTCGCCTGTGCGTGCCGCGCTGGAAAGCCTGAAACGAAAACGGCACCATCCGGGTGCCGTTTCGTGCAAACGTAGTAGACCATCCGTAGAAGGGCGGTTTACTTTTTGATACGGATAACCGGCGTTTCGCCGACCACGACCGTACCACTCAGTTTGGTCAATTCCTTGATTTCATCCATGTTGGAAATAACCACTGGTGTCAGAGTAGACTTCGCTTTTTCTTCCAGCAGAGCCAGGTCAAACTCGATAACGAGATCGCCTTTCTTCACGCGCTGGCCTTCTTCGGCGATGCGCTTGAAGCCTTCGCCTTTCAATTCAACGGTATCAATACCAAAGTGCACAAACAGCTCAATGCCGCTGTCAGACTCGATGGAAAACGCATGGTTGGTTTCAAAAATCTTACCGATGGTGCCGTCTACCGGTGCGACAATCTTGTTGCCAGTTGGCTTGATGGCAATACCGTCACCGACGATTTTCTCTGCGAATACGACATCAGGAACATCTTCAATATTGACGATTTCACCGGACAGCGGGGCAATGATTTCGATGCTGCCAGTGTCTTTTTTGTCGTCAGAAACCAGAGATTTCAATTTATCGAACAAACCCATGATTCTCTCCTAAGCATTAATATTGGGCCAGCGTATACCCTAATCTTTCAAGTCGTTGTGGCATTGGCTTTCTTCGCTACCCCGACCGCGAAGCTATCGCCTGTCGGGGGTGCTGATTGCCACCTTGAAACCTATTAGGTAAAGCAGAATCAGCAGAGCGTTTTTTCTTTAATAAAGCGGCTCACCAGATTGCTTAACTCTTGTGCTGTCGGTTGAGCTAATGCCTGCTCCGCCAGCGCCTTCGCATCTTCGTAATTCGCATTACGGATGATTTTCTTGATGCTCGGGATAGAGATCGCACTCATGCTGAATTCGTCCAGACCCATTCCCAATAACAGTAGTGTAGCACGTTCGTCACCGGCGAGCTCACCACACATCCCTGTCCACTTGCCTTCGGCATGAGACGCATCGATAACCTGCTTAATCAGGGTAAGGACGGCAGGGGACATCGGGTTATAGAGATGAGAAATCAGCTCATTACCGCGATCAACTGCCAGAGTATACTGGGTTAAGTCATTTGTCCCAATACTAAAGAAGTCGACTTCTTTGGCTAAATGTGGCGCGATTGCGGCAGCGGCAGGGGTTTCAACCATCACGCCGACTTCAATGCTTTCGTCGAAGGCTTTACCTTCTTCTCTCAGCTGCGCTTTCAACATCTCCAGTTCGGCTTTCAGCTCACGCACTTCTTCCACGGAGATAATCATCGGGAACATGATACGCAGTTTGCCAAAGCTGGACGCGCGCAGAATGGCACGCAGCTGGGCGTGCAGGATTTCTTTACGATCCAGACAGATACGGATAGCACGCCAGCCAAGGAACGGGTTCTCTTCCTTCGGCAGGTTCATGTAAGGCAGGTCTTTGTCGCCGCCGATATCCATGGTACGGACGATAACGGCCTGAGCGCCAACGGCTTCAGCAACTGCCTTATACGCCTGGAACTGCTCTTCTTCAGTAGGCAGGGATTCACGATCCATGAACAGGAATTCGGTACGATACAGGCCGACACCTTCTGCGCCGTTACGCTCAGCACCCGCGACATCACGCACGGTACCGATGTTGGCACAGACTTCAACCTGATGACCATCCAGCGTGATGGCTGGCAGATCTTTCAGCTTGGCCAGCTCATATTTTTCAGCGCTGTACTGCTGCTGAATGGCTTTTAATTCTTCAATTTTTTCCGCAGTCGGATTCTGATAGATCTGGTTGTTTACCGCATCCAGAATCAGATAGTCGCCGTTTTTGACCTGCTGCGTCACGTTGGTCGTGCCGACGATTGCAGGCAGCTCCAGCGAACGAGCCATAATGGACGTGTGGGACGTGCGGCCACCGAGATCGGTGATGAAGCCCAGCACTTTATCCAGATTTAGCTGCGCGGTTTCTGACGGCGTCAGATCCGTTGCAACCAGAATGACTTCATCCTGAATATCGCCCAGATCGACGATGGTCATATTGAGAATGTTGCGTAGCAAACGTTTCCCGATATCACGCATGTCTGCGGCGCGTTCTTTCAGATATTCATCATCAAGCTCTTCCAGTGCTTTAGCCTGGTTTTCGATAACGGAAAACGCAGCGGCGTCGGCGGAAGCATGTTCATCTTTAATCAGGGCTATGATTTCCTGCTCGAACTCTTCATCTTCCAGCAACATGATGTGGCCTTCGAAGATGGCTTCTTTCTCTGCGCCCAGTGTCTCGCCCGCTTTCTTCTTGATAGCTTCCAACTGTGCGGATGCTTTGGAACGGCCAGTCAGAAAACGTTCAATTTCCTGCTCCACCTGATCCGCAGAGATTTTTTTCCGGTTGATGATAATTTCATCTTCTTTCAGTAACAGTGCCTTACCAAAAGCAATACCCGGTGATACTAATATGCCTGAAATCATAACCCTACCTTACTCGATTCTGGTGTTCACTAAAAAACTCGTCGATTACTCGAGCTCAGCCATCAGTTTGACCAGGTGTTCAACCGCTTTTTGTTCGTCTTCGCCTTCCGCAGCGATAGTAACCACAGTTCCTTGGGTTAAGCCGAGTGTTTGTAATTTGAACAGGCTCTTGGCGCTG
Organism: Pectobacterium sp. 1950-15; assembly: GCF_037136835.1. Taxonomy (NCBI): domain Bacteria; kingdom Pseudomonadati; phylum Pseudomonadota; class Gammaproteobacteria; order Enterobacterales; family Pectobacteriaceae; genus Pectobacterium; species Pectobacterium sp. 1950-15. The sequence continues at coordinate 288,431 of NZ_JBBBQR010000001.1, read as the reverse complement.
GCGCTCTTGCCGTTGGACGTCACGGTGATTTCAGAAGTGAAGCCTTTGGCTTCTTTAACGAACTGAGCAGCGGGACGAGTGTGCAGGCCATTCGGTGCGGTGATAGTCACTTCTTGCTGGAACATGCTTTTTTCCCCAACTTATGGATTAGATTAATGTTGTGGAACTAAAGTTTAGCTGATTCACTGAACTTTAGCCTGTTTGGTTAGCTCCTGATTTATGTTACAGGGGCGGGCCACGATGCGACAAGAAAACCGTCAAACGTATTTCCTGGATAAAATACCATCAAATACCGTCGCTCCCGCTACCCATTATCTTAACCTCGGTCGCAAAACGGCGATGTGGCTATCGTGCGCAGGGAAAAACCGTTCTGCGCAGGACAAAAAACAATGTGATGGGGCGTGGTATTTGTCTGACATTAATTTCACGCATCAAAATAATTGTTCGGTTAAATACTAAACCTGATGTAGAAAAGCAATCTGTATGTAGTAGAAAGTTTGAAGTGTGCCACAAAAAAGCACCTAAATAGGTGCTTTTTTAACACATTGGTCACTTGTTGCTCGAGTGTGGCCGGGAGGTTATTGTTGCAGTTCTTGCTCAGTGAACAGGTCGGCAAAGAGTGCCGTGCTGAGGTAACGTTCGCCGGAAGAAGGCAGAATCACAACGATGGTTTTGCCTTCAAACTCTTTCTCTTTGAGCAAATTCAGCGCTGCGGCAACGGCGGCACCGGAAGAAATCCCAGCCAGAATGCCTTCTTCTTCCATCAAACGGCGTGCGGTGCTGATCGCTTCTTCGTTTGTCACTTTCTCTACGCGGTCAATCAGTTTCAGATCCAGGTTACCCGGAATGAAACCCGCGCCGATGCCCTGAATCTTGTGCGGGCCTGGTTTCAGCTCTTCGCCAGCCAGCGCCTGAGAGATCACCGGTGAATCAGTAGGTTCAACTGCTACGCTGATGATGGCTTTGCCTTTGGTGTTCTTGATGTAGCGGCTGACACCGGTCAGCGTACCGCCGGTACCGACGCCGGAGATAAAGACATCAACCTGACCGTCTGTGTCTTCCCAGATTTCAGGACCGGTAGTTTTCTCGTGAATTTCTGGGTTAGCAGGGTTGCTGAACTGCTGCAGCAGCAGATAACGGCTCGGATCGCTGGCGACAATCTCTTCCGCTTTGGCGATGGCACCTTTCATACCTTTCGCGCCTTCGGTCAGCACCAGATTGGCGCCCAGCGCTTTCAGCAGCTTACGGCGCTCGATGCTCATGGTTTCTGGCATGGTGAGCGTGAGTTTGTAACCGCGAGCCGCTGCGACGTAGGCCAGAGCAATCCCTGTGTTTCCGCTGGTAGGTTCAACCAGCTCAATGCCTGGTTTCAGAACGCCGCGTTTTTCTGCATCCCAAATCAGGTTGGAGCCGATACGGCATTTTACGCTGAAGCTGGGGTTGCGGGATTCCACTTTAGCCAGAATGCGTCCGTTGCCGATACGGTTCAAGCGAACCAGCGGCGTATGGCCGATTGTGAAAGAATTGTCTTCGTAGATCTTGCTCATAGCCTGTCCTTATAACTGTATGAAATTTTTGCGAACGTAGAGAGAATACTCGTTCACACCTTTCAGTGAAGTAAAGAATTGCTATATCGTTATGTTCTTAAGAAATATCTTTTCATTACAATAGAAAGCACTGGCTGTGATCAGCCAGTGCACATGCTCTTTTTATGACGCTTTTTTCGGCAGCGTCGCAGACAGATCCCGATAGCGATCCACCCACAGCTGCGTTGCGCCACATACCGCGACGGGCATGATGACCAGATTCAAAAAAGGCACCAGCGTAAACAGGCTGACTAGGGCGCCAAACTGCATATTGGCGACCTTGTGGCGGCGTAATGCCTGCCGCATGGTGGAAAAGCCCACTTTGTGGTTATCAAACGGATAATCGCAGTACTGAATCGCCAGCATCCACGCGCTGAACAGGAACCACAGCACTGGCGCGACAGTTTGCCCGATGCCGGGGATGAAATAGAGAAGCAATAGCACAATCGCGCGTGGCAGGTAATACGCCAGCTTTTGGACCTCACGCTTCATAATCCGCGGGACATCTTTGGCGATGCCGAGCATGCCGCTGTCCGGCAGCGTCTGGCCGGTTAATTTTGCTTCCAACTGTTCCGCCAGCAAGCCGTTAAACGGTGCGGCAATAAAGTTGGCTATCGTACTGAATAGGTAGCTGAATACCAGCAGGATGGAGAGGACGGCGAGTGGCCAAATGAGGTAGCTGAGCCATTGCAGCCAGCTTGGAATGTGGCTCATTAGCTGGGGAATCCAATCATTCAACCGGGTGAAAAGCCACCAGAAAGCGCCGCCCATCAGCACGATGTTCATGAGTAAGGGAAGGATGACGAAACGCCGGATGCCCGGTAGTGAGATCAAACGCCATCCGGCAAGAAAATAGTGTATTCCGCTGCGAACCTGGCCTGCGGTGTTGCCGTAAGACGGTTTTTCGAAAGACATAGTGACAATATACTCAGTCATTTGTTTGTTGAGGCATCATATCGGGATGATCTTATGCTGACTAGCCCGCATTTGGATGAAAAAACAGCAAAAAAGTGCGTTGTATCTATCTTTATTGTCATAAAGTACCGTGCAGGCTTGCACTTGTGTACTCAGGCAAATAGAGTTAGTAGTATAAGTATTTGCCGTGGTGGCAATGTATTGTTGGAACAATTGGGATAGCAATGATGCAGGACTTGCGTCTGATATTAATCGTTGTTGGCGCGATCGCTATAATAGCGCTGTTACTGCACGGCTTGTGGACTAGCCGTAAAGAGCGCTCGTCCCTTTTTCGTGACCGCCCGGTTAAACGTGCAAAGAAAGCGCGTGATGAAGCGCCGCTTGACGAGCTGGATGAAGGCGTTGGCGAAGTTCGCGTGAAGGGTGCGCGTCCGCAACAGAGTGAGCCCTCATTTGGCAGCGCGTCATTTGATAATTCGTCATTTGATAACCGACCATTTGATAATCAGTCATTTGATAACAACAGTGTACGTGAAGAGATTCGCCCTGAGGCGAAATCGCCGTTCGAGCACCTGTCTCCCGTCTCTTCTTACGATCCTTTACTGGATGAAGCCACGCCGGTGGATTCTCCGCGTTCGCAGGTGCGTGGCGATAGCAACCCGCAGGTTGTTAATCCCAGAGAAACGTCTACCCAGCCGAGCATCGACACACCGCGTGAGTCATTTGCATACGATGCGCCGCCATCTGCCCCGCAGCAGCCTGCTGCGCATTCGCTGCATGAGAAGGTTCAACCTGCACAGCCTCAGCAACCCGCTGAGCCTGTTGAGCCCGTAGCGGCAAAAGAAGCGGTTCTGGTGCTGCACGTCGTAGCGCATCAGGGCGGGGTTATTGGCGGCGAACTGCTGTTGCAAAGCCTGCTTCAGGCCGGTTTCCAGTTTGGTGAAATGAACATTTTCCATCGTCATGTGAACCCGGCGGGTGCCGGTCCGGTGTTGTTCAGCCTGGCGAATATGGTTAAACCTGGTTCGTTTAATGTGGACGCGATGTCCGAATTCTCAACGCCTGGTGTGTCTATTTTCATGATGGTGCCGTCTTACGGCGACGCCAGCCAAAACTTTAAACTGATGTTACAGTCTGCGCAGCGTATTGCCGACGATGTTGGCGGCGTGGTGCAGGATGATGAGCGTCGTATGATGACGCCGCAGAAGGTCGAATCCTACAAAGCCCGCATCCGCGATGTGCTGAAAGCCAACGCCTGATAGCACTATCTATGCGAAAGCATAAGTTTGCGAATGCAGTGGGTGAGAGAAGCCTCCGTTAGTGGAGGCTTTTTTTATTCTTAGTCCCGGCCGTGTGTGGTGTAAAAAGCAAGAAAAGGTGAAACGTTGTGAGTGAAGCAAAAGGATTAAAACAAGAGCTTGGCCTGATTCAGGGCGTGGGACTGCTTTCTACCTCTCTGCTAGGAACCGGTGTGTTTGCGGTTCCCGCGCTGGTTGCACAGTTGGCGCAGCAGGATAGCCTGTGGGCGTGGCCGATCTTGATTCTGTTTGTTTTCCCTATCGCCATTGGCTTTGCTGCACTGGGGCAACATTTTCCTAATGCGGGCGGAGCCGCGCACTTTGTTAACCTGGCCTTTGGGCCGCGTATGGCGCGAGTGACTGGCTGGTTATTCCTGTCGGTTATTCCGCTGGGGCTACCTGCTGCCTTGCAGATTGCTGCCGGGTTCTGGCAAGCGGCATTTGGCTGGAGCGATCTGGGGTTGCTCTGTGTACAACTGCTGACGCTGGGCGGCATCTGGTTGCTTGGCCTACGCAGTGCGGGGTCTAGCGCCAACATTCAGATCGTTATCGCGATGTTGGTGGTGGGGTTGGTCGTTGCCATCTGGTGGCAGGGCGATATTACGCCCGCGCACATTCCCTGGCCGTCGGTACAGGAACTGTCATGGTCTAACACCTTTGGCGCGCTGGCCGTGATGTTCTGGTGCTTTGTGGGTCTTGAAGCGTTTGCCCATATGGCGACGGAGTTTCGGGTGCCGGAGCGGGATTTCCCACGGGCTTTACTCATCGGCATGCTGGTTGCTGGCGCGGTTTACTGGGGATGTACGGTGGCGGTACTGCATTTTAAGGCTTACGGTGAAGGGATTGCCGCAACGGCTTCACTACCGGGTATCGTCGTGCAGTTGTTTGGTGAACATGCACTGTGGATTGCCTGCTTTGTCGGGTATCTGGCCTGCTTTGCCAGCGTGAATATTTATACGCAGGGTTTCGCCCGTCTCGTCTGGTCGCAGGCGCCGAGAGGAAGTGCATTGGCGACGCTGTCTGCGGGGCAGGCGCCGGTAAATGCGCTGTCGGTTGTGGTGACCTGCTGTCTGGTGTGCTGCCTGTTAATTTACTGGCTCAGGCTACCGCTGGATATGCTGATTGTGTACGCGAACGGCATCTTTGTACTGATCTATCTGCTGTGTATGTTGGCTGGGTGGCGTTTGTTGAAAGGGCGTGCGCGCGTGATGGCGGCAATCGGGGGCCTGCTCTGCTGTGCGCTATTGCTGATGATCGGCTGGAAATCGCTGTATGCGTTAATCATGCTGGCCGTGCTATGGCTGTTCCTGCCGCGCAAGTCGGTTGAACTGCTTTCCCACTGAGTTCGTTTCTTCTGAATATTGCGGTCTGGGAATCGAGCAACGCCCTGACTAGGGCGTTGCATCGCGATGATGATAGGGGAAGGATTAGTCGTTTTCCGGCGCTGCGGCGGGCTTTTCTTCCGTAGACAATTTCGCTTCCAGCTCGGTCATACGCTGTTCCAGACGGGCAATCTTCTCGCGCGTGCGGAGCAGAACCTGCGTCTGAATATCGAACTCTTCACGGTTCACCAAATCCAATCGGGTCAGCTGTGCTTGCAAGACCTGACGAATCTTTTTCTCCACATCATCACCCAATTCCCGGATACCTTTTGGCATAGATTCATGCACTTGACGGGCGATTTGCTCAATCTTCTTTGGGTCAATCATGTCGCTTTCCTGATTAGGTTATGTAAGGTCACTACTATATACCCGTCATACTTCAAGTTGCATGTGCGTTGGCTGCGTTCACTCACCCGAATCACTTACCTGAGTAAGCTCATCGGGATAAAATGAGAGACATCCTGTCTCTCACCGAAGGCCAGCCGTTGGCTGGTCAAATTCGTTCCCGACGAATTTGTCCTTCTCTTGCCGCCTGCCTGAAACTCGAATTATTTAGGGTATAGCAAGTGTAATGCGAGTTGTGGGATGGATAAACTAAATCCGCTCCCTGCTTTGCACATATGCAGCATAATTTTACTGTAATTCAGCATACGTTTTGCCCTATTTCCTGCGGCGGATCAATTGCCCTATCGAGGTATTAGCGTTATAGTAAATGCGCTTATTCTCAGGGCGGGGTGTAATTCCCCACCGGCGGTAAACCAGTATACATACTGGAAGCCCGCGAGCGCTCATGCTGTGTTTTTCGATATTGATTATCGATTTCGCAACGTGGGGTCAGCAGATCCGGTGTAATTCCGGGGCCGACGGTTAAAGTCCGGATGGGAGAGAGTAACGGTATCTGTCGGGCTTATATGCCCGCTCGCGTTATTTTTGTTAGCCATTGCTATGCAACCAGTCGTAATGGTTACTCCTCAAGCTCGCCCTGATTCTGGTAATTCATAATAACATTGAGGTTTTTTACCATGAATCAGACATTACTTTCTGAATTTGGCAATCCTACCGAACGCGTAGAACGCGCACTTGATGCATTGCGTCATGGCCGCGGCGTGCTGGTGTTGGATGATGAAGATCGTGAAAACGAAGGTGACATGATCTTCTCCGCTGAAAATATGACCGTTGAACAGATGGCGCTGACGGTTCGTCACGGAAGTGGCATCGTGTGCCTGTGCCTGACGGAAGAGCGTCGCCAGCAGTTGGAATTGCCGATGATGGTGGAGAAGAACTCCAGCCATTACCAAACGGCGTTCACTGTAACGATTGAAGCTGCCGAAGGCGTGACAACGGGGGTTTCCGCTGCTGACCGTCTGACCACCATTCGTGCCGCGATTGCGGATAACGCCAAGCCGAGCGACCTGAATCGCCCTGGTCACGTATTCCCGCTGCGCGCCCAACCGGGTGGCGTGTTAACGCGCGGTGGTCACACTGAAGCGACGGTTGACCTGATGACGCTGGCGGGCCTGAAGCCGTCTGGCGTTCTGTGTGAACTGACGAACGATGATGGCTCAATGGCGCACGCGCCGGAAGTGATCGCGTTTGCCAAGCAGCACAACATGCCGGTACTGACGATTGAAGATCTGGTGGCTTACCGCATCGCGGCAGAGCGCAAAGCCAGCTGATTCACGCAGATACCACGCAAACAAAAGGGCCGATTAATCGGCCCTTTTCTGTTTTATGGCTTAAGTGTTTAACGACTTAGGTTTTTAACGAATAGCGTTTTTAGCGATTTACGGCTTTTTTGCCAGCAGCGTGGCGAAGCGCAGTTTGATACGGTTGCCGTGTGCATCCGTCTTGTGCAACTCACCCATATCCTCGTTGTATTTGAGGATCTCCCAGTCGGCATAATAGTTCTTCAGCTCGCCTTCTTTAAAGGTAAAGGAGAAGGGCATGGGGCACGGGCAATCTTCCGTCGACATCGCGGCGATAATCAGGTTATAGCCACCGTTAACGGTGCTGTCTTGCATATTGCTGATGATGTGCGGAATGCGATCGCGTTCCAGAAACATCAGCACGACGGTCGACAGGATAAAGTCGTACTGCTCTTTGATTTCCGCCAGATTGATGTTGTAAACGCCCGCCCGGATGTTTTCCAACGCTTCGCTCTTGATGATGTTATTCAGCGAATCAATGCTCTGCTCGTGCTTATCACAGGCTGTGACGTCAAACCCACGCAGGTTCAGATACAGCGAGTTACGTCCGCCGCCGCAGCCTAAATCCAGCGTTTTGCCCGGTTTGATGTACTGCACCGCGTTGATCACTTCGGAATGCGTTCGCGTCAGACCGTATTTTTTATGATAGAAATCTTCCGCCGAGCAGAAAAAGCTGAGCTGACATTCCAGATCGTCAGAGAAGGAAACGATGCGGTGCCACGCCTGCGGCTCAACAAACGGCGGCTGGTTCTGCTCGGAGAACTGGAACGTCTCCAGCGTCTCGCCGTCTTCGGTCAGCATGGAAAAGGTCATTTCCCCTTTCAACACGGTCAGTTTTGCCCAGGTGCCTTCCTGCGTGTTGTGCTTTTCCTGAAACGCGGCAGGCAGCGTCTGGCTGTTCCACTGCGGCATCTTCTTATAACAAATGAGATCTTGCATGTTTACCTCTGTAAATTCCAAAAGCGATGGCCGTATTCTATTAATCCGCACGCAGGCTGACCAGAAATATGTATTTTAAATGCATTATTTATTTTGCTGTGTCAGGCCGTGGTTGAACTTACAGTGGAAAGCTGTCGCAGCAGCGGAAATGCCTCTTTCATGCGTTCACCGCCGACCACAAAGGCGCGTAGTACCTGCTGACCATCCAGCGCTTTCGCTACCATCCCCTGCTCGTTCCATTCCTGCTGCCAGTGCAGGCCGCCACTCGTGGTATCACCTGCCATCTGTAAAGGAAACAGCGGTGTTTTGATTTTAACCAGCATCGGCGGCAGCGTCAGCGCCTCACTGGCTCCCAGCAGGTTTTTCGCCAGCGTAATCGCGCTGAGCTGAATGGGCTGCAGGAAGGGCAGGAGCTTGCCGCCAATCTCTGCGCAGTCGCCCAGCGCGTAAATCTGTGGATCGCTGGTTTGTAACTGCACATTGGTCTGAATGCCTTTCTGCACCGTTAACCCCGCCGCTTTCGCCAGCTGCGTGTTGGCCTGCAAGCCGATAGCGGAGATGACTTCATCCACGTCGACGGTTCGGCCATCGGTAAATGTGGCCAGCACGCCAGTTTCGGTTTTCTCCAACTGCTGTAGGGTTGTATTCAGCCGCAGTGAAACCCCTTGCTGCGTCAGCGTGAATTGCAGGCGCGCGCTGACTTCGGGCGGCATCAACGCGGGCAGAATGCTGCTGGCGCAGTCAACCAGCGTGACCTGTTTTTCTGCGCGTCCCAGATCCATCGCCAGTTCGGTACCAATGAGTCCAGCACCGAGCACCAGTACGCGTTTGGCCTGCCAGAGGCGGCCTTCATGGGCGCGATATTCCTGCTGGCTATTGAGCGTCAACATATGTTCGCACCCCGGAATCGGCGGCACCATCGCACTGGCACCGGTCGCGAACACCAGCTTGTGGTAATCGTAGCGATCCGTGCCGCAGATGACCTGTTGTGCATGGCGGTCAATGGCGGTGACGCACGTATTCGGCAGCAGCGCAATGCGGTTTTCTTCGGCAAATGCGGTCGCCTGCATCTTGGTCAGATCGTCGGCGTGCTGTTGCAGGCTGATCACATGGCTTAGATCCGGCTTGTTATACTCATCGCCGCTGTCGGCGGTGATCAGGCGGATAGGGCAGTGCGCATCCAGCTTGCGGATCTGTCGAATAAGCTGGCGGGCGGCAAAGCCCGCGCCAATAATCACGATATCTTTCATCATCCTCTCCTTAGCGAATCGGATTGAAAACGTCTTTGCCCAACCCGCATTCCGGGCAGAGGAAGCTGTCTGGTACATCTGACCACATGGTGCCGGGCGTCACATCCTGCATCGGTTCACCAAGTGCCGGATCGTAGATCCACTGGCAGACGCTGCACTGCATACAGCCGCTTTCTGACTGCACCGCTGGCTGTGCTGCGGACTGCGGCGCTGCGGCTTCACTGCAACCACAGGCGCTCTCGGCGGGGGCGCTCACATTCTGCGGGGCGGTGGCGGTTTGCGGTGCCGCAGCAGTCTGTTTTACGGGCGAAATGACGCGACGGGCTGGCGTATCATCCAGCGGATGCAGCGCCCACTGACGAGCAATTTCGCGGCCGTGCTCGCGGCAAATTTCCAGCGCGGAACCGTCAGGACGCCACTTGGTTTTCAGCGCCAGCGTGGTTTCAAAACCGGCGTCCATCAAACGGGTTTGAATGCGATCGACCGCGCCGCCGTTCCAGCCGTAGCTGCCAAATGCTGAGGCTTTTTTGTTTTGGAAACGCAAGCCAGTGATCTCTTCCAGCATGGCGGCAACCTTCGGCATCATCACGTTATTCATAGTGGATGAACCGACGAGCACGCCTTTCGAGCGGAAGACCTGCGTCAGGATTTCGTTCTTGTCGTGACGGGCGACGTTATAGATTTTCACCGCGACGCCGGGGTCGACATCGTTGATGCCTTGCGCGATGGCGTCGGCCATCATGCGGGTGTTGTTGGACATGGTGTCGTAAAACAGTGTGATGCGATCTTCCTGATAGCTGTCCGCCCATTTCAGATACAGATGGATGATCTGGGCAGGATCGTCACGCCATACCACGCCGTGTGAGGTCGCGACCATCGACAGCGGCAGGTTGAAGCCCAGCACTTCGTGGATCTTGGCGGTCACTAAGCGGCTGAATGGCGTCAGAATGTTGGCGAAATAGCGCTGGCACTGCTCGAACAGTTCCGTCTGATCCACTTCGTCATTGAACAGATGCTCATCGCAGTAGTGCTGGCCGAACGCATCGTTACTGAACAACACGGCATCTTCGGTCATGTAGGTCATCATACTGTCCGGCCAGTGCAGCATCGGCGTTTCGATAAAGATCAACTGCTTGCCGTTGCCGATATCCAGCGTGTCGCCGGTTTTGACCGTGTGGAAATTCCACTCAGGGTGGTGATGGTGACCGGTAATGGAGTCGATCGCATTGTGGGTACAGTAAATTGGCGTGTTGGGAATACGCGCCATCAGCTCGCTCAGCGCGCCGGCGTGATCCTCTTCGGCGTGGTTGATCACGATGTAGTCAATCGTGTTCAGATCCACTTCTGCCATCAGGTTCTGCACAAAATCGCGGCTGAATTTGTGATCGACGGTATCGATCAGCACGGTTTTTTCTTCGCGGATCAGATAACTGTTGTAGCTGCTGCCTTGCAGCGTCTTGTATTCGGTGCCGTGAAAATCACGCACTTCCCAGTCGCGTTGTCCAACCCAGTGGATATTGTTCTTAACGTGAATTGCCATGTTCTGAAACCTCAATAGTCGTATACGGAAATATGCTGTAGAGATTGCAGAAAGCGTGCCAATTTTTAATATATTGATTTATAACAGTTTAATAAATAATGATTGTCAAAATGACATGCTTTATCTATTGTCCTAATGACACAGGTTCTGTCATTAGGACACACCATGACACTTTCTATTAACGCCCTTGCCCGTATTGCTATCGAGCTGCAAATGGGGCTATCAAATCAGGATCGTTTTCAGCGCTTGATTAACAGCCTGCGCCAACTGCTGCGCTGTGATGCCTCGGCGCTGCTGCGTTACGAAAATCAGCTGTTCCGCCCGCTGGCCATCGACGGTCTGGCACCGGACGTGCTGGGGCGACGCTTTCGCCTGTCCGATCATCCCCGTCTGGAGGCGATTGCCCGTGCGGGCGACGTAGTGCGCTTTCCGGCGGATAGCCAGCTTCCCGACCCCTATGACGGCCTGATTCCCAGTCAGGAAGATCTTAAGGTGCATGCCTGCGTCGGCCTGCCGCTGTTTGCCAATCAGAACCTGATCGGGGCGCTGACCGTGGACGGTATGGATCCCTGCCAGTTCGACCATTTTAGCGATGAAGAACTGCGGCTGGTGGGGGCGATGGCGGCGGCGGCGCTGAGTAACGCGTTGCTGATGGAGCGTCTTGAGCGGCAGTTGCCCGCGCCAGTGCGTGCCGAAAGTCCTGCGGCGGAAAGCGTGGAGGAAATGGTGGGGTTGTCGGAGCCGATGTTGCGGCTAAAGAAAGAGGTCGATATCGTCGCGGGCTCCGATCTGAACGTGCTGATTATGGGAGAAACTGGCGTTGGTAAAGAGCTGGTGGCGCGCGCGATTCATCGCGGTTCCAGTCGGGCAATTCATCCTCTGGTGTACCTGAACTGCGCCGCGCTGCCGGAATCGGTCGCAGAGAGTGAACTGTTTGGTCATGTGAAGGGCGCATTTACTGGTGCAATCCATCACCGCACCGGTAAGTTTGAAATGGCGGATAACGGCACGCTGTTTCTGGATGAGATTGGCGAACTGTCGCTGACGCTACAGGCGAAGCTGCTGCGCGTATTGCAGTATGGCGATCTCCAGCGCGTGGGGGATGACAACAGCCTGAAAGTGAACGTGCGCGTGCTGGCGGCGACCAACCGCGATCTGCGGCAGGCGGTGCTGGATGGTGCTTTCCGTGCTGACTTGTTCCACCGCCTGAGCGTGTTCCCGCTATCCGTACCGCCGCTGCGCGAGCGTCATCAAGATGTGGCGCTGTTGGCGGGGTTCTTCTGTGAGCGCAGCCGTGTGCAGCTGGGGCTGGCGCGCCTTGCGTTGACGGCAGATGCGGGCGCGCTGCTGGAACGATACGACTGGCCGGGAAACGTGCGCGAGCTGGAGCACGCCATTTACCGCGCCACCGTGCTGGCGAGAGCAGGGCAGGAATCGGGTGAGGTGCTGTTAGGCCCTGAGCATTTCAATCTTGAACTTTCCGCCCAGCCCGTTCATACCCCCGCAGGAGCACCGAGTGCTATCGGCAGCGCACCGGATTACTTCATCAGCGGCGGCTTGCGAGAGGCAACGGACGACTATCAGCGTCGGATCATCCAACACACGCTGGCGCGTCATGAGGGCAACTGGTCATCCTGCGCGAGAGAACTGGAAATAGACAGCGGCAACCTACACCGTCTGGCGAAGCGGCTGGGCATCAAATAAAAAACGCCCCGAAAATCGGGGCGCTGTAGACCGTAGACAAACCTATTTACCGAACGAAAACGGGAGTAACGGAATAGAAGAGTAAAGCGTTTGCGCCATGGATGGCGCAAGCCGAGCGCACATGGACGTGTTTACAGCGACTTTACGATCTATCCGTTACTCCCGCTCGGCTGGCGTTAGTGGCTAACCTCTAATCACAGCAGAAGTGAGTTAACCGCATTTCACGCACTTGGCGCTCTGAATCACCTGGAAGAAATCGTTGCCTTTATCATCGACCAGAATAAAGGCTGGGAAATCTTCAACTTCGATTTTCCAGATGGCTTCCATTCCCAGCTCCGGGTATTCCACACAGGTCAGGCTCTTGATGCTGTTCTGTGCCAGAATCGCTGCCGGGCCGCCGATGCTGCCGAGGTAGAAACCGCCGTGTTTATGGCACGCGTCGGTCACCTGCTGGCTACGGTTGCCTTTTGCCAGCATGATCATGCTGCCGCCGTTGGCCTGCAGTAAATCGACATAGGAATCCATACGGCCAGCGGTGGTAGGACCTAACGAGCCGGACGGATAACCTTCTGGCGTTTTCGCCGGACCCGCGTAGTAAATCGGGTGATCTTTGATGTACTGCGGCAGGCCTTCGCCGTTATCCAGACGCTCTTTCAGCTTGGCGTGAGCAATGTCACGGCCCACGATGATGGTGCCGGTCAGGGAAAGACGGGTGGATACCGGATACTGCGACAGCGTCTTCAGGATCTCGGCCATCGGACGGTTCAGGTCGATTTTAACCGCATCGCCTTCGCCCGTTTCACGCAGATGTTCAGGGATATATTTACCCGGATTCTGCTCTAACTGCTCCAGCCAGACTCCCTTGCGGTTGATCTTGCCTTTGATGTTACGGTCAGCAGAACAGGACACGCCCATACCGACAGGGCACGATGCGCCGTGGCGCGGCAGGCGGATAATCCGCACGTCGTGCGCAAAATATTTACCGCCGAACTGCGCGCCCAGACCCAGATCGCGCGCGGCTTCCAGAATTTCCTGCTCCAGCGCGACATCACGAAACGCCTGACCGTGCTCATTGCCTTCGGTCGGCAGTTCGTCGTAGTACTTGGTCGATGCCAGTTTAACGGTTTTCAGCGTGGTTTCTGCCGAGGTGCCACCAATCACAAACGCGATGTGGTACGGCGGACAGGCCGCGGTGCCCAGCGAGCGCATTTTCTCGATCAGGAAGCTTTTCAGCTTACCCGGCGTCAACAGCGCTTTGGTTTCCTGATACAGATAAGTCTTGTTGGCAGAACCACCACCTTTGGTGACAAACAGGAATTTATAGTCTTCGCCTTCGGTACTGTAGAGGTCAATCTGCGCAGGCAGATTGGTGCCGGTGTTAACCTCTTTGTACATGTCCAGCGCGGCGTTCTGTGAGTAGCGCAGGTTGTCTTCAATGAACGTGTTGTACACGCCCTTGGACAGCGCTCCAGCGTCGTTACCGCCGGTCCAGACGTTCTGGCCTTTTTTACCGACGATGATCGCCGTACCCGTATCCTGACAGGTCGGCAGGATGCCCTTGGCGGAAATTTCTGAGTTGCGCAGGAATTGCAGAGCAACGTATTTATCGTTTTCGCTGGCTTCCGGATCGCTAAGAATATCGGCAACTTGCTGCTGGTGAGCGGGGCGGAGCATGAAAGAGGCATCATGGAAGGCTTGCTGAGCCAGAAGGGTCAACGCTGCTGGCTCGATCTTCAGGATGTCCTGACCTTCAAACTGTGCGACAGAAACAAAGTCGCTGCTCAGCAGGCGATATTCGGTGTCATCTTTACTGAGTGGAAAAGGATCTTGGTAATAGAAGGGTTTATTCGACATTTTTTTCTCACTTGCAATTGCATTAATTAGTAAATTTTTCACCTTATAGGATTCAGCATCTTATTATTAAGGCGTATTACCGCAGCACTACAGGGATGTCTCGAATACAAAAGTAGTAATCGCCATAATAGTATGGTTTTTTGTCGGGAAGTACCACTTTGGTACATCACAATAATAGTGATGCGCGTGTTATTTTTCCCCGCAGCAGACGCGTGGAACGGCGGCACGGCATAGGTTTCCTGTATGCGGACGCCACGGGAAACGGCACGGGGTTTAACGTGAAGATATTCCTCTTTTAATTGGCTTAATTAAGTAAAGTAAATGGTGAAATTAAAAACAATAACCATTTATTCTTTAATGTTATTTGATGGCGATATAAAGAAATCGTTATTGGCTTTTTATCGCTTGACGAAAAATGAGATCGTCATATAAAGCCACAGTGCTGTGGCCGATGTGATTACTGATGTGATTTTGCCAACGTCACGGCGGCAGTAATCGCTGCGCGTGCCTGCGGGCTGTTTTTCCAGCAGGTTGAGCCTGTCAGTGCGGCGGCGTTTGCCACAATATCGCTGACGTCGGCCTCGCTCAACTGCGCCAGCGTAGTGAAGCCCATTTGCTCCAGACGGGCGACTACCGCAGGGCCAACGCCTTTTACGGCCAGCAGCGCCTCACGCTCCTGTGGGGAAAACGTCATGATGACTCCGTAGATAAATCAGCGGGTGTCCCCATAGTGTAGCGTACTCTCTTGTTGGGCAAGGAGATTGTCGATCATCCACAGCCCAGCAGGGCCGGGTGGATGGGGTTTGGACCAGACAACGTCTACGTCAATCCACTGCGGCCAGCCTGCCACAGGCAACTCCACCAGCTTTTTCCGATCGTATTGCGCCACCAGCCAGCGCGGAAGCATGCTCCAGCCGTGCCCCTGCTGCGCCATTTCCAGCAGCATAAGGTAGGACGGCGCAGACCAGACGATCCCTTCTGGTTGCAGATGGTCGCTGCGTTTATAGGTATTGAGATAGAGCTGACGGACAGTTGCCAACTGGCTGCGCGTCACGGTTTTTTCAGCGGCGAGCGGGTGAGTTGCCGACACGAAGAGGGCCATTTCCGTCTTAACCTGCAAACGCGCGGCGGCAACATCGGGCGGGTAATCCGCCTGAGCGCGTAATATGCCAACATGCGCCCGGTTCATTTGCAGCAGATCGATCACGTCATCGCCTTCTGCAATCAGGCACTCAAATTCAATATCAGGAAATTGCTGGGCGAAACGCTGGAGTACAGGTTCGTAGTGAGCCGCTTGCCAGATGTCGGACAGCATAAACGTCAGACGGGGTTCGATATGGTCGGCCAGACGGATTGCCAGTTCATCGAGCTCTTCGCTGGCAGATAAAATTGCCTGTACGTGGGACAGCACTTTTCTGCCCGCCAGCGTGAGCGTGGGCTGGTGACCGGAGCGATCGAACAGCGTCAGCCCCAGATCGGCCTCCAAATTGGCGATAGCCGCGCTGATAGTGGATTGGCTTTTATGCAATCGTCGGGCGGCG
Source organism: Pectobacterium sp. 1950-15 (assembly GCF_037136835.1). Classification (NCBI taxonomy): domain Bacteria; kingdom Pseudomonadati; phylum Pseudomonadota; class Gammaproteobacteria; order Enterobacterales; family Pectobacteriaceae; genus Pectobacterium; species Pectobacterium sp. 1950-15. Next base: position 272,716 of record NZ_JBBBQR010000001.1, on the reverse strand, counting down.
GCGGAAAACGAGCCCGCATCAACGGTGGTGACAAACGCCAGCAAGGATTCTGGTGAATATCGCATCTTTATCTATACCCTAAATAATTCGAGTTTCAGGAAGGCGGCGACGCAGTGAATCCCCAGGAGCTTACATCAGTAAGTGACTGGGGTGAGCGAGGAAAGCCAACGCACATGCAACTTGAAGTATGACGAGTATATCGTTTTTATCGATGGAATCTAACTGTACTCTACCACCTTATGCGATGAAAATAAGGCCGTAATACGATGCCATCCATGGTCATGGCGAAAATTGACCAGTAACTCGCAATAAATAAAAGTGAATGTGCTATGCAGAACAAAACCAGCAAAACCTTACGTGAGCGTGTGTACCATGCGGTGGGCTTTGAACTGATCGCGTTGTCGATCTGTGCGCCGGCGGGTGCCTGGCTGCTGAATAAGCCACTCTTCGATATGGGGGCACTGGCCATCATGCTGTCCAGCGTCGCGATGATCTGGAATATGATCTACAACACGATATTCGATCGTCTGTGGCCTGCGGATCGCGTTAAGCGTCGGCTGCCGGTTCGTATCGCCCACGCGCTGGGGTTTGAAGGCGGTTTTATCCTGATTGGTTTGCCGCTGGCGGCGTGGATGCTGAACGTCACGCTGTGGCAGGCGCTGATGGTGGAGATCGGTTTCTTCCTGTTCTTCCTGCCGTACACCGTGGTGTATAACTGGGCCTACGATACCCTGCGGGAGCGCATAGTGAACCGCCGTCGCCACGTTCGTCAGGTGTCGACCAGCTCCCGTCTGCGCTGATTCATTTGTGTGAGTTCCCTGCGTTACCGGTGTGTCAGTTTAAAGTGCTGATACGCCGGTAGCTCCAGCGATCGCCATAAATACCATGACGCCACCGTGCGATAAGGCTGACAGTGAAGGCTCAGTGCCTGCAAATCGCGCGGTTTCGGCATGTCCTGCAAATCATAAACGTAGCGTAACCCCTGCCGAATACCGAGATCGTCGAGCGGCATGATGTCGGTGCGTTCGAGCGAATAAATCAAAAACATTTCTACCGTCCAGCGCCCGATCCCCTTGAGCGACGTCAACTGTTGAATGAGCGTGTCATCATCCCTCTCTGCGGCCTGTTCGAGGCTGGGCACCAAACCGCTCAGCGCTCCCTGCGCGATACCGTGTAGCGTATCCGCTTTACGAGCGGAAAAACCGCACTGCCGCAGTGTGTCGGTGGAGCAGGCCAGCATCTGTTCCGGGCTGGGAAAGGCATCGTCATGGACCCGCAGGAGCTTCGCGACCATCGCGTCCCCGGCTCGCGTCGTCAGTTGCTGATAGGCAACGGCACGCATTAGTGCCTCATAGGGTTCCCGGTGTGGCGCGGTCTGATGGCGACAATCGCCAACCTGTTCGATCAGGCTGGCCCAGCGCGCATTGATGGCGCTGAGATGGGTTTTGGCCTGCTGCGTGAAATCCAACGGCGGATGGGATGGCATAAACGGCTTCCGTGATGAGAATGCAAAGGGCAGAAAACGAGCATAGGAGATTGCCGCATGGCGCGCCATGTGGAAAGGATTATTCGGATAAAAAAGCAAGAAGTGGCGAGGGGGATTACATGCTGTCGCGGGAACGGCCAGAGGGGAGATTTCAGCGGCAGGCGATGCCGCTGTTACGCGTTAATAATACTCGCCGTGGCGATAGTCCCAGGTGGTGAAGGTGTCAGACAGTAGCGACATCACCTTGTCCACATCCAGCCCCTTGCGTATCAGCGTCGGGCATGGATACACGCTTCGTCTGCCTTTCTGTTCTGGTATCAACTGACCGTCCGTATCCACCATCGACACCATCACGCCTTGCTCATAGCGTGTGTCATGGGACTTATTCGGCTGGATAGATTTCACGTAATCGTCGGCTTCGATAATCAGATCGGCAAAGGCACTGATCCGTTCACCGATACCTTCTACCTCGCCTCGGTTTCCTTTGCCTGATGGATTGGCTGAACTGGCAAAGGTTAATTTACCGTACTTTTCCCACAGCGCCTGCGTGAGGATTTCACTCGGTTTACCGAATTTAATCACAAAGCAGCTGGTTTTGCGGTCATCCATCATCAGCGCTTTCGAGCCATCTTTAGGGATCTGCGCTAAGGCCTCATCGCGCCAGGGCAGGATGCAGCCGAGCAGTACATCGGCGTCCCAATGGCGTTGATATAACTGCTCGATTTCTGGATTCAACTGCGCCAGCGCTTTCAGCTGCGTGAGGGAACCACACAGCACGACACCCGGCTTGTTGCGGTTGCGCTGTTTGGCATCAAATTTTCGTTCCAGCCCGGTCTTGTCTGAAGCCATGATGATGTAACCCACTTTGGTTGGCGAAACGATGATTCCCCCGCCACGTGACATCACTTGCACGGCATCATGATGCAAACCGCCATTCCAGTGAACGCTATTTCCGCTCATGTTTACCCTCCGCTTGCAGAGAAAAAAACCTGAGCTTCACCGTGTACCATGTATTCGCATCACAGGTTTGTTCAAAAAGTAACCATAGATGTCGATGGAAATAGCAACATCGGGGTGAGCCGAATGAAAAAGCAAGAGTGGGACGTGTACCCAAGGTCGCTTCGGTTTAGCGTTAGCGCATGGCATGACTTTCAGTAATAGTAAGATTGGCAGTAATGCCGAGATTGGAGTGAGGTGTACAAATGCGTAACGATACGATGCTGGGTGATACGCCGTTTCAGGATGCCGACTCGCGCTGGCAGGCGGTAGTGACGCGCAATAGCGCGGCTGACGGCTGCTTTATCTATGCGGTGAAGACGACGGGGGTTTACTGTGCGCCTTCCTGTGCGTCGCGCCAGCCCCGACGTGAAAATGTGGTGTTTTTCGCGACGGCCGGTGAGGCGCAGGCGGCGGGATTCCGTCCGTGCAAGCGGTGTCGTCAGGGAACGCTGTCGCGGCAGGAACAGCAGGCGCAGCAAATTGCCCACGCGTGCCGGATAATTGAGCAGTCAGAATCTCCGCCGACGCTGGCAGTGCTGGCTCAGGCCGTGGGGATAAGCGCGTTCCATTTTCATCGCGTGTTTAAAAATCTAACCGGCCTGACGCCCAAACAGTATGCCAGCGGCCACCGTCATCGCCAGCTACGTGAACAGCTGGTGGAAAAGCGTGCGGTCACCGCCGCGATTACGGCAGCGGGCTATGACGCTAGCGGGCGTTTTTATGCCGCATCGGGCGCGCATTTAGGGATGACGCCAACGGCGTTTCAGAACAAAGGGAAAGGGATGACGATCCGCTTTGCCGTTGGCCGCTGTTCACTCGGTGAGGTGCTGGTGGCGGAAAGCGAGAAGGGGATCTGCGCGATCCTGCTGGGAGACGATCCTGAACTTTTGCTCAACTCGCTTCAGGAAATGTTCACTCACGCACAGTTGATCGGCGCCGATGTGGCGTTTGAACAACGGATGGCGCAGGTTGTCGGGTTTGTCGACGATCCGGCCATCGGGCTGACGCTGCCGCTGGATATTCGCGGTACGGCATTCCAACAGCGTGTCTGGCAGGCGCTGCGGGCGATCCCCGCAGGAGAAACGCTGAGCTACCGTGAGGTTGCCGAACGTATTGGTACGCCAGCCGCCGTGCGCGCGGTCGCGGGTGCCTGTGCGGCCAACCGGCTGGCGGTTGCCATTCCCTGCCATCGCGTAGTCCGGCATGATGGGGCGCTATCTGGCTATCGCTGGGGCGTTGTGCGTAAACGCGCCCTGCTGGAGAAAGAACAGGGCACGCATCCGCAAGGGGAGCCGTTATCGTGAATTTTGATTTATTTGCCGATGAAGCGCCGCGTCGCTGGACGGAAACACTGGCTTCGGGGGCGTTTATCCTGCGTGGACGCGCCTATGATGACGCTCCGGCGTTACTTGCGGCGCTGAAAGCCGTCACCGCGCGTGCGCCGCTGCGGAATATGGTGACGCCGGGTGGCTTTGTGATGTCGGTGGCGATGAGCAACTGCGGGAAACTCGGCTGGGTGACGGATGAACGCGGCTATCGCTACACGCCATGCGATCCGCTGAGCGGAGAGGCGTGGCCCGCCATGCCGGAAGCCTTTTTCCGGCTGGCGAAGCAGGCCGCGAGTGAAGCCGGTTTTGCTGATTTTGAACCGGATGCCTGCCTCATCAACCGCTATGACGTCGGTACACGAATGTCTCTGCATCAGGATAAAAACGAACGGGATTTTCGTCAGCCGATCGTGTCCGTCTCGCTGGGGCTCAGCGCGACGTTCCTGTTTGGCGGCATGGCGCGCAGTGATAAAGCGCAGCGTGTGGCGCTGACGCATGGCGATGTGGTGGTCTGGGGCGGTGAATCACGGCTCTATTTCCACGGTATTCTGCCATTGAAAAGCGGCAGCGTACCGGAAGGGATGTCCGACGAATGCCGTTTTAACCTGACATTTCGTAAAGCCGGATAGGGGAACCACAGGGAGGTTTCCCCTGTGGTCGCCCCGCGTCTCTCGAAGTTCAAACGATCGAGACTAGGTTAAGGGTAGGGCTTATTTTTTGCTGAACTTCATGTAATCGAGGGCGCTTTCTGCCGCGATACGACCGGAGTTGAGCGCAAAGCCAAATGTGCCGCCGCCTAACAGCAGGTCATAGGTATCGCCATACATACCGGCCGCATCGTTACCCGTGACGTACAAACCTGGAATGACCTCGCCAGATTTATCGATTGCCTGCATTTTCTCATCAATCTTCACGCCGCCGAGTGTGCCCAGCGCGGCAGGCTGCATTCTTACCGCATAGAACGGGCCGGTTTTGACTGGACGCAGGTAATCCATGTTTTTATTAAACACGTCGTCCCGTTTTTGCGTCGCAAACTTGTTGTTCTCTTCCAGTGTCTGCTTCAGCACGCTAGCATCAACGCCCATCTCTTTCGCCAGCCCGTCAACGGTGGCGGATTTGAAGACGAAGCCACGGTTTTTCTGACTTTCCTTCGTAAATTCGCTATCGAATTTCGTCAGCTTGGTATTGGCGATCACCCATTCGCCAATCGGCACATCAATGCCGTCTTCGACATAATGCTTGCGGGAGGTTTCGTCGAAAATGGAATACATGATACCGCCCGCTTTTGACAGCGCATTGCCGGAGTGTGGCCAGATGATGACGTTGGATTCATCAGTAAAGCGGCGGCCGTGTTGGTCAACCCACAGATAGGGCTGACGCGCGGCGGCCAGCAGGTGTGAATTCGGCGCGTAGTCTGGCAAGCCGGGGCGATAGGCTTGCAGCAGGCCGAGACCGTCCGGTTTGGCACCGGCTTTCCAGGCCATATTAATTCCATCGCCGTCTTTACCGACGTTACCGACCATAATGGTGTCAGGGAAGGCGGCGTATTTTTGCAGCATTTCTTTGTTGTTGGCGTAGCCGCCGGTCGCGATGATGACGGCCTTCGCGTCGATCTGGACGGTGTTGCCGTCGCTATCTTGTGCGATAACGCCCGTCACCTTGCCATCTTTCACGACCAGATCTTTGCCTGCTGTCTTCACCAGCGTGGTGACATCCATGTTTTTGAACTGTTCGTGGAATGTTTTGATCAGGTGGCGACCGTGGCCGGGGCCGTCGATCACATGCCAGGTCAGCATGCCGCCAGGGCCGCCGGGGCCGATGTATTCAAACTTGATGCCTTTCGATTTCACCCATTCAATCGTGTCGGCAGAGCGGTTTACGAAGGCGCGCACCACGAAGGGGTTGGCCATCCAATGGCTGTAATCCATGATGGTCTTAAAGGCCATATCGGGTGTCACCACAATCCCCTGGCGTTTCTGCATGCTGCTGTTGGCGGCGAAGATGCCTTCGGCAAAGTTACCGGTGCCGCCGACAATTGGCTGTTTTTCCAGTAAGACGATTTTCGCCCCTTTCTCGGCAGCGGCCATGGTTGCCGAGGTGCCTGCCGCTCCCGCGCCGATAATAACGATATCGGCGCTTTTCGGGATTTCCGGTTTCGCCGCGTCCGCTGCCTGTGCAGCAGACCAGCTCATCATCGAGAGACAGAACGTCGCGAGTACACTTTTTCTGAAGCGTTTCATGATGTTTTCCTTAATGTTATTAATATTTTTACCGCGCAGCCGTGCGTTGTACGTGGAGGACCAACGGTATTAATTCGCCTTAGCCTGTGAGTACGCGTCTTCCGCCGCTTCTTTCACCGCGCCGCTGGTCATCGTGGCGCCGGACACGCCATCAACCTCAATACTGTGTTTTTCGGTCATGGTTTTGGCGAGTTCGATGGCCGCTTCCCCGCCGACTTCCGGCGTTTCTTCCGGGGCATCAATCGTCGATTTGAGGACTTTCCCCTGTGCATCGATGTCGAGCGTGACGGTGACGTCCCCGCCGATACCCTGTCTGGCGGCGGAGTAGGTACCGGCTTTAAAGCTCCCGTCTTGTGCGACCGCGGTGCCCACTGCGAATAGCAGGCAGAGTGGAAGCATTCCTGAGCAGATTTTCATATCAATATTTCCCATCGTTTTTGAATAAATACGCTGAATCACAAGGTTATCTCCCATGAATAAAGTGATAGCCGTCGTCGTTATTGAGGGGCCTGAATATCAGGCAGCACATTGGTAAACCGATGCCGAGTAATAAAAACAGCAGGCTGAAAGGGTTAAGGTTGAAGAGGATTTCAAACTGAGAAAGAAAACGTAATATCGGAAACGTCAGCGTCATACTGAGCATGACGGACAGTAACTGGCTAATGGTCAGCAGATTATTGCCGCTGTGGTATGTGCTGTTATTCAGGTTGCTAAAGGCCAGGGTGCTTTCTGCTGAATATAAGGTCGAAATCAGCACGCCTAATATCATGGCAATAATACCGATGAGGAGCATCGATTGCTCCTGCACGGCGGCGCTCAGGGCGAGGATGCATAGCGATGTCACGCCGGTTGTCAGCATCAATAGCCGCCGGTAGCCAGTACGCTTGACCAGCGGTTCAAACAGCAGCTTTGACAGCAGTGCGCCGCTGGAAAAAAGCAGCAGAATCAGGCTGGTTTCCGCAGGTTCGCAGGCCAGCGTCGTTTGTAGCATTAACGACAGGACGACGGGCGTTGATGCCAGCAGCGTGCGCGTCGCGATGCCGCCAATCATGCCGACAGAAAAGGTTCTGATACCAAACAGTGCGCGGGGGAATAGCGCGGTTTCTGCGATGAGGTGCTGCCGATAGTAAAGCAACACCAGCCCCAACGTGCTGCAAGAAAGAAATAACATGACGAACGTTGGCAATATATTTTTCGTGGCGGTGGTTAGCATGAAAGCCACGAGAAATAACATCAAAATGGGAAAGGCTAATTCATAGGCGCCGGTGCGAGATGTCTCTTTTAGTGGCGCAACAGGAATAGTGTGGCTTGCCAGAAAAAAGCAGACTAAAGCCAGCGGGATATTAACGAGGAATATCGCCTGCCACGAGAGCAAGCTAACCAGAATATTACCGACAACGGGGCCGAGCAGGGTGCCGAGTAATCCCAATAAGGTCACTCGATTCAGGAAGCGTAATTTCAGACTCTGCGGCGTGGTGCGCAATATAACGGTTCTGATGATGGGCAGCATGAGCGCACCGCCGATGCCCTGAATAAAGCGGAACATGCTTAAGCTGCCGAGCGTGGTTGCCGTCATGCACAGCAGCGAGCCGATCGTGAACGTGGCGATGGCGATCTGGTAGGTTTTCTTCTCTCCCAACCGTTCCGCCAGCCAGCTATTGGCCGGCGTAAACGCGACAACCGTGACAATGTAGGCGATCACAATCGCCTCCATATGCAACACGGGCTGGTGTAGCGACTGCGCAATGGCGGGGATGGCGACATACACCATGGTGGTATCCAGGGACTGCATGAAAAAGGTAACCGAAGCAATCCAGAATAAGACCCATGACGTATTCATTCAGGCCACCGTCATTTGTCCGGCATAAAGCACGAACAGTCGTAGCAGAAACACGCCGAACAGGCTCATGACGGCTAATGTAATCAACTGGCCTTTACCGGCATGAGAAGGCTTGCGCACCCGATTGGCAATAGAGGGAATCACAATGCCGATACCGATAATGCCAATCCAGAATACGCCGCCCCAGAAGCCCGAGAGCGCAGTCTGTGCGGCGACAACCTTTTGTCCGCCGCCAAGTAGCAGCCCGATAAAAAACGCGAACAGCAGGAACAGTTCGGCGTACACCACCGGTGTTTCCACGCGGTGGATGAAATGCAGGGAGCGTGAATGGCTTGAGGTCGTGTTCCCCCACGCGCTGGCCAGCAGCATGACGGCAATGCCGGAGGTGGTGCCGGATACCAGAAACAGGACGGGCAGAACGGGGTTATTCAAGAGCGGGAACGATTTCAACGCGGACAGCAGGAAGCCGGTATAGCAGCCGAGCAGGATGGCCAGCACCAGCAGCAGGTTTTCAATTATCGCGGCCTTGTTGACGACCATCGCCGCCAGCTTACGCGCTTGCGCCGCCAGCGCAGGCCGATGCCAGACGGCCTCAAGCTGCGTCAGCCACCCGTCATGATAAAGCGTGATGAGCCATAACAGCATCACGACGAAGTACACCTGAAAGAGCATTACGCCCAGCGACATGATGGACGTCGGGTTGTAAAAGACCATCAAGTACCAGAAGGTCAGCGGTTGAGTCAGATGAAAAATCAGGATCGCCAGCCCGAGAATGACGGCGAGCGGAGCCACGATGGCGGTGGCTTTGATGATGCGATTACTGCCGTGATACTCGCTGGGAACGTAGTGCCTGAGGAGCATCGAGAGCGTGACCATGCCCGCTGAAATACCGACCAGAAGAAGATAAACGGCGATGGGCCAGTCCCATACCAGCGTGTCGAACGTGAAGGCGTTATGCATTGTCGATTTCTCCTCGTTTCCCCGGCATACGATAGAGTTGGGGTTCGGTGCCCAGATAAACCTTGGAGCGGTAGGTCGCGTTGCTGGCGATCATCTTGGCAATGTTGCTTTCAGGATCGTTGAGATCGCCAAATACCAAGGCTTTGGTGGGGCAGATTTCGACGCAGGCGGGCTGCTTTCCGGCGGCCAGATTGGTTTGCCGACAAAAGTTACATTTATCTGCCGTCTTTGTGACTGGGTTGATGAAACGCACATGGTAAGGACAGGCGGCAATGCAGTAGCGGCAGCCCACGCAGCGTTTATCGTTGACATCAACGATCCCGGTGAGCGCGTCTTTGAAGGAGGCTCCCGTTGGGCAGACCGCAACGCAGGGCGGGTTTTCACAGTGCTGACAGGATTTGCGGAAAAATTGCTTAATGGCGCGCGTCTTCTCGACGGCAGGAATATCGACGGTTTGCAGTATATCCAGCCGAGTGACACCATCGGGCACGTTATTGGTCTCTTTACAGGCTTTGATACAGGCTTTGCAGCCGATACAGCGCATTTCGTTATGCAATAAGCCATATTTCACGGGTAATTTACCCTGTGCGTTTTCTGACTCATTTTGCGCTTTGGCGAAACCGACCGGCCCACTAATGGCAATCGCGCTTCCCATATAGGCAATAAAACGACGGCGAGATAATTCTTCCATATTATAAATCTTCACATTGAGGTGATAGCCGCGCGAACGCTAGACAGTAGTAATCCAGCAATAGCGTTAATATTTCGCAGTGTGGCGCTAATAGGGAATAATGTTCCGTTATTACGATGAAAATAATCAGTAGGCCACGTTGTTATTGTGGTTTTATTGGAGCATGGGAATTAAAGGCTAAGTGTGCGATGGGTCACAATTGTTTTTTTGTAGATTCGTATATAACAAATGTCGATTTGTTATAAATGCATTTTTATTTTTCTCGTTATTTTAAGAGATTGTGTTTCTGTTATATGGATGCAAGTTGCTATTTTTATTTTTGTGATAAAAACGAATAATTGATGTGTGTCAGATTGTCGGTTTTTTATGTGATTAATAAAGGGGGGGTAAAATGAATAATGAGTTTTTTCGTAACAAATAAAAAACGTTAGTGCGTATTTTGCACTAACGTTTGTTTAACAAAATAATAGAGGAATAGACTAGAAACCGTAAACGGGTATTAAGGTTTTAGGTGTTTATCAAGAAAGCTCACGGTAATTTTCATGATTTCAGGCTGTAGCCAATGCGACCCACCGTGCTCTGCGTCTTTAACGCGGTAGTACGTTGATTCGATATTTTTTGCTATCAGAGCCTGGTGCAATCGTTCGGTCTGGCGTGGGGAAACCACAGTGTCGTTGGTGCCGTGCATAATCAGGAACGGCGGTGTGGTGGCGCTGATAAAGTTAATCGGGTTGGCCGCTGCGGCTTTATCAGGGTAGCGGGTAATCGGCCCGCCTTCGTTAAATACGGCAGTGCCGTTGACCCAGATCGCTTCTGTTGAAGAAGACGATGCGTGCTTCTGAACGACATCGTCAGGGAAACCTTCACCGACGAGCGTCAGATCGGATAAACCATAGAAATCGATGACGGCCTGGACATCACTACTTTGGTCAAGATTATCGCCTTTATCGTAGGCTTTTGAACCCGTTGTTGTTCCGGCAAATGCTGCCAGATAGCCTCCCGCAGAGGCACCGAATACCGCGGCATGCTGGCTATCAATACCGAATTTTTTCGCATTGGCGCGCAGATAGCGAATCGCGGATTTGACATCTTCCAGCGGCGCGGGGAAAAGAACGGTGGGGGCGACACGGTATTCCATGCTGGCAACCACGTAACCAGCTTCGGCAATGCTCAGGCGCTGTTGCAGGTAATTATCTTTATTGGCGTTAATAAAGCCTCCGCCAGTAATGAATAACACGACGGGAAGCGCCTTCTTCGCGTCGGGCTGAAGAATATCCATTTTTAATGCAACGTTGGGATAGCCCCGCATCGATACCTGAGAATAAACGACGTCAGAGATTAACTTCACGGATGTCGTTTCCTGCTTTACGGTGATTTCATGCTGGGTCTGTGCTGCATTGATTGCCGTCGCGCTCATCATTGCCAAGGTCGCTAACCCTATTTTTGTCGTTTTTGAATAATCCATATCTTAAGTCCTTTTGTTAGTGGTATGTAAATTTTTTTTGTTTGTGAGAGGTGATGTCATATTTGTAAAGGTAATATTAAAAAATCTTTAATATTATTGGTGTTTAGTCTTAAATGAATGAATTATTTCCTCGTTGATAATAAGTTGACTATATCTACTATTAACGTTATTTCTCATGAATTAAATGTGCATCTAATCACATTTGATTATTTACAAATCATTATAATTGTTATTATGGCCGATTATAGAAGTTATCGTTGATGCGTAATATAAAACAATGTTCAGCATAAAGCGTGTGATTTATTATCAGGAACTCATCCGGGTCGGGAGTTTCACTAAAGCGGCGAAGGCACTGAATATCTCTCAGGCTTTTTTGTCGCAGGAGATCGCACGTCTGGAGCTTGAAACGGAAAGGAAACTGATTAACAGAACCACCCGGCAGTTCTCTCTGACGCCATTCGGGAAGATCTTTGCTGACAAAATTCAGGGGATGATTAAGGAACATTATGAACTGGAGCAGTTTGTCAGCAGCTATGAGGAAAGCACGGATGGTGCATTATTGGTTGGAGTGATCCCGATTTTCAATCGTTTGGCCCACTACAATATGTTTAACCTGTTTCAGAAAGCCTATCCCAATATCGATATCTCTTTCATTGACGGCGTAAGCACGGACTTGCTGGAAAGAGTGCGCAATGGCGAGATCCACCTGTCTTTCTCGACGCCTTTTGATGAGTACCTGAACGATCCATTGTTTCATCACACCATTTGCCAGATTGATGACATTGTGGCTGTGATGGCGACGTCGCACCCGCTGGCTGACAATAAGACGCTAAGTTTGCCGCAGCTGGTAAAAGAAAAGCTGATCGTGCCGCAAAAAGGGACGGGGGAACATGCCGCGGTTTCCGAATCCTTCACCCGACAGGGCATCAACCCCAGCTACTTTCGTGAATGCAGTAACATGGACATCATTATGGATCTGGTGATCAACCTGTCCGGCGTGGTCTTCCTCTGTTCATCTGTCGCCAAAAGCCTGACCGCTTACGATGTCGCGGTGATTCCGCTGGAAGAACAACTGAAAAGGACGTTCGCCATTAGCTATCTCAAGCGCAGCACGAACATTCCCATGGTGCGGCTGTTTCTGGATTTCCTGCAAGACTACAGCGAGTCCGTTCGGTAGGGCATTTTCCTTGTTCACAAGGCGCGGATCTTCCGCGCGCGTACCGCAGCTTCGCGCTCCTACCATCCCTGATGCATTGACCGCACGAATCGCCGCCTACCCTTTATCTCCCTACGTTTTACCCCCTCGACACACCTCGGTTTCTCTTCCCGACCTTCATAGATTTTAGATAAATGTTGCAGATGTGAATAAATGTGAGGCGATTCAAATTATCGCCATTAATATACTTGTATGGTAGTCAGCATAAACGAATGGCTACATGCACAGAAGGATAAGTAACGTGAAGATTGTCAGCGCTGAAGTGTTTGTCACCTGCCCGGGACGGAACTTTGTCACCCTGAAAATTACGACCGATAGCGGATTAACCGGCCTTGGCGATGCGACGCTCAACGGGCGTGAGCTGCCGGTCGCCTCTTACCTCAAAGATCACGTGTGTCCGCAGCTGATTGGCCGCGATGCGCACCAGATCGAAGACATTTGGCAATATTTCTACAAAGGCGCGTACTGGCGTCGTGGCCCGGTGACGATGTCTGCCATTTCGGCAGTCGACATGGCGCTGTGGGACATCAAGGCCAAAGCCGCCAATATGCCGCTCTACCAACTGCTGGGCGGTGCATCGCGCACGGGCGTGATGGTGTATTGCCACACGACGGGCCACTCGATTGATGAAGTGCTGGACGATTACGCCAAGCATCGCGATCAGGGCTTTAAGGCGATTCGCGTACAGTGCGGTGTGCCGGGTATGAAAACCACCTACGGCATGGCGAAAGGCAAAGGGCTGGCGTATGAGCCGGCGACGAAAGGCAACTTGCCGGAAGAGCAACTGTGGTCGACGGAAAAATACCTCGATTTCACGCCTAAGCTGTTTGAAGCGGTGCGTGACAAGTTTGGCTTCAACGAGCACATGCTGCACGACATGCACCACCGCCTGACGCCGATTGAAGCGGCGCGCTTTGGCAAAAGCATTGAAGACTATCGTCTGTTCTGGATGGAAGACCCAACGCCTGCGGAAAATCAGGCGTGCTTCCGTTTAATCCGTCAGCACACGGTGACGCCGATTGCGGTGGGGGAAGTCTTTAACAGTATTTGGGATTGCAAGCAGCTGATCGAAGAACAGCTCATCGACTACATCCGTACCACGATTACCCACGCGGGCGGGATTACTGGCATGCGTCGCATCGCCGACTTTGCCTCACTCTATCAGGTGCGCACCGGTTCACACGGGCCGTCGGATCTGTCGCCTATTTGCATGGCGGCGGCACTGCATTTTGACCTCTGGGTGCCAAACTTCGGCGTACAGGAATATATGGGTTATTCGGAGCAAATGCTGGAAGTGTTCCCGCATAACTGGACATTCGATAACGGCTACATGCACCCAGGCGAAAAACCGGGGTTAGGCATTGAGTTCGATGAAAAGCTGGCGGCCAAATATCCCTATGACCCCGCTTATTTGCCGGTTGCCCGTCTGGAAGATGGCACGTTGTGGAATTGGTAAGAGTGGAATTGGGAATAAGAGGTCAACACATGAAAAGCATTGTGATACAGCAGCCGAATACGCTGGTGATTGAAGAACGCCCGATTCCGCAACCCGCGGCAGGCGAAGTTCGGGTGAAGGTGAAGCTGGCGGGCATCTGTGGTTCGGACAGCCACATCTATCGCGGGCATAACCCCTTTGCCAAGTACCCGCGCGTGATTGGGCATGAATTCTTCGGCGTGATTGAAGCTGTCGGGGAGGGTGTGGACACCTCCCGTCTGGGCGAACGCGTGTCGGTCGACCCGGTCGTGAGCTGCGGCCACTGCTACCCTTGTTCAATCGGCAAGCCGAACGTCTGTACCTCTCTGGTGGTGCTGGGCGTGCATCGTGACGGCGGGTTCAGCGAGTATGCCACCGTACCAGCGAAGAACGCGCACACTATTCCGGATGAGATCCCTGATGAGTTTGCCGTGATGGTCGAGCCCTTCACGATTTCCGCCAACGTGACTGCACAGGTGAAGCCGACGGAGCAGGATGTCGCCTTAATTTATGGTGCGGGACCGATGGGATTGACCTCGGTTCAGGTGCTCAAAGGCGTGTTCAACGTGAAGGAAGTCATCGTCGTCGATCGCATTTCTGAACGTCTGGATATGGCATTACGCAGCGGCGCGGACAGGGTCATCAACAACGCGTCGCTGTCCTTAAAAGACGAGCTGGAAGCGCTGAATATCAAGCCTACGCTGATCGTTGACGCCGCCTGCCATCCGTCTATTTTGCAGGAAGCGATTACGATTGCTTCTCCTGCGGCACGCATCGCCATCATGGGCTTTTCCAGCGAGCCTTGTCAGGTCAGCCAACAGGGAATCACCAGCAAAGAGCTCTCCATCTTCTCATCACGGTTGAATGCCAACAAATTCCCTACCGTGATCGCGTGGTTGAAAGAGAAACGTATCGATCCGGCAAAACTGATTACGCATCGGTTTGAGTATCAGCAGGTAGTTCAGGCGATTGAGGTCTTTGAAAAAGATCAAAAGCGCTGCTGTAAAGTTCTGCTGACGTTTAATGAAGCATGACGAGTATAAATATTTTTATTGGCAACAGGGGATATATAAAAGGAAAAACTATATCGACTACAGAATAATATAATGATTCCTTTGAAGTAATTATTTCTCTCTTAATCACTCCAGACCGTCAATAACGGACTGGAGTGGATTGCGACACCATGATGAACGGTAATTTTACTTACTGTGCTCTACCATAATTACAAATCGTCGAGAGTATATATATGAATAAGCATAAGATAGCATCTGGACAAAATAAGCCTGCAAGAAGTACCTCTGACTTAGTCAAAGCGGCGGTGTCCGGCTGGCTGGGCACCGCATTGGAATTTATGGATTTCCAGCTGTATTCGCTCGGGGCGGCGCTGGTCTTCCATGAAATCTTTTTCCCTGAACAATCGGCGGCGATGGCGCTGATTCTGGCAATGGGCACCTATGGCGCAGGCTACGTGGCACGTATCGTCGGCGCCTTTATTTTCGGCCGCATGGGTGACTCCATTGGTAGAAAGAAAGTGCTCTTTATTACCATTACCATGATGGGTATCTGTACCACGCTAATCGGCGTGCTGCCGACCTACGCGCAGATCGGTATCTTTGCGCCGATCTTGCTGGTGACCTTGCGTATCGTGCAGGGGTTAGGCGCTGGTGCGGAGATCTCCGGTGCGGGAACGATGCTGGCGGAATATGCGCCGAAGGGGAAACGCGGGATTATTTCCTCACTGGTAGCGATGGGGACCAACTGCGGTACGCTTAGTGCCACGGCTATCTGGGCCTTCATGTTCTTTGCCCTCTCCAGAGAAGAATTACTGGCGTGGGGCTGGCGTGTACCGTTCCTGGCCAGCGTGGTTGTGATGATATTTGCGATCTGGCTGCGTATGAACCTGAAAGAAAGCCCGGTCTTTGAGAAAGTCAGCAACGATGTATCCGGTACTGAAGAGCCGTCTCCTGCACTGGTGGTTGAGCAAAGCGAGCAAAAATCCATATTGTCGATGTTCAGAGGCAAAGCATTTTGGCTGGCGGTTGGGCTGCGTTTCGGTCAGGCGGGAAATTCAGGGTTAATTCAGACCTTCCTGGCGGGATATTTGGTTCAGACTCTGTTGTTCGAGAAGTATATTCCGACAGATGCCTTGATGATCAGTTCTATTATCGGTTTCATCACCATTCCGTTATTAGGATGGCTGTCGGATAAAGTCGGTCGTCGCATACCTTATATTATTCTGAATATCTCGGCGATATTACTAGCCTACCCGATGCTCTCTCTGATTGTTGATAAAGAGAATAGCGTCAATGTGATTATCGTCAGCATCATCATTATTCATAACTTCGCGGTGCTGGGATTATTTGCACTGGAAAATATCACTCTGGCAGAAATGTTCGGTGGACGCAGCCGCTTTACGCAAATGGCGATTGCCAAAGAAACCGGTGGGTTGGTTGCCGTTGGTTTTGGTCCGGTATTAGCGGGTATTTTCTGCAACATGACCGGTTCCTGGTGGCCGATTGTCGTGATGCTGATTGCCTACTCTGTGATTGGCTTATTTGCGGCTATCTGCATGCCGGAAGTCAAAGATCGCGATTTAGATGAATTAGACGACGCGGCGTAACGTTCAGATGGTCATTGTTCGGGTTGCAGATGAGTTGACCTTGCTGCAACTCGAATCATTTAGGGCGTAGGCATATTTTTTGAATCACCTATCAGGGATAACGATGAGTATCAGTGAATTTTCTACTCTTAAACCGCAGGTTGTGGTGCCGCGTTACGACCGACGCCTGCTAAAAACACGTATTGCGCATATTGGCTTTGGCGCATTCCACCGGGCGCATCAGGCGGTCTGTGCCGATAAGCTGGCGGCGGAGCAGGGCAGCGACTGGGGCTATTGTGAAATTAACCTGATTGGCGGCGAACAGCAGATTGAGGCCATTCGCCAACAGGATTTGCTGTGGTCGGTTTCCGAAATGGCGGACAGCGGCTGGCATAGCCGGGTCATCGGCGTAGCAACCGGTGCGCTGCATGCGGAAGTCGAAGGCATCGAGGCGGTGCTGGAAGCGCTAAGCGCACCGGATATCGCCATTGTGTCGATTACCGTCACGGAGAAAGGCTATTGCCACCATCCGGCGACGGGGCAGTTGAATACTGAACATCCGCTGATTTGCCACGATCTGGGGTTGCCCGCAGAACCACGCTCCCTGCCCGGTGTGATTCTGGCTGCTATCAAACGCAGACGGGAACGCCAGCTACCGGCATTCAGCGTGATGTCCTGCGACAATATGCCGGAAAACGGACATGTCACACGCAACGTGATTGTGCAGTTGGCTGAGCTGCAGGATATCGAACTGGCGCACTGGATTGAACAGCACGTCACCTTTCCGTCCACCATGGTGGACCGGATTGTTCCGGCTATCACTGAGGAAACGCTGGAGACGATTCAGGGACATCTGGGTGTCGCCGATCAGGCGGGTATTGCCTGCGAGCCGTTTTTCCAGTGGGTGATTGAAGATAACTTCGTCAACGGTCGTCCCGCGTGGGAAAAAGCCGGTGCGGAATTGGTACAGGATGTCCTGCCGTTTGAGGAAATGAAGCTACGGATGCTGAACGGCAGCCACTCGTTTCTGGCATATCTGGGCTACCTTGCTGGCTATCAACATATCAGCGAGTGCATGCAGGACAGCGACCTGGTCGCGGCGGCGCATCACCTGATGTTGCATGAACAGGCGCCGACTCTGCGTACGCAGGGTGTCGATCTCGCCGCCTATGCGGATGCGCTACTGGATCGCTATCGCAATCGGGCGTTAAAACACCGTACCTGGCAGATTGCGATGGACGGTTCACAAAAACTGCCGCAGCGGATGCTGGATTCGATCCGCTGGCATCTGGCGCGCGGTAGCCGTTTTGATGCGCTGGCGCTCGGCGTGGCGGGGTGGATGCGCTATGTCGGTGGCGTGGATGAGCAAGGAAAGCCGATTGAAATCAGCGATCCGCTAAAAGATCAAATCGCTGAAGCGGTGCAACGCAGCCCGGAAGGCGAGAGCCGGGTTGCGGCGTTGCTGACGCTGACGGCGATTTTTGGTGAGGATTTACCGCACCACCCTGTGTTTGTCGATGCGGTGACGCAGCGCTACCTGTCGCTATTAGCGAAGGGCGTGAAGGAAACATTGCAGGAGTGTGCCTGGTAAGACGAAAGCGCAGCGGGTGCGGTAACACTGACACTCGCTGCGCTAAGCGTGTATCATAAGCGATAAATTTCTTGGCTAAGCACAGCGGCATGGATACCTCTTTTCAGATCAACAACAACGAACCAGTCAACCAGCAAATTTATCGCGTACTGCGCAAAGACATTGTGGAATGCAATATTCCACCGGGTAAGCTGCTGTCTGAAAAAGAAATTTCTGTGCGTTTTGATGTGTCCCGCCAACCGGTCAGAGAGGCTTTTATCAAGCTGGCAGAGGCCGGGCTGGTGCAGATCCTGCCGCAGCGCGGCACGTTTGTCATGAAGATCTCCGAACAGCGCGTGGCGGATGCCCGCTTTATCCGTCAGGCGCTGGAGTGCGCGATTGTGCGTCGGGCGGCAGAAATGGTGACGGATGAACAGCTGCTGACGCTGGAGCACAACTTACGCCGTCAGGAACTGGCTGCGCAGAATGAACAAGTGCGCGAGTTCCTTAGCCTCGATGACAGTTTCCATCAGCTTCTGACGCAGATTGCCAACTGTCCGCTGGCGTGGGAAACCATCGAATCGATCAAAGCGACGATGGATCGCGTACGTTTTCTCAGCCTGAGCCAGGTTTCTCCACCGGTCAGCCTGATCCAACAGCACTACCTGATTTTTAGTGCCCTGAAAGCGCGCGATCCCGATGCCGCGGAAAAAGCGATTCGTGAGCATTTGCAGGAAATGATCTATTCGATCACGCCGATTGCGCAACAGAATAGTGACTGGTTCGAGCACGCCTAAACTTTGTTTATTGGCCGCTATCACCGCATGAAATTTGACGTATTCATGCGGTGAGGGTTAATCGTGTTAACTTGATAAAGCGGCAATTTCACTACTGCTCAAAGCGCCATCGTAAATTTTGAAATAGTCATAGCGTCCCTTCATATAAGGGTCGGTCGGATACTGCGAACGGCCAAGGTACGCGGCGCTCAACTCACCGAGTTGACAAGGTGCCAGAGTGAGCGTTTCACTTCGTCCCACTTCTTTGCCGTCAATATAAATAATCCCGACACTATCGGACAGGCTCAACGCGACGGTGACCCAGCGACCAACGGGGAATGTCTCGGTTACGGGTTCAAAGGCTTCCATCATGTAGCCATGTAAACTGGATATTCTGAACGAGGGTTTACCCTGATTACTATACGGTAATAGGGCGATCCAGCAGCGGGTGCCCGATCCCATGTCGAAAATGCGTGCCCAGGTTCGTTTGTCATCAGCGCAGAAGCGGGTAACGACGGTGAAGTCGCCTAAATTCTCCATCACTTTTCCGGGCAAGCTGACATGGCCATCAACCCCATCTAAAACCAGTGCAACACCCGAGCCGTCTGGCCCCGTTCCCCAACTGGCTCCGCCATGTAAGGTGCTGTCTCCCCATTTTTGGGTACTATCAGCCAGCGTGGTGCCTGAACCTTCATTGAACGCCAGATGGAAAATTTCCTCTGCCTTGATGGCGACGCTGACCATGTCAGAGGCGCGGGTCTCTCCACCATTAACCACGGCCTTAACACGATAGTAGTAGCGGTTCGCGCGAGTAGCGATGTCTTGATCGGTATAGGTCAGGACATCGGTAATGTCGTAAGCGATGACGCTAAATGCGCCATTCGCCGAGGTTGAACGCTCAAGCGTATAGCTTGTAGCACCCACGACGCCCCACCATGACAGCTCTATGCGTTGTCCACGGCGATAGGCGGTTAACCCCGTAGGCTTAAGGGCTGAATTCTCGACGGCCAGATCGCGAGTGTACAATAACGTGCCGTAGCCCGTACCATCCCCTCCGCCACCATTCTCCGGTGTGATCTTCTGTACATACTTATAAACGTAGGGGGTCGCAATTCCCTTTCGTTTAGCATAGTGATTGTAGATGGTTTCCCAGCACGGACGGTTATTTCCCTGGCTGACGGTGCCAAGTCCTTCCATCAAGCCATGGCGATTACGATAATTTTTCCACGGTACTGAATAATAGGCACCACTTCCGTCTGTCAGGTTGGATTTCGCCACATATTCGGCACCGGCGAGGAAGCGGTTATTGGCATAGCCGTAGATATCATCACCCTGATTCCAGGCCATTTCGCAAAATGCGGCCCCCAGACTCATACCCAACGTTGTGTGTCCCTGATCGCGACCACTTTCCTGCCATTGCCCCAAATAGCCTGGGTGCACATGTGCTACTGCTAACATCCCTGCGCCATTACCCTGACCATATTTATAATAATCAATGGCTTCCTGATAGATGTCAGGGCGGTCACATAGCACACCGATCGCCAAAATGTTGGCAATCGCACATTGATCCCAGTTCGCCCAGTAGTTCGTAATATCAGCACCGTTGTGAACGTCCAAAAAATTACGCGACATCGGGTAGAAAATCGTCAGCATCATGTTTTGGAAACGCTCAAAATCGGTGCGCGCCCAGCCGGAGTAAGTACGCATAATCTCTGCGACGTTAGCGAATTGGTAGCCATAGATACCGGCCGCCAACCAGCGGTCTGCGTTACCCGTGATGGTTTTCAGAGTAGCAGACCAAGCGTTGAGATACCGTAGGGCTTCATCGGCATAAGCCGTATCCTGCGTAATCTTCCAGCGTACCGCCAGACGGTAGGAACGCTGCACATCGATATATAAAATCGGGAAGTTTTGCCCCTCTCCGCCGCGTACGAGATTATCGGTTGCGCGGGGGGTTGCTCCCAACTGTGAATAACCATCCTGTATGAAAGGGGTCCAGGCATTTGTCCAAGGTTGCTCTTTTCTGGCAATGTTATCTCGGATGCGGGAAAAATCCTCTTCGGTATGTAATAGGCCGGGATGGGTGAAGGTACGTTCCTCGGCATAAATTGAAGGGGCAATAGCGCCTGTTGCGACTGCGGCGATGGCTCGGGTGAGGAAACGTCCTTTGAATTGACCTAGCATGCCGCTGAAAGCCGCACCTGCTCCAGCTTGCAAAAAGCGGCGACGCGTTAACGACTCTGGCCTTGCAACGTCTGTGTGTGACTCCGTGGATGTGTTTGAATGATTGTTGTCCATCTGTTGTGATATTTTTTTCATGGTGACTTAACTTCCCTGTCTATATGTATTCAATCATTTTGCCGATGATCAACACCGCGCCGATTTTTCCATAACCTGTCAATGATCAGGCCACGAGAAAAAGGCCAGTGAGATTCCATGGTTGCTCTGTGCTCGTGTTTTTTGGCTGTATTGCCATATCTTATGCCGAAGGTAAGGCTTTCTTTATTGATGTGTCGAGGGAAATCGTGCTGGATGATTTTTGAACTGATTTGTGGGCTGGACGAGAGTAGCTCATTGATTTTTTTTATGAAAAATCAATGAGCATAAAACGTTATTCCTAGCTTTTTTTGGGATTGATTAGTCTTTCGTGCTGCTTTTGGGTGAGGCAGGCACTAAATACTGTCTTGTTAAAAATAAGCTCTTATTGAAGATGCGACTTCAGCGGTTGTGCCAGGTGAATCACCCACAGTTCATTATCGGCTTCTGGCTTCTCTAACGGTTTGATGGCTAGCGTTGTCTCGACGGCTTTGCCGTCCCGCGTCAGTTTACCATCGGCAGTAACCTGATAATCGTCCGCTTTGTCTTTCGCTTTCACCGGGGATTGCAGCGTGGATTGCAGACCAAAGTCGTTGTCGTTGATAACGGCCAGCGTTTGCTGATCGACCAGCGCCAGCCCCTCAACTTTCTCCTGCTGCCAGCCGAGCTTACGCAAGTCCACCAGCTCCTGCTTGTGCGCCAACGTAATGCCGCGTTTTTCCAACTGGGCGAGATCGTCAAATTCTGGCGATTTGCCATCGGCATCGAACGGCGTCAGGTCGCTCGCTTTGCTGAGATCGACCAGATAGATGCGGTTCTGCATCTGTTTGTCTTTATCCGCGCCCTGCTCGACCAGCAGAATGCGCTGATTATCCAGCGCCACGATGTCGCCGATTTTGGCATCTTTCGCTTTCTTATAGCTGCCGATGTTGATGGGGTAGCCCAGCATGCGGCTGGTCTTGGTTTCCGGGTTAAACATCACCAGACGCGTAAACTGGGCTTTGTTTTTGCTTTTGCCGTCGATATCCAGCGTGCTTTGCACGGCCATGACGATCGTGCCGTCTGGCAGGCGGGTCAGGCCTTCAAAACCCCGATTTGGTTGACGCCACTTGATGATATTCGGTAAGCCGCTGGCAACCGAGTGTTCGTTGCCCGCAGGCGTCGGCCCGAATTTTTGCAGGATCTTTCCGCTGGCATCAACGTGGATCAGGAACGGGCCGTATTCGTCACACAGCCAGAAACCGCCGTTGCCATCCGGCGTAATTCCTTCAGTGTCCAGCCCGCGCTGGCTGGTGCTGAGCGGTTGCAGTGCGTCATTCAGCGCTACTTCATTGGTGGTACCGATAACGTCCGCAGGTAGCGGCAGGCCGGTGATACTGCCCTCGGCATCGTGCAACGGGCGTGGATTGATCGCCTCTGCGGCTTTTGTGCTGACCCGAATATCCATCATCAGCGGCGCGTAATCAGGGCTGGCGAAGATCTTGGCTTCTTTCTCGCCGACCAGCGGCGCATCGGCATTCGGGCCGCGATCGGTGACGGTGACGAACATCAGGTCGTCACCCTGTTTGCCGGTGAAATAGAGGCCGGAACCAATGCCGACAGGCAGGCCGTTAGGGAAGTTCTGGGCGAATTTGCCCTGATACGCCACACGTTCGCTGGCTGGGAAGGTGACGACATAGCGTGTCACTTTTTCTCCTGCGGCCTGAACGCTGAACGGCAAAAATCCGGCAACCAGCAGTGCTAAGAACGTGTGTTTCATGGGATTAGCTCTTTGATGTGGGGTGATTGGACAGACGTATTGTCGGAGCATAGATAATCGTCATGTCAGTTTTGTGACCATAGGCTTCATTTTGCAATGAAGCCTATGGTTTTCACGGCATATCCGTCGCTGGCCGGATCGTTATCCCTTTCCGTGAGGTTTCCTGAAAGCGAAAAAGAGCTGTAGCGTGTTGCACAGCACCAGAACGGCGGTGACGATGAACACCCAGCGGAAGCCCATCAGGGCGGACACGCCGGAACCGACCAGCGGCCCCATTACGTTGCCCAGATACATAAATGACTGGTTATAGCCGAAGATCCGGCCTGTCACCTGCTGGCTGCTGTATTTAACCAACAGCGCCTGCACGGTTGGCATCAGTGCGCCATCGGCAAAGCCCAGCAAAAAGCGCAGGATGCCGAGCTGTGTAGGACTTTGTACCATCGCCATGACCAGAAACAGCAGTACGCTGATCGCCAGTGCGGCGATCAGGACGCGATGTGCGCCGATCCGGTCGCCTAAACGGCCAAGTCGCGGGGCGGATAGCAGGGCGGACACGCCGGGAATGGCGGCAATCACGCCGCTGATAAAGGCAATGTTGTCCGTGCCGGGAGTCAGATCGCGGATGAATAGAGTGAGGATGGGGCTGATGGAGCCGTTCGCCATCTGGATCATCATTGTCGTAATGAACAGACAGATGATGAGCGCCGGATACGGCAGGGAAGCAAAGACGGCTTTCCCGCTGAGCCGATTCTCTTTGGTGACCTTAACCACGCTCTCTTTAATCGCGAAAAGCGTAATCAGGAAGCTGGTAAACAGCATAGCGCCGGTGATGAAAAAGACGATGCGTAGCCCGATGTAGTCGGCCATAAAGCCGCCAAATAAGGGGCCGAGAATGACGCCGGCGATCTGCCCGGTCGAGAGCATACCTAGCGCCCAGCCGCTTTTTTCACGTGGAACCTGTGAAGCGATCAGCGCCATCGCATTGGGAATGTACCCGGAGGTCAGCCCCATGAGCGTGCGCAGGATAAACAGGTGCCACACGTTGGTTGCCAGCCCTTGCAACGACATCACGATCGCCATGCCCAACGCGGCGCGCAGCAGCATAAGCTTGCGACCTTTACGGTCGGCGAGACTTCCCCACAGTGGCGCAACGGCAGCGGAGACGAGAAAGGACGAACTGAAGATCAAGCCGGACCACAGGCTCAGTGATTCGTGCGAGTGAACGCCGAGCTGCTCAATGTACAGCGGCAGAAAGGGTAATATCTGGCTCATGGCCAGCCCGGTGAAAAAGCATCCCAGCCAGGCAGAGAAGAGGTTAAGTTTCCAGGTTTCCATGGGGGTCGGAACGAGCCTTCATCAGCGAATAACCAATGGCGAAACCGTGGTGACTGCGCGTGAAGAAAAGTGTGCTAGCTGACAGTGAATAGCGCTCAATTAATAACGGACAGTGACTAAAATTTCGTCTTTCATCATGAGCATAGCATAGCCTGCGGCGTATTGGTCACTGAGGGTAATGATTCGCAACAAAAGAAAATCAGCGTGGGGAGAAGGTGGGCTAGAGGGAAAGTATCGGTGAATTTTATTGTGTGACACGCATCACAAAAAATTAGCTTTTGCTCAACAAGGGTTGTACAATTCATCGCCATAAGGCAGGTCACTGCCAGTAAGACAAGAACAACCCCATCGCGTCATTAGAATAACGAGCTAAGTAAAACCAAGGTGAAAAAAGTGCGTAACTTCTTTAAAAAAATGCTGGCGGCTTACCTGAATACTTATAAAGACGTACCGCCCGGCGCACTGTTCTAAGAATTTGTGCTATGCAGACAGGCCGCCATCATGGCGGCCTGTGTATTTATGGGGATCCGAGAACCAACGTAACGTGGTTCTGAGCCGGTTCCCCTTTTTGTGGCGATATTACTTCGTGCTGTAGACCGGAACGGCCGTCACTTCTGGCACGGCTTCGGTCAGGTAGGCACCGGCTGCGCTGCTTCTGACTTCATTTTCATCAATAAAGCCATAGAACACGCCTTGCGACGCGGAAGCGCCGCGAATTTCCGCATCCCCACGCATCTGCGCATTGCCTGACAGCACAATGCCGCGTTCAAACGCGCCCGGCCCCATGAAGACCGTATGCAGTCGTGCGTTATCACGTACGACGGTATTGCCCTGAAGTATCGTCAGGCCGCTAACGACAGCGCGCCCTTCTACCGTTCCGCTCAGAATCGTTGCACGATCTTCAATTCTGGCGTTATCCCTCACCGTACCGCCGATGACGCGAGCATAAGGCCCGACGTACGCGGTAGGGGCAACATTTGCTGCGTTGGATACCCAGCCGCCGCCGTTGGCATGGCGAGAACCGTTAGCGGTTGGATTTGGCGCGCCAGGCTGGCTGCCTTCCGGCCAGACGCCGGTGAAATCGGCCATCCACGGGTAGCGATACAGAGAGTAGTAAGCCTGATCCCACTTGATCTTCTGCATTTGCGACGGTGTCCCCATGACCACCATGTAAATGCCGCGATCGTCCTGACGGATAGTGAAGTTTTTCACCGTGGCAGACGCGCCGCGCTGTAGTTCACTGTAGCGAGAAACGCCGTCCGAACCGATAGCAACAATACCCCAGCGCCAGTCGGAATTAGGCTGCGGCATGGTTGCCGGATCGTTTTTCAGCCCAGGGAAGCGGGTAATGGCAGATTTGCTCTGCACCATACCACGGAATTTCACGGTGATTTGCGTCGCGCCACTTTCTGGGATCAGCCGGACGATGTTGTAGCCCAACTGCTGCGGAGCCTGATCGAACGGAACAGAGAAGCGGCGCAGAGTGGCGCTGGCACCGGCCACGGGCTCAAGCGTCGTGGTTCTCAGCAGACGGTCAGCGTTATTCTGGTTGGGTTGTACCGCACCATAGCTGCCGTAGGTTGAACGATAAAAACGCCCACGATCGAAGCCATCTGGATCGATGTAATCCCAGTTGACGTTGTGCATCGCCCAGTCGCCGAAGACATCGTTGAATTCAGACTGGCTCCAGCCCATGTTGGTACGCAGAACGGACAGCGGATCGGCAGTAGACTGACCGCTTTCACCCCATTTCGGCGCTTTTGACCACATATCGTTGATCGCGCCATAGCCAAAGCGGTTTTTTAGGTATTCCATAAACTGCCAGTTGCAGTAACGGTTACGCGTTGAACCCAGATAAATATGCGGATAGTTGACCTGCATTTCCGAACAGTGTGCAGACGTACCACGGAATTCATCCATCTGGTGCGTCATCCAGTTCGCGTGGGATTCCCAAATCCAGCCGACGTAGTTATCGCCTGAACTCTGGAAGCCGCCAGTTTGCCCTTGCAGCGCATGGGTAAATTCGTGTGCCAGCCCCCAGTTATCCTTGAGCGAGGCAGGGCCGATCCACATGCCCATGCTGCCACCGCCTGCAATACCCCCGCTGAGCCCAAAGGTGGGATCAATGTGAATATTGGCTTTATATTTCACGGTCTGTTTGCAATAAGGCTCGGGGAACTGAATTTGTTTAATAAACTTATCCCAAATTTGTTCCAGTTTCTGCCCTGCGGCAACCGCATCATTACGGTTAACGTCGTTATTATTCCAGCGGAAGGCAAAGTGCTCAGTCTGGTATTTTACGGAAGGCATATCGGTGATGGAATTATCCACCTGCCAGTTACCTGCGACACAAGCCTCAGCGGCGTTTGCCGTATTGACCATTAAGGCGCCGCTTAAAACGAGTAGACAGTTTAACGGCGTGAGAAGTGTTTTTATTTTTGGCATAAATCCTTTTCCTAGCATGAATATTGCTAATCAGCCTTATTATTTCTCGAGAGGAATTTCTCGTTGATAGATAAGGCCCATCCCAAGGCCATCATGGCCTATACTCGTCATACTTCAAGTTACATGTGTGTTGGCTACGTTCAGTCACCCGAATCACTTACCTCAGTAAGCTCATCGGGATGCCTTCTCTTGCCGCCTTCCTGAAACTCGAATTATTTAGAGTATATATCCGTCATGCTTCAATCTGCCTGAGCGTCACCGCCTGAATGCAGGTTGAATTATTCAGGAGCTAATTTGCTTAAGTAAAAATATATCGGCCTCTATGAAAAGAGGCCGATTGGATTATAGATGAATTTTATCTTGTTACCTATTTCATTTTAAATTTTGGTTATGTTCTGGTTTCCTAAAATACACATGGTTATTGGTGTAATGCTTTATTATCCAATAAAGCAGGCTGGCCGCCAGTAACGAATTAAACGCCGGAACGCCCCATTCAAAGGCTAATCCAACGATGGCACCGACAATGCTGGCAATAATAGCGGGCCAGCCAATCAGCGGTGTTTGTGCACTGTCAGGTAATTGGCCTTCGGCACGGCTGGCGTCAAGCAGTGCCCTGTGGGTTCGTAAAATATAATAATCAACCAGCATCACACCAATAATTGGGGGGAATAACACGCCTAATAGCGTCAGAAAATCGATAAAGCGATCCAGAATACCCGCGACGGAAAGCAGTGTACCGATGAGGCCAATCACCAGCGTGATCGAGACATAGCGTAATTTTTTCCCCGTGACGCCCTCTATGGCATTGGCGATTCCCAAGGAGGAAGAATACAGGTTGATATCGTTGACTCTCAGTGTCGAAAATATAACGGCAATCAACCCGATGCCGCCAGCCGCCTGAGACATGATCGTCACAACGTCTGCGGTATTGAGCGCGCGGGCAATAATTATGGCGAGGCCATTTACAATAAATTCCCCGACGATAATCGACAGCATTGTCATCCAGAAAACGTGTTTTCCTGTTTGAGAATAGCGCGTCATATCTGGCGTAATTAAGCTGGCGACGATGCAGCCGCCTACGACCATTGTTGCGCCGGCGCTAATCGAAATCGCCGCACCGTTAGGCGCAGAAGCGATCAGTTCAGCAATATTGTGACCAGAGAGCGTCATGATCGAGATGTAGCCGACGACGATGACAAACATCGGTACGGCAATTTTGGCGGTGAAGCGTAATGCTCTGAAACCGAAGGCAACCAGTAGCGTCAGCGCAATGCCGGACAGGGCGGCGGACCAGCCAAAGCCGAGCTTATCCGCCATCGCAAAGTTGAGCGCTTTGGCGAATACGGCATTCTGGACGCCGAACCAGCCGATCAGGCTAACGGCGATGACCAGCCCAATCAGGACGGAACCAATACGGCCAAAGCCGCACCAGCGTGCGAGCAGGCTGCCCGACATACCTTCTTTCATCCCGGCGTAGCCCAGCCCCACGGTTACCACGCCAAAAATGGCGCTACCAATAAAGATGGCGAGAAATGCCTGGCTTAGCGTCATGGAATGGCCGAGCACTGCGCCTAACATAAACTGGTCTAGCGCGGTTAACATGCCGATGTGAACTAATGCCACATTTAAAAAAGGCAGCCGGACACTCAGCGGAACGCGGCTGACGGGGTAGTCATCTATTTTTTCCATAGGGATATACGCGCTTATATAAACTGAATGCCTTTCGTGATGAGTGAACGGGGAATATAACCGTCTACGCCAAGATTCCGACAAAATGCTTCAAACTGTTGGAGAGAGTGAGTGTCGGTTTTTTGGTACATGTTATAGACTCTGTTCTCTATTGTTTTCGGCGAGACATTCATTTTTCTGGCAATGTCTTTATTTGAAAAACGTTGCAATAGCAGAAATATAATGTCGAGCTCTGCCTGAGTAAAAACATCCGTTGTGAGTTCGGTTTGTAATAAGGTCGGTTTTTGCTGATTGATATAGACAAGCGGAGATAGTGAGTCTAACTGTCTGGCGCTCCACATGGTACCAATACAGGCTTTATTCCTATCAAAAATAGGCATCTTTTCGCTGACGCAAGGTGTGAGAGTCTTTTTGCCATACCAATAATGTGTTTCGATCACCGTCACTCGTTTCTCACTATTCTCCGTTATTCTGTCGTGTTCTTTTAAATCATCGGAGAGTTCCGCCCAACTGGCTGGAAACTCATCATCAAAACGACCCTCAATATCAAATTTTTCCGGTGTGCCCGTATAGAAGTACGCTGCCTTGTTCATGTAAATATGTCGCGATGACAAATCCTTAATGCCCCATGGTTCGTTTAAGCACTCCATCATAGTAATCAGGCTATGAATATGGTCAGTCATGTGTTCCGCTGATGGTGACATCCTGCCCTCCTTGAGAGGTGGCATTAATTCAATGAATATTGAATCTCAGTTAATAGTGTGTTGATAATTATTATCTTGCTAACTTATTATTGCGCGAATGATTTTGCTATCATGATTGTTTTTATCATACAAGGGGGTTTTTTACCTTTTATTGATTTATATTCTTATGCTACAATTTATTGCCACGAAGTTTTACGCTAATTATATGTAGATGATGTCACAAAATTAAGAAAATATTCGCCACACCAGGGAAATAATACTGAATCCTGTAAGGGATGGTATTTGGTCTTACATCAAAAATAACACTACGTTATTGACACGTTACTCACTGACTCTTTTGTATTTTATCGAGTTAATTGCTCTGTGTCCTCATCAAGGTGCAGGGTATCGCCCGGTTTATGTCAGCGAAACATATCACTGTTTCGCTGGTGTTCTTCTCCTGCTCATCTCCTCCGCCAGCGCATGTTGCAACCTGTGTAAAAAGGCGACATTGTTATTACCTGTCATGCTTTTTATTCACGTTTTTCTATTCACGCATAGGCTGGAGAGTGGGCTGCATGTCGTTAAAAGCTTTGCGCACGTTAGTCGCGATTGCTCAGTATGGATCGTTTGCCCGCGCGGCTGAAGCCGTGTGCCTGACACAATCAGCCGTCAGCCTGCATGTTCGCAGTCTGGAAGAAGACTTCAAGGTGTCGCTTTTCGATCGTTCACGTCGCGTTCCGGTACTCACGGAAGCCGGACATCGTGCGGTAGAGCAGGCGCGGGATATTCTTGCGCAGTACGACGGCATTGCCGCCGAATTAGGTGAGAGCGGAGAGCTGGCCGGGCGCTTGCGAATTGGCGCGATCCAGACCGCGCTGGCGGGTGTCTTGCCTGCCGCGCTGGCCGCATTGCGTCATGCTCATCCACGCCTGCGTGTTTTGGTGAACTCCGGGATGTCGGCGGAACTGGCGATTCGCATTGATGCTGGCGAGCTGGACGCTGCTGTAACCACCGAGCCGGTAAAACCCTATCCAACCGGTCTGATGAGTACGCCGCTGTATCAGGAAGGATTCTGGATCGTTGCCCCCTCGGCGCTGGCGTCTCTGGATGCCAGACCACTCCTGCAAGAACACCCTTTTATTCGTTTCGATCGTCGCGCCTGGGCTGGAAGAACTATCGATCGCGAGCTGCGCCGCCAGCGGCTGCGGGTGCAAACCGATATGGAGCTGGACAGTCAGGAGGCGATTGTACAGATGGTCGCCAGCGGGCTTGGCGTGGCGGTTATTCCGCTGTCCGAACGGGAGAGGGGCCGCCTGAATAATCTGACGTGTATCCCCTTTGGTGAGCCTCAACAGCAGCGGCGCGTTGTGCTGCTGGAACGTGAAGATCGCCCGGCAATGCGTCTGGCTGCGGCACTGGCGGAAGCGATCCGAACGCAGTCTGGTGAAGATGCCATTCATGAGAAATAATTGAGCTAACGTTGAGTTAATCTCGTTTTTTTCTCATCAGAAATCCCGCTAGGGTAGTGCCTGTTTCTTCCACTCAGGTACTGAACCATGGCGTCCAATCCGCAATCCTTCTTTCTTTTATCTTCTGCGCCGTGGCGTGTCAGCCGATGATCGCCTCACTTCTGCTGGCGCTGTTACCGATCGCGCTACTGATCGTGCTGGGATCGTGGTTACGCCAGCGATCTTTTTTGGCTGCGGCATTTTGGCCGCAGACTGAAAGGTTGGGTTATTACATTCTGCTTCCCGCGCTATTCCTACATGGTCTGGCGACGGCGCGTCTGGATGGCGTGCCGGTAGCGGCGATGATCCTGACGCTGGTGTGCTCAACGCTGGTTGTCGCTGCCGGGCTGGTCGCTGCGCGCCGCTTCTTCCCCGTCAATGATGCGGCGTTTACCTCTCTATTTCAGGGCGGTGTCCGTTTTAACAACTACGTTGGCGTGTCTGCCGCTGCCGGGCTGTTTGGCGCACACGGTGTGGCGCTTGCCGCCGTCGCGAATGCGGCGATTGTGCCGACGGTCAATATTCTCTGTGTTCTGGTTTTTGCCCGCTACGGCAATACTGGGGCTCCCTCATTGAAGAATATCGTGCGGCTGCTGGCGCTGAACCCGCTAGTGGTGGCCTGCGCGATCGGTATTACTTTGCAGATTACCGGATTAGGTTTGCCGCTGGGGATTGAGCCAGTTCTGAAATCGCTGGGGCAGGCATCGCTGCCGCTGGGGCTGCTGTGCGTGGGCGCGGCGCTGGATTTTTCCGCTGCGCGTAGCTGGCTGCGCCCTATGGTGATTGCATCATGTGCGAAATTCATAGCGATGCCGCTAGTAACAATCGTCGCTTGCCATCTCTTCAATCTGTCTGGTCCGGCGGCGATTGCAGCCTTGTTGTTTCAAGCGCTGCCGACGGCATCGTCATCCTACATCATGGCTCGTCAGTTAGGTGGTGATGCACCGTTGATGGCGGGAATTATCGCGCTTCAGACACTGGTCGCAGGCGTCGCGCTGCCGCTGACTGTTCTTGGGTTGGCCGGTCTGTTGTAAATGCCTCAAATGTTCTTTTTGTAACATGCCTTGTTAACGGTGTGGTGATTTGTTCTTTTTTATCTATTTGTATTTTAAGTGAATTAATCCTTTCGTTGAAATAACAATAATAATGCGTATAGTTATCATTTACTTTTCTGTGCAAATGTTGACAAGAAACGCCTCAGCATCTCGCCAAAATCACCATCAGTTAACCGAGGATATACCATGTCTTTTGGAGTTACTCGCGCCGGAAAAACGCGCGTTTGTGATTCTTCGCTGGCCGGAGCAAAACCATTCGGAGTCTCTCTTCTCGCCCTGTTGATTTCTGCCTCTTTCCTGCCTGCTCAAGCCGCTGCTGAAGAAAATCCCGCCTCAGGCGATACGCTGGTGGTCAGTGCGAACGCCAATGCCAACGCAGAAGCCAGCGACCCGCAGGATTACAGCGTGAAAGTGACTAACGCCGGAACGAAGATGACGCTGACGCCGCGTGATATCCCGCAGTCAGTGAGCGTTATCAGCCAGCAGCGTATCGAAGATCAGAACCTTGAAACGATTGGTGGGGTGATGGCGAACACGACCGGTGTATCCTCTAAAATCATCGATTCCGAGCGTATGACGTATTTTGCGCGTGGCTTCCAGATTACTAACTATCTGTTCGATGGAATTCCTACGGTCGTAGACGAAATTTGGGATTTCGGTGATTCCGCTTCCGATACAGCAATCTACGAACGTATCGAAGTGGTACGTGGGGCGACCGGGTTGATGACCGGAACGGGTAACCCTTCTGCGGCGGTGAACATGGTGCGCAAACATGCGGACAGTCGCGAATTTAAAGGCTCGGTATCTGGCAGCTACGGCTCGTGGGATAAACAGCGGATGGTGGCCGATCTGTCTGCGCCGCTGACGGAATCCGGTAATGTGCGTGGGCGTGTGGTTACGGGTTATCAGGATAACGACACCTGGCTCGATCGTTACCACAGCCGCAAAAAATTCCTCTACGGTGTGATCGATGCTGATGTGACCGATTCGACGACGATCTCCCTCGGTTATGATTATCAGGAAAGCAATACCGATAGCCCTACGTGGGGCGGATTGCCGACGTGGTTCACTGACGGCAGCAGCACGCATTTCGGTCGTAGTTTTAACACCGCACCAAACTGGAGCTACTCGGATAAAACCTCGAAGAAGGTTTTTGCCGATCTGACTCAGCGTTTTGATAACGGCTGGCAGGTGCGTATGAACGGGACGCATGGTGAAACCCACTTCGATTCCAAGCTGATGTATGCCAATGGGTTCCCAGATAAAGATACCGGGCTACTGGTTGATCCGTTCGGCGGTAATGTCGGTGCTTATGGTGGATGGAATAAGGGCACTCGTAAAGTTGATGCGATTGATACTTACGCGTCTGGCCCGTTCGAGCTACTAGGGCGCCAGCATGAGCTGGTGGTAGGCGGCAGCTATACTCGGCAGCGTAATCAATTCGCTAATGCCCAATCGACGATAAGCCCTGCGGATATGGGCAATTTCTACAACTGGAATGGCAATATTGCCGATCCGACATGGGGGTCTTGGGTGGGTAGCACTTTTGTGCCGGGGCTCTGGAATAATGATTATGAGCACTCAACCACACGACAAAAATCCCTCTATACCTCAGCACGATTCTCGTTAACGGATCCATTGCACCTGATTGCTGGCGCACGTTATACCGACTGGAGCATCGTTGGAACGACAGGAAATACCAGTAAGAATCGTGTGACGCCTTATGTTGGCTTGGTGTATGACATCAACGATACCTGGTCAACGTATGCCAGCTATACCGATGTCTTCCAGCCACAAACGAAAAAAGGTGTAGACAATCAATATTTGTCTCCTACAACCGGGAAAAATTATGAAGCGGGTGT
This sequence comes from Pectobacterium sp. 1950-15, assembly GCF_037136835.1. Classification (NCBI taxonomy): domain Bacteria; kingdom Pseudomonadati; phylum Pseudomonadota; class Gammaproteobacteria; order Enterobacterales; family Pectobacteriaceae; genus Pectobacterium; species Pectobacterium sp. 1950-15. Next base: position 239,417 of record NZ_JBBBQR010000001.1, on the reverse strand, counting down.
GAAGGGGGATTGGTATAACAGTCGCCTGACGGCTTCAGTTGCGGTCTTCCGAATTGAGCAGGATCGCGTAGCTCAAACTGCGCTTGAGAAGAATGTGGTGACACAGGAAACGGCTTACCAGTCTGTTGATGGTGTCGTCAGCAAAGGGATCGAATTTGAAGTGAACGGCGCAGTGACGGACAACCTGCAAATGACGTTTGGCGGTACGCGCTATGTTGTTGACGATCGGGACGGTAAGTCGGTCAATCCAGAACAGCCGCGCACGTCGTTCAAGCTGTTTACCCGTTACCAATTGCCAACGTTGCCGGAGTTAACCGTTGGCGGCGGCGTGAACTGGCAAAATGGTATCTGGCAGGAAGGCTCTGGCCCGCAAAATACCACGCTGCGCGCCGAGCAGGGCAGCTACGCGTTGGTTAACCTGTTTAGCCGCTATCAGGTGACCAAACAGCTGGCGGTACAGGCGAATATCAACAACCTGTTTGATAAAGAATATAGCGACTACCTTGCGCCTTATGCCGTGTATGGCACGCCGCGCAGCGTCTCGATGACGGTTAACTATGCTTTCTAGTTCAGCACGTTGCTATTGATGTGAGTGACTGACCCGACGATGTGAAGCACCGTTGTCGGGAATCAGCATAGCGCCCGTATCACAGCGATACGGGCGTTTTTTCTTTTAACGCTATGGGGTTAGGATATTTTCACTCATTACCCGTCAGGAAGACTGAAAATGATCTCAACGCAATACGTCAGCCGAATCGCGCTGGCACACGAAAAGGTGGACTCATTCGAGGTTTATCCGTTTTCTATTCCGTCGATTCGCTCGTTGGATAAGCTGGAGCTGCACCCGAAAGTCACCTTTTTTATCGGTGAAAATGGTTCGGGAAAATCCACGCTGTTAGAAGCGATTGCCGTTTCGATGGGGTTCAACCCGGAAGGCGGTACCCGCAATTTCAACTTCGGTACCCGCACCTCACATTCCAGGCTGTCGCATTTCCTGCGGGTGGCGAAAGGGATTAAGAAACCTAAAAACGGTTTCTTCTTACGCGCCGAGAGCTTTTTCAATGTCGCGACGGAAATTGAGCGGCTGGATAGCGAACCTGGTTTTGATCCGCCTGTGATTAATTCCTATGGTGGCTATTCACTGCATGAACAATCGCACGGTGAATCCTTTATGGCGTTGCTGCTCAACCGTTTTGGTAAAGAGGGAATTTATCTACTCGACGAACCGGAAGCCGCGCTGTCGCCCAGCAGGCAGTTGGCTGCGCTTGCCCGCATGCACGATCTCATCCGTGAAGGATCGCAGTTTGTTATCGCGACTCACTCTCCGATCCTGATGGCATATCCTGATGCCACGATCTTCCAGTTTGGCGAAGACGGAATACAGCAGGTCGCGTACGAGGACACGGAACACTATCAGGTCACACGTGCTTTCCTTAATCACCCTGAACGGATGCTGCGTGAATTGATGGCGGAATAGGGGTTAACATCGTTTCGGGGGTAAGCGACAATGACGTGTGATATCAAGACGGGAAACCGTCTTTTTCTTTTGGAACATTTTACAGGGAGTTCAGAAAATGAAGTGCCTAAACTGTGATAACGACGCACGTAAAGAATCTGGCCTGTGCGCAACATGTGAAGAACAAGAACAACAGAAGATTAACGGTATTCTCTACCTCCCGGCGCTGGGGATTATTCTCTCTATCGTTACTACGCCGTTCTCGCTGTACGAAATTATCAATGCGATGGTTATTCACTTTAGGAACACTGGGTTTCTCGGCTATTACGCATTGGCCTTGGTGTTTTTCCTGTGTGCTATGTTCGCACTGGAAATTTTCACCGCAATGACCTTCTTCCGACGTAAAAAACGCACGCGGAATGTGATGGTTGCATACTATTTCATTAGCGCGCTGCTGGTGGGGTATATGACAGTGCTACCGGCTTACTTGTTTAATGCTAAGTTCGATACTGGTGATATCCGTGCGATTTCCTCTGCGGTCTTTGGCATTGCCGTCTGGATCCCCTATTTTCTGTTCTCGAAAAGAATTCCGCTGGTTTTTAGCCGCTAGCGAATAGGGGGAGCGGCTAACAAGTAACTTTAGCCGTGGGTGAATAATGCTTGTGCCGCCGGTGTTTGGTAAAAAACAGGGGCGGCCTCGACTTTTCCCTCAACCCGCTATAAATAGCTCAAGGTGAAGTTCGCCGTTGCCATGAAATCACCGGACTGAATCAGATCGTCGCGTATCTTTTCGATGCGGGCCGAAAAAGGAATGGCGTTGTCTCCGCTTTGCAGCACAATGCTGTCCGTGCTGCTGTTGATACTGACCAGCTTGTTCGCATGATAAAGGCCAACCGCGATACCTTTGGCACCGGAAGGGGTATCCAGCGCCAGCCGCTTGGGCAACAGCGGCTCTTCTTTTCCTGAAAAGTGAATCGTGACGTTTTGGTAAGTATCCAGATTGCAGTCCGTGAGGTTAATCGTGAAGTCATGCCAGTCACCGTAGCTATTGGTTTTTAAATAGCGCTCAGAAACTTCACTCATGTCTACCACAATCGCCTTGCTCTCCGTACTCACATTGCAGGCGGCGTTGACGACTAAAACGCGGAAGGTCATTTCGTGATCGTCCAGCGGTGTTCTCTGCTGTGTGAAAGCGGTGCTGGAGTGCAGCGCCATGATGCCCAGCGTAAAAGCGAGCAGAGTGCGGCGCCACCTGATTTTCACTATTGTGGTGCTGTGTTTTATCATTGTTGCGATCTCGCGTAGGAAGACGGGTTAATGATAATTAAACCGTAGGATAATATTTTTCTCGGTATCGCCGACCACCGCGGGGCCGGAGGCGTAGAGTCGAGCCGTATAGCGCCGTTCAATCACGCCGCTCGATGATGTCAGGCCGTCAACCAGACTGATGAACTGATTAAACACCACGTTATTGCCGTTGCGCGTATCTTCGATCTTCAGCGTGGAGCCATTTCCCATGTTCATGCCGTCTATCCCGACGAGTGAATTTCCCCGCGATGAGGCATCAAAGTTGATATCCAGATCGAATCCCTTGCCGCAGTCTTCTCCGCCGTCGGTCGATACGTTGATGTGGAATTCTGTTTGCGCCAGCGCGTTGGCTTCCGTACCCGACCATGCTCTGACCGTACCAAAATCGACATAGCTGTCGGGCGAGACGTTGATTTTTGCGGCGCACTGCATAATGTCGATGCCGTGTAGCCCTGACAGGCTTAAGCCATAGTTGCTGTTGGGTTTGTTGTTAATGCCCCCTTCACCGTCAATCTGGAAGACGCGCAGCGCATCCACGCCCGCCGTGGTATCGGTGATATTTCCGGTTTTTTCGAGATAGAGCTGTACCGTGACATTCAGCATGGTCGGGTTGGACGGCGGCGATGAACCACTCGGGCCTGCTGCGATCCACTGTCCTGTGGAGACTCGGGATGCCGTGGTGCCGCCGTTGGTAATCACCCCGAGATCCTGACCGTTGTAGATGATGCCAATGCCAACACCTGGGCTGATGACCTTGCCTTCGGGATTAGGATAAAAATAGGACATTTCACCCTGCGGACGTACGGATTGATATGCCCAGCAGGCCAGGCTGCGGGTATAGGGTTTTGACGTCCAGAGGCGGCTGCCGATAGGCAACGTCGCCGGGATCTTTAGCGTACCGATATCCTCATAATCGTTTACCGGGCCAGTCACGGTGCCCAGCCGACATTCCAGTGCGCTGGCGTTAAATGCCGTTAAGCTGAAAAAAAGCGACGCGCAGAGAGCGACATGGCGATGTTGATGAATAGCTAACCAAGACATGGCGGGTTCCCTGTCGTTTATTTATGGATTGTGGGCTGACACTGGTTTTGTACGCAGGTGAAAGGCAGCTCCAGATGACCGCCGTAGTCGTTGACGTAGTACAGATAGAAGCGATCGCTCGCCCCGTCAGTCACCGCAACTGGCAGGGTTGAGCGTGGCGCGATCATAAAGGCGCTCCCCTTTAGCAGGCTGGTAGGATTCGCACGCGTCGCTTTAGGCTGTTTCAGAATGCCGCTGACCGTGATGTAGTACGGCGTTGGGTTTTCTACCTGAAAGGTGTTTCCCGTTTTTCGGATTGTCAGTTTTTCCTGCCATATTTCGTCTTTGGCTGGCTTTACGCCGCGGGGGCGGAAGAACACCTTAATTTCAGACTGAATGGCGATCTGTAATACGTTGGGTTTGTCCGTTTTGGGCGGAATTTCCCGGACGTTGAGGTAAAACAGCGATTCGCGGTCGGCCGGCAATTGGCTGATTTGCTCGGTCTTGACCAGACGGATCAGGCTATAGCCTTTCGCTTCGATGCGTTGCAGCGGCGGCAGCACCATCAGCGGCGTGTTCACTTTATTGTGACGAGCGTCCGTCAGCCAGGACTGCGCCAGAAACGGATTCTCCGCGTTTTGGTTCATCAACATGACCGTCGCAGATTGTTCCTCGTCGTTAAAAATAACGCGGGTGCGATCGAGGCTCAGGGCGCTATAGGCTGAGGGCATCAAAAACAGACAGCCGATGAGGAATCCTGCTGCTCGCTGATAACATGCGTGTTTCATAACGTACTCTCCAGACTTTTCTATTTCTTCGCGCCGCTTATTTACAAGGAAGCAGCAGCGCATCAAGGTGATTTAAGGTCGCGGGCAGGGTGATGGAACACTGTGTTCTTCCCTCCCAGAGGACGGACAGCGTTTCATCAGGCGAGACGCCCGTGATATAGGCCTGCCCGCCGTTGGTGATCATGGCGATATCGCGGCCTTTCTTGTTTTTGATCTGCGCGGCGAAAGGAGGATAGGAGGCATCGGCCAGCGCGATGTGCGCCATGACTTTTGCTCCGCTTACCACGTCGAATTTGCGGTAGCCGATTGCCCCTTCGGTCAGCGTGCCTTGAACGACCGTTGTCACCGCTTCGATGGTTGGTGGTAATTTCTGTACATCAATGCGGGTCGATACGTCGTAGTAGCTGCTGGTGCCGGCAATCACGGCCAGACCGTAGCGGTTGGTTTCGACCTGGCTGCCGGTGAACGGCACGCCTGCCTGCCCCGCATCGACCATGATGCGGGTGCCCCCCTGATTGCCTTTCGGGTGTGCTGCAACGCCGTGGCGGGTGGCGGTAATCCCGCCGCGCAGCGAGCCGTTCAGGTAGGTATAGCGATCCTGCTGCCAGGCTACGCCCACGGTGGCATCGGTCATCGGTGCCAGATGGGTATAGTTGCCGCTCAGGTAGGTATGCTCTTTGCTGTCGTACCGTGTGCTCAGGTTCCAGGTTCGGCGCGGATCGGCGTTATTGGAATAGGTCAGCGTCTGATTGCTGCTGTCGTTATAGCGCCCCATGCTGTAGCTCAGACGATCTCGCTCCCCGAGCGGAATGGAAAAACTCAGGTACAGGCTGTCATCGGTACGGCGGTTGAATTCGGTGCGATAGGCCGCGAAATTTGCTGCAATCCCTTTAAAGGCGCCGATATCAAAGTACTTGTTCAGCGAAACCCCGTAGCGATCCTGTTCGGCTTCATTCCAGTAGGTTTGGCGCGTATAGGTAACATAGGTCGATAGCCCGCTCAGCCATGAGGATGACTCGCGCGTCGCGAAATTTTTGGAAAGCGTAATGGTGTAGCGCTCTTTTTCATTGCGATAGCGATTATCCAGATTCAGTGCGTAGAGGTACTGCGCCATGCTCATGTAGGTTTTTTCTGAAAAGCGGTAGCCCGCGAAACTGATCTGGCTATCGATCGAGTTGAAGTATTTAGACCAGTTGAGTGAGAACGCATGGCCCATTTGCGACGACGTCGCTGGGAGCGTTGCGCGTGACTGCGTGACGTCAGCGGACAGCGCGCCCAGCAGGTAGAGGTTTTTCCCAATGCCTGCCGACCAGGACTGGTAGCCATCGGACAAAATACTGCCCCCGTACACCGACCACGCGTTAGATAACCCCCATGAGGCCTCGGCGGCAGAAAAGGCTGGGCCTTGCAGGCGATGGTTGGTATTCGAGGGTTTACCGGCAGCGAGTTTATACTGCACGTGTCCCGGCCGCGTCAGGTAAGGCAGGTTGGCCGATTCAGTCTGGAACGTCGTCACCGTGCCGTCTTCTTCCGTCACGCGGACATCCAGCGTGCCGCTGACGCCGTTCTTCAGATCCTGAATCGCAAAGGGGCCAGCTGGCACGGTGGTTTCATAGATCAGTCGGCCATTTTGCGTGACGGTCACCGTAGCGTTTGATTTAGCGACGCCGCGAATTTCGGGGGCGTAGCCGCGCAACGAAGGTGGGAGCATGTTGTCGTTATTGGCTAATGACACGCCGGTAAAGCGATAGCTATCGAACAGGTTGCTGCTGAAATACATTTCACCCAGTTTGAGATCGGCTGAAAGCGTAGGCAGCGGGCGATAGGCGTAAAACTGATCCCACGAGAAACGATCGCGATTTCCGTTGCGCGATTTTTGCAGAAAATAGCGGTAATCGGCACGGTAGCGCCAGGCTCCCTGATTAAACCCGGCAGTGCCGTAGCTGCTGAGATAGTGTGATGTGCCTCTGCCATGGGTATCACGACGTACGTTACCCACGAGGTTATAGTCCAGCAGCGCACCGCCGATACCGTGATCCCACTGTTCGGGTGGAATCCAGTTGCTATCGCTGTACGCCAGCCAGGCCTGAGGGATCGTAATATTCAGCGTTCCCATGCCTATCTGGTTAGACACTTTCACGCCGGCAATGGGCGTCAGATCGACACACTCGCCGTTATTCCATCGTTCGACCTTGTCGCGTGCTTCTTTCTTCAGCGCCAGCTTATCAACAAGTTCAGGCGAGAGGCAGGCTGTTGGCCGAGCCTGATGGTTGCCTTCCGGCAGGTAGCTAATCATCTCCTGCTGTATTTCACGCGCATTCACTTTTATTGATAAAAGATAGGTGCCGGGCGTGACGTATTCAGGATCGGAAAAATGGCTAAGATCAATGTCACTACGCTCATCAACATCCAGTACGTTAACGTTAAATTCCGTTGCACTGAGCGCTGTTGTATTCAAAGAAAAAATAAAAACACCGTAGCGAAATAAGGCTGATTTTATTTTTTCTTTGAACGTAAGTTTCTTCATTGCCATAGGAATATGTGCTTGAACAGATGCAGCGTTGTAGATATCCACGTACGTAAACCACGTGTGGAATAAAGAATGTATTAGGGGAGGTGACCTCCCCATTTGATTGCCTATACCCTGCTGTTAGCGCAATGGATGGTTAGCGCATCAATATTTTATTGATAAGACACAACAAAATTAGCCGTGCTGGAGAATGCCCCTGTGGTGATTGTTGGTGACTCACCTTCTTGCGGGGTGGGGAGTTTGGCGACATAGGATGTGAAGGAGAAAATATTATCCCCGTTTGCCAACGGCGTAGCAGGAACCGCTGGCGTGGTTCCGTCGAATTTAATTTTTTCGCCGACGCGTTCTACGGCAATACCTGCACCAGTTGCGCTGCCGTTTAATGCCAGCATTTCATTATTGGTGCCGGATGCTGCGCCGCCGGAGAAAACAATTTTGGCGCTGGTGGCGGTATCCAGACTGCAATCTTTTAATGTGATATCAAACGGCTTAATTTCTGACGTGCCGCCGTTTTCCAACACGGTTTTGCTGATTTCGCCAAACTCGATCGTTTGGTGCAAATCTTCCTGGGATACTGAGCAAGGCGTATCAATAATTTTTCCTTTAAACGTCACCGTTCCATTATGTGAATCTGCAGCGTGTGCGCCGACAGAAAATATCACGGAGATGAAGGATGCCAGGGTGATCTTTGATAGTTTCATATTACGCTCTCTCTATTGGTTACTCTATTTAAAACATGAGCGTTACTCTCATGAATGCGTGCGCATTCATGCATAACGAGTAATGCCATTTCTTTTGTAATGCCTTTATTGGTCTGGGCGGCGGTTTGCTGTATTTCACCGGGTGAATATATTCCCTGCTTGCCTGACCAGTGACTATGGAACTGGTTTGCATAGTAGGGGGGAATGATTTTGTGGTCAAATATATTGTATTGATTATATTTATTTAGATTAAATCTTTTAAATTTATATTTATTTAGGTTTTTATTCTGTTTTGCGGTTTTTGTGTTCTAAGGGGTGATAATGCGCTATAAATATAATTATCGAGATAATTTATTTTAATTCAATGTGTTATTTGTTATTCATTGTCTATAGTGTTGCATGGCATGAAATATTGATGGGGTTATAAAAATAATGAAATGTCTTTTTTTTTGCACGAAACTTAAATGAAAGTTAAATAATCTTTGACAACAAATAGGTAAGTTTTTATCCTTGCCTGATTACGAGTGCCGTAAGGCAAGATATATAATTGATTCTTCTTTTGTTGATGATTCTTTCTGTGGCGTAGTGATTTTAAGACTATTCCATAGGTTTTATTATCAGAAATAATGTATGTGCCAGGTGGATTATAACAAACGAATAACGCTTCTTAATCTTGATGGAAAAAGGACGTATGGTTTATTTGATTAATGATTTAATCATTTTCAATGAGGGAGAGGGGACACTTACATGGATAGAGCGTGAAAATGAAGCAATCTCTTTGAGCTTTCCTGTTTCTCGATTGCTTAGTTTGCTAATTGAGAATCAGGGGGTAACGCTAAGCCGCGATTTTTTGTTAAAAGAGGCGCTGGAAAAGCATGCACTTTCCCCCTCTATTAATAATCTCAACAACTATTTATCTCTGTTAAGGAAGGTATTACGCGAATTTGACCTTGAGGATTCGATAGTGACTATCCCCAAGTTGGGTATTGTTTTTAATGCTGAAAGTATCGTTTCCTACCCAGAGGCGGATAAGGGCGGAGGAGAAAAAGCAACGTTACATCAGGCAGTTGAAGAGAACGTAGAAGAGAAAGCAGAAGAGGATGTGTATAAAGAAAAAAAGCCGTTTTCTATAACACACCATGCTATACCAGAGCCCGTAAAGGCACAGAAATACACCCGGTTCCTCCTCATCATCTGGATAACGATAGTAGGGATTATCCTGCTCGCATTGGTTAACGTAAACCGTTTCCCATATCGACACCTTGTTGACGTGAAGATGAATGGGAAATGCGATCTTTTCTATTTATATGACAGCGTGGGCTATCCACTTCCTACCGACTATGAAAACCTATGTTCAGAGAACACCCTGTTCTTCCTGTCGAAAAAAATTGTTATCTCTGGAATGCTGGATAAGAAAAGTGAAATCGTTATTTCCTGTAAGAATAACGGGAGTGGATGTGTAACTTATGTTAATAATTAAAGTCAGAAAGAAAATTTTTTGCACCGCATTGGTGCTTTTTATTTCATTTTCTCTGGGGACCGTTTTTTATTTAAAAAGTAATTTATACCGAAAGCCGCTGATATGTCAGGCTGAAGTAAAGCTCTACGCAGAAGATCAGAAAATCAGAAAGGAATATGACGTCTATTTTTATCTCAATAAACAAAATAGAGCGCTGGTTTTGGTCAACGGCTTTTACATCGGTGAGGATGGTGTGCCGCTGACGATTCGGCGTACGTTCAGCTTTGATTCCGTTTGGGAAGGGAATCGTCTGGTGGTGAATAATATCGCGATGAATAAAAACGGTAATGATAATGCCCCCGATGAGGCGATCCCTATTCTGGCTGAAAATGACGTCATCCAGTTTGAGATGTTGACGAAGTATGCCTACCTGATTAGCACCGTCCAATCAAAAATGGCGTGCAACATCCGCGATTAATGGGCGTTGGAACGGCGTAACCCGATTAATCGCAATGTCATCGCTATCTCAGATGTGCTGCTCATGTGCCTTACAACACGTGTTGTATGAAATCATCAATATCTTCAATTGCCTGCTGAAAATCGGCAGGGGACGGATTAATAATCAGATGGTCAGAGTAGCCGTTTAATAGCGCATCCAACTGGCGGGAGACGCGCTGGGTGTCCGTATTCTTAAAGGCACCGGACGCGACGCCTGAGGCAATTATTTCTTCCAGTAAGGCAGACCATTTCTCTGTCATGACATGGGCGAGTTCTGCGTAAGCGCTATTGTGAACGGCCAACTGCCATAGCGATCCATACAGATTCCAGATGACGTCCGTGGTATCCGGCAGATAATTCTTCACCAGCTCATGCAGTTTCTCTTTCGGCGGTAACGTGGCGATTTCTGCCGCGACCGCTTCCAAATCCGCCTGCATGAATGCCGTTAGCGCCTCAATTGACAGCGTCTGCCAGTCAGGAAAGTAGTGATAAAGATGGCTGCGCGAAATACCAACGTGTTCCGCCAGCTCGCGCGTTGTCACTTTCTCTATGCCTTTCTCAATAAATAGCTCGATTGCGCCATCAAGGATTTTGTCTTTTAGCGCTTTCGTTGTCTCTTTCATTACCGTCCCCGCGTTGACTTTGAGCAAGTGCTCAAATACAATTTTAGCTCTTGAGCAACCGCTCAAGTATAACTTTGTTAGATGCTATTCTCATGCAAACCCATAATATCAGCGAACCGGTCAAGGTTTCGCATAGTGCCGCTGTTACCCTTAAAAAACTCGGAAAGCTGCATGGCAAAAAACTGATTCTCACTCTGCTGTTAGTCGTGGCGGAGAATGTGACCTATCTGCTTTACCCTTTGATGGCGGGTTTTGCCATTAACGCGATTCTGAATGCTCAGCCTTGGCACGCGGTGCTGTATGCGCTGATGGTGTTTGTTATGTGGGCGATTGGTGCTGCGCGACGCAGTGTGGATACCCGCACGTTCGCTCGTATTTATGCCGCACTGGCCGTACCGGTGATTCTGGCGCAGAGAAAAGAAAACCATAACCACTCAACTATCGCGGCGCGCGTGGCGCTCTCACGCGAGTTCGTGGATTTTTTCGAAATTCATCTCCCGGTGCTGATCACATCGCTGGCGTCGATCACCGGCGCCGCCGTGATGCTACTGGTGATTGAGTTCTGGGCGGGTGTTGCCTGTGTCGCTATCCTGCTGTTTTTTGCCTTATTCCTGCCGGGATACACCCGTAAAAATGAAGTCCTGTTCGGTAAATTAAATAACCGCCTGGAAAAAGAGGTTGGTTTTGTCAGTAGCGCGACGGCGGCTTCGCTCACCAAGCATTACCATGTATTGGCCGGGTTGCGTATTCGCCTGTCTGATCGTGAAGCGCTGGGCTACCTGGCTATTGGTGCCGCCGCCGCTATCCTGTTTTCACTGACGATTTTGTACATGACGCTGAACGGCGGGACCAATGCGGGGCATATCTATTCGGTGATGACCTACATGTGGATGTTTGCCATGAGTCTGGACGATGCGCCCGGCCTGTTAGAAAAATACTCGCAGCTAAAAGATATCGGTCAGCGCGTAGATACGGGCGTGGTGTGAGTCAATCGCGTTTGCGGCTGGTTGATTCCAGATATCCGATAGCCTTATATGCGATAACTCAATATTGTATTTAGCATGTAGTAGTAGAATGGCTAGTACAGTTTGTTGCAGGGAGCTTGTGATGAGAGTTGGCGTTTTCTGCGGTTCGGCATCAGGTAATTCACCTATCTATATTGAGAAAACAAAACAGATGGGGCATTTTCTGGCCGATTCCGGCGTGGGGATTGTGTATGGTGGTGGTAAAGTTGGGCTGATGGGGGAAATAGCAAATTCTGCGCTATCCCATAAAGGTGCCGTTATCGGTGTGATGCCCAGAGCGCTGGTTGAAAAAGAAATCGTGCATCAAGGGCTGACTGAATTGCATGTTGTTGAAAATATGCATGAGCGCAAGAGCAAGATGGCGGAACTGTCTGATGCTTTTATCGCGCTTCCCGGCGGGGCCGGAACGTTTGAAGAGATATTTGAGCAGTGGACATGGGCGCAGTTGGGGATTCATGAAAAACCCTGTGCTTTCCTCAACATTGCTGGCTATTTTGACCCACTGCGAGACATGATTAGAAGCATGGTTGATGCTGGTTTTTTACGCAGTAATTATGCAGATATGCTGTTGTTTTCCGAAAGCCCAGAAGAATTATTAACGTTCTTTCATACTTATCAGCCACCGGAAAAGAAATGGACGCAAAAGTAAGGTCGCAAATTGCCGTTTGTGCAGCATGTATTTTTAATCGTGATAAACAGCTTCTTCTGGTTCGCAAACAAGGAACGAAATATTTCATGCTCCCGGGGGGGAAACCTGAGGCTAATGAAAATGGAGAAGCGGCGTTATTAAGAGAATTACACGAGGAACTGAGAATATCTCTTGTCTCTGGTCAAGCCGATTATCTGGGGAAATGGGTTGCGCCGGCTGCAAATGAGGCTGATTGCGATGTTCATGCAACGGTCTGGGAGGTGCATATTCTGGAAGAAGTACAAGCCGCAGCGGAAATTGAAGAAATATTCTGGTATGACATTGCGGATCGTCCTGATATTGCTTTGGCTCCCCTTGTTGCACAGTGTATTCTCCCTTTCCTGATGTCGAGGCAAGTGACATCTCATTAATAACCTATTCCATATCTGGACAATATTGGGGCTCTTGCCTACGGTCAGGGGCCTTTATTTATCAATGTATTCCTTTTCCTATCTGTGTTTTTTATCGGTAATGATGCCGTGAGAAAATATTTCACCAGTGTAAACGAGTATGCGTGCTGACATGTTTACTACCTTGGCTGGTGTTCAGTGATGTCCCCTCTCACGGCGTTTTTTTACTACGCGCGTTCTTTCAATGGCAGTGTCGTCATGCAGGTCTGGCTGTCGTCATAGGTCGCAAACGGTGAACTTGCTACGCGCCCCTGATAGGTGACATTAATGGTTCCTTCAATATTGCGCGGTAGCCATACGCCGACAAAACCATTCTGATGGCTGCTCAGGGTTTTCTGCACAATAACATTACCAGCTTTATCCGTGATTTTTACGTCAAACGCCGTATTGGCGAGCTCGCCCTGACACCCGGATAAACTGTGGTTAAAGCAGGGATGGGTTTGCTGAATATAAGGTGCGAATGAGAGATAAAATTTATTGCCCAGCGGATAGCTGTACTGCTGCTGCCCATCAGATAATTTCAGTTCCTTGCTGGTAACCGACGCACTGTAGGGCAACGGTCTTGCCTGCGGCGATTGATCGATCGTATCGACAATCTGCTCGACGGTTTTCCCCGCCAGCCCCTGTTTGGCCAGGAACGCGTTGGCGTCAGTCGCCGCGGCGAAACCCGGACCACTCAACGTCAGAGCGAGTAGCGCTGCCATCATCTTTATCTTCACCATCATTTCCCCTTAATAGCGTCATCATCTGGAATCACAGGCTATGACGTTACACCTTCCCCCTACGGGAAGGTCAAAAGGTGGGGTGTATAGAAAAGTAAATTAATGTATTTACTCTGTTTTTATTGATTTTGGTCAATTTTAAACCGCGCTAAATGACGGAGATATCCGCGCCTTTATTGATGCGAGTCACGAGTCAGGTTTTCTTAAGTCTCACTTACTGACCTGACCAGTAAAACTCGATACGGATCCCGCTCGGCTCATAGCACATCATATGCATTGCCGGGCCACCACTAACCAAGGTGGGGGCGAATTCAATGTTGACGTTATGCGCTGATAATTTCTCAGCGATCCCAAGCAGCGCCGCTTCGCTATCAACCTTAATGGCAAGATGATGCAGGCCGACATGACGTTTTCGATCGAACTGAACCGGCTCGGTGGTTTGTGTCTGCCAAAGTGTGAGCATTACCGTTCCATCGCTGACAAAAATAGCGGGATAATCCTCTTTTCGTTTGACCTCTTTCCATCCCAGAAGCGTGGTGAAAAAGTGTGCGCTTTCTTCCAGTGCTGATACCGTCAGACCAATATGGTGAACGCCGTGCGTGAGTGGTGAGTTCATGGTTACTTCCTCAATGAGAGTATAAAGTTAATAGTGGCTGCTTGTTCGTCGGTTTGCTTTACCGATGTGTAACGGGTACCGAGTTATTACTGAGAAGAGTGGGGAAAGGCTAATCGTCTGGCGTGCCGGCGATACGCATCCTCTCCGCTGGTTAGGCCAGTAAATTCTGCTCTCACGATCATCCCTTCAATAAAAGTCATGATAGCTTCGATTTTGTCTTCTTTTTCTGGTTCTTCGGCAGTGAATATCGATAGCAAGAATGACTTGATCCAGGTTTTATGACGCAGAGCCAGAGACGTAATGGCTTCATCTTGCCCTTTAAACTCAGCCAGCGCATGCATGAACATACATCCCTTAAAGGTTACGGTTCGGAACCAGGAAAAATGCCAGTCCATCACGGCATCCAGACGGCTTTCCGCGTCGTTAGCTCCAGACACCACGCTGGCTAACCCTTCCTCAAAGCGCGTATGCCGACGAGCCAGCACGGCTTCAATCAACTTATTCTTTGAGCCGAAATGGCGATACATGGATGTTTTGGAGACCCCCGCCTTATCTCTAATTAAATCAACGCCAACAGCGGTATAGCCAAATTCATTAAATAGCGCTTCGGCGGTATCTAAAATGTGCTCTCTCTTGCCCATGCTCTCTTTCATCGTTTTTCGTCATCAATGATGGGGGTTTTTTGTATGTACAGAACGGTACTTTTTGCTTGTAGTGTACAGATCTGTACACTTAATGTAGCACAGCAATTTCATAACGCGCATATTTTTTTATCGGGGATGGGCCATGAATAGACTCAAAGGAGGTGGTGCTTTGCCACCAAAGCCAACATTTATCCAGCTAATGAAAGGGTTAGTGGGTGGGAGTATAGGGATTTTGATCCTAAGCTATTATGGGACAGTCCAGCGGCGTACTTTGGTTGATGGCGCCCTTTGGGGCAACTTGCGTCATTTTATTTGCTGCGTCAGCATCGCCATTCACACAGCCAAGGAACGTTATTGGGGAGTATTATGCTGGTGGCGATCGCCGCTGTGATCGATAACTGTGCCGAGGAAAGTCACTGGCCTGCGTATTGGCACGGTATTGGACAGCGTAAGCGCCAGCCCTGAAATGGCCTGACTCAGGGGTGAGTAGGCGTTTTTGAGAATGAATGGATAGCTATTATAAAAATAATAAACGGTCTTGATGTTTTTTTATCGCTTTTGGGGAAATATAAAAAACCACCACCGGATATTTTAAGAGTGAAAATATGAAAAAAATAAGATGGGCAATCATGGGTACCGGGACTATTGCGAAAAATTTTGCCAAAGGATTGCAAAGCTTAGACGATGCGGCGCTTTATGCTGTCGCCTCGCGTTCCATAGAAAGTGCTATTCAGTTTGGTCAGAATTATGAAGCGCAGAAGTATTACGGTAGCTATGAGGAAATGGTCAGAGATGACGAGGTGGATGTTGTCTATATCGCGACACCTAATAGTGCACATAAAGATAATATTTTACTGTGTTTAAACCATAATAAACCGGTTCTGTGTGAAAAACCTTTGACCCTAAATGTTAAGGAAACACAGGAGGTTATTCGCGTTGCCAGAGAAAAAAACGTTTTCCTGATGGAAGGAATGTGGAGCCGTTTTTTCCCCATCATGCAGAAGGTGCAAGAATGGATTGATGCAGACCTGATTGGCCCGATTAGAATGGTGACCGCTGATTTTGGTTTTAGAAGGGAAGGGGAACCAGAGGAGCGAAAAATCAGTTTGCAGCGTGCCGGAGGCGCGCTAATGGATGTAGGGATTTACCCTATATCATTCGCATCCTGGGTATTAAAAAAAGAGCCTGTTTGTATTAAAGGGGTCGCCAGTTTATATGAAACCGGCGTGGATGAGCTTTCTGCGATGACATTTCAATATGAAAGCGGTCAGCTCGCCGTATTATCCTGTTCGATAAATACACCGACGTTGAAAGAAGCCAGAATTGTTGGCAATAAAGGTTCAATTGTAATCCCTGATTTCGCTAAAGCCACCTCCGCTACGCTCTCCGTCATGGGGGAAGAGCCTGTGACGATAACGGTTCCGCTGGAAGGAAATGGATATAATTATGAAGCCGCAGAAGTCATGTCGTGCCTGAGAGAAAATAAAACAGAGAGTCATATTATGCCTCTGAATGAGACGCTATCTATTATGGCATCAATGGATGAACTCAGACGCCAGTGGGGGATTGTTTTCCCTACAGAAAATCAAGATTGATGGGTGTTCTCTACGCTGTTTTCTTCGAAGTCCGGTCTGACGGCCCCTTCCTGAAAGCTTAGAGAATATTAACCAAAATGTTATCGCCAGTATAATACTGGCGATAATTTCTGTTCTCATCGCTGTATGATTTAGCTTTTGCTAGCTATAATTATTTACATTAGTGATTGCCGTGTTTAAAGGAATTACCTTGTATTTCCAGTATGTTATTTTTTTGGCTTTAGGCTTGCCAGTTGGGCCAAAATATTCTTCCCACGCGGTATCACTCGTCAATAGATCTGAAAACATCTTGCTTAGATCACTGGTGGTCCATATTTTCTTGTAGCTCTTAGCCCCCGAAGGTGCAGGTGGGGTGCGTGTTACATATTTTCCAACGGAATATTCATTTTCATACGCCATAAAGACGGTATAAACCCACCCTTGCGGTATTGTGTGTTGGTACCATGGAATGACGACAAAGTGGTGCACAGTCGGCCCCATCAGGAAATGCCACACGGCGGTCTCTGAATTGGCTCCAGGGAAACCGATGGCAATATTGATATTTTTCTGCATGTCTTTGTTATTTTCAATCACAGTGCCACTGCCTGAGTCATCCTGTGTCTTGCCATAAACCGCGCGACTCATTTGAGTGGGAACTCCTGGGCAATCATTTATTGCCATCAGTTTATTCTTAGCTAAGATCGCATTTATTAGGGCGTCATCAGTATTAGGCATATGAACATTCCTTATATATTGAGGTATGTAATAGTTGGAATATAAAATCATATTCGTGCTAAGACATTGAAAATGACAATGGCCCGCTCAGAAAAACATAGAACTGATACTCTGGTTTGTAAATTACCAAAGGGACTAGGGAAAATAGCGGAGGGAATGGTGTGATTTATCGGCACCGCGCAATTGGCTTTGCCGAATCATTCTGAGAACGGGTTGGTAAAGTGGTCAGGAGGGGCGTGCTGACCCTTTACGACTATCTCTAATGGGAGTTGGTAATGTTATGCCCCATGTTGCACCTTTGCACCATAGAGACGATCACCTGGAACAGTTCATCTTTAGCCTGCTGCTCCGTAATAATCCCTTTCACCGCAGCATAAGATAAGCCTTCGGCGGAACCGAGCATCGCGCGTAATGCGGCATCATGAAGTGGTTTACCCGCACAGAAGGGGGCAAAGAGATCGCGGCATTTCTCCGTGAAGATGGCATCGTACTCCTGCCTGATTTGCTCAAGCTCAGGAGTTCCAGTGAGTGCTGCCATGACGTTGGGCATTTCACGACCCTGAAGCAGTACGCAATCAATGTACGCGGTGGCAATCACTGCGGCCAGCTTATCAAGCACGGGTTCCGTCTTGCGAATAATGTCATCCATAATCGCCGTCTGGCGAGCGTCATACTCCTTGTAAAGTGCAGCTAACAGCCCCGAACGGTTAGTAAAGTGATCGTAAACCACCGGCTTCGTTACGCCAGCCTGTTCCGCCAGATGTCCGAGCGTCAGCGCTTCCGTACCTTCTTCCCGAATAATCTGCCAGGCGGCTTTGATCAGTTGTGCATGGCGCGCTTCTCTCGATAAACGCTGTCGAGTCTGTGGGTTGGACATTAGCGATATTATCCTGTTGACATTCTTATATACCAAAAGTAACTTACTGGTGGTAGGTTACTATTAGTATGTAAGATTATAACTGACGTCGTTCTATGGCAATAGGGAGTACCCGGAATGCATGCATTACTTGTCGTTTCTCATCCTGTTCATACCTCGCTAACCCACAGTGTTGCTGCTGCTATTGCGCAGGGGATCGCTGAGTCAAATCCGGAAAATACGTTCGAAATCGCGGACCTGACGCAGGAAGGCTTTAACCCGGTGTTTTCTGCATCCGATATGGCGGCTTTTCAGCGTACCGGCGCAACGCCGCCTGACGTTGTTGCAGAGCAATCTCGTATTGATCGCGCCGATGCGCTGGTGCTGGTGTTCCCGATTTACTGGTGGTCCATGCCGGGACTGTTGAAAGGGTGGATCGACCGCGTTTTTTCAAACGGCTGGGCGTATGAAGAAACGGCTGATGGACAGGTAATAAAGAAATTGGGGCATTTACCGGTGCACCTTGTGGCGCTGGGCGCGGCCAACCAGAGAACCTTTGAAAAACGTGGCTACGCCGATGCCTTTCATACACAGATCGCTCACGGGATTTTTGACTACTGCGGCGCTTCAGTATTGACGTCTGAAATGCTACTGATGCCGGAGTTGGGAACGCCAGAGGCATGTATCGATAGCGCACGCCGTATTGGTGGGAGTATTTTCCGGTAATAGCGGCGATTGATTCATCATTAACACACCATACGATTAACACAAAAGCACATTTAAATAATGCGGCTTTACTCCCTTATTGATTCTGGCCGGGCGGTAAATGGCGGATTACCGTTCGGCCAAACGGATGATATGTTTTTAGCTCTATTTCAGCATACTTTGCGTATCGGTATAAATGCTGAGACAGCTCGTAAAATCATCCTCGCAAAAAAATCAGATAATAAAGGGAAAAATATGAATTCCGCTGAGCATATTAGAAATATTTCAGAAATCATGATGATGCCTTTGGCCGCAAAAGCATTATGCGTAGCAGCGGAAATAGGGATAGCCGATAAAATAGGGGATCGAGGTTCAAGTATTGCTGAATTAGCCAAAGCGTGTCATGTCTGTGAAAAAAACGTATTTGATATTATCAAGGTGCTTGAGGTTTTTGGTTTTTTTGAAGTGAAAGATGAAAGTATTATTAAAAATAATGCACGTTCTTCATTACTGATGTCTGATCACGCAAGCTCAATGAAGCATTTCTGTATGCTGTTTGGCAATGAATACTATCAGGGATTCGACGGCTTACTGCATACGTGCAATACGGGGACGTCAGGGTTTAAGCAGGTATTTGGGCTGACACTCTATGAGCACTTGGCAAACTCTGCATCGCGAGCAGAAATTTACGATCTTGCTATGCGGGATTTATCGCGTCCTGTCGGCTATGTGCTGGCGAAAGAATATGCCTCTCTTTTTACCAAGGCTGGCAGCGTTGTCGATATTGGCGGCGGCAGCGGCGTTATTCTGATTGAAATTATAAAACAGTATCATAATCTCACCGGCTGTCTTTTCGACATGACCGGTGTCTGTAGCCGAAGTGAAAAGAGTGTCGCAAAGCACTCTCCTGAATTGAAAGAACGAATGATTTTCACTCCTGGCAGTTTCTTTGAGGCGATTCCTTCTGGTTATGATATTTATCTGCTTAAAAACATATTGCATAACTGGAACGATGAATTCTGCCTGAAAATATTAAAAGCCATCGCGCAATCACTTGGGAATTCGACGCTATTAATTATTGAACCTCTTCTGGAGCAAGAAGAAACCTCCCCAAGGTTATTAATGAATGCACTTTTTCAATCCGTTATCTGCCAGGATGGCACGCGATACAGAACCTTGAAAGATATGGAGGATATTCTGACGTTAAGCGGGTTAACCATTGTTGGCACAAAGAAAATAACGACGGGTCATACGGTTATTGAAATTCAATTAAACGCTGCGTCGTAGGCCGAGGTAGTCAAGGTATATAAAAGCACGACCCGTAAGTCGTGCTTTTCTGATGTTGCTGCATCAAGCCGTTATTTCAGGTGTTTCTGCAACTCTGCACCAGCCTGTTCCAGTGCGGTGATAACGGTCGGTTCCTTGCTCAGTGGATTCAGCAGGCCGTAGTCATGGATCATACCGTTATAGCGAGTCACGGTTACGGGTACGCCGGCCGCATCCAGCTTACGTCCGAACGCTTCGCCTTCATCACGTAGTACGTCCAGTTCTGCCGTCTGAATCAGCGTCTGCGGGAAGCCTTTTAACTGTTCAATGCTGGCACGAAGCGGGGAGGCAAGAATGTTGTTACGGTCAGCCGAGCGGGTCGTGTAGTTATCCCAGAACCATTTCATCATGTTTTTCGTCAGGAAATAGCCGTTTTCATACTGGTTGTAGGATGCATTATCGAAGTTCGCATCCGTTACTGGCCACAGCATGACGTTATAACGAATTTTCGGCCCGCCGAACTGTTTAGCCTGTAGAGCAACAGACGCGACCATATTCCCACCGACGCTGTTGCCGACCAGCGCCAGACGGCTGCCGTCCACACCAATTTCCTGACCGTGCTCGGCCACCCACCTCGTCGCTTCATAAGCCTGATTGATAGCTACAGGAAAGCGTGCTTCAGGGGACGGGGTGTAATCCACGTACACCGCTGCGGCACCAGACGCCCTGACCAGATCGCGGATTAAACGCTCGTGAGTGGGGAAATCACCTAACACCCAGCCGCCGCCATGGAAAAACATGAACACCGGCAGCGTACCGGATGCATTTTCTGGCTTCACGATTTTCAGCTTAATAGCCTGACCGTTCACCTGGATGGTTTTTTCAGACACCTGCGCGGCTGGCAGTTTCACGCCCTGTTGTGCGCCGATCAGAACCTGACGCGCTTCCTGTGGCGTCATCTGCTCTATCGGTTTGCCCTTACCGGAATTCAGGACATCAAGAAATGCCTGTACGCCAGCGGTCGGCGCAGGGGCATTGATCGGCTGAGCAGCCGCGACGGATGTCATAGAAGCGAATACGGCAGAAGTCAGGATAGTGGAGACAGTTTTCATGATGTTGGCCCTTTTTAAAATCGTGAGGTTGATAGGTTCAATCGGGGTGCTTTTAATATTCACGCGATTAAATCGTGTAAACAATACTTGCGTACAAGTTACTTTTGGTCAAACGTTATTTATAATTTTTTTTAAGCTTGTGAGTAACGGAGTATTTAAAATGAAAGAAAACAGTACATTGGGTGAATTGCTGTGCTTCTCTTTGTATTCGGTCGCCAATGCACTGATTCGTCAGTATCGACCGCTGCTGAAAGAATTCGATCTGACCTACCCGCAGTTTGTCGTCCTTCTGTCCCTGTACGATCAGGACAATATCTTGCTCAAAGAACTGAGCGAGAAAACGCTGTTTGATTCAGGGACGCTGACGCCGCTTGTCCAGAAGCTGGAAGCCAAGGAATTTTTAAACCGGGTGGCGGTGGCGGGTGATGAGCGCATGAAAAAGGTGGTGCTGACTGACAAGGCGCTTGCGTTGAAAGAACGGATCGTCGACCTGCCAAATCAGATGCGTTGCTCTATGCGTATGAACGATGAAGATCTGAATATGCTGCGACAGCTTTCCAAAAATCTGCTGGAAGATTTATAGCTAGGTGAGGGAAAGGGCGATTTTCTATCGAGAATTCTCGAATCATCGGGTCGATCTGGCGGTGCTACTGGATCAAAAAAGCGGGTAAGTGACAAATGCCACACCCGTGCTCGGGTGTGGCATAGCGTTTTACTGTGCGCGAACCCGCACGCCCGCAAACACAATCACCATTGCCGATACCAGCAGTAATCCGCTGCCCGCAAACACACCGCTGGCTCCGTTGAGGTCAAATATCACCCCGCCGCCTGCGGCACCCGCCCCGATGGCAAATTGGATCGAGGCCACCAGTAGGCCGCCCGCGCTTTCGGCTTCGTCCGGTACGGTGGTCGCAAGCCAGGTTGACCAGCCCACAGGAACCAAACCAAACGCAAATCCCCACATTGCTACCAGCAGGCCGTCCAGCATCGCCAGATGTCC
Organism: Pectobacterium sp. 1950-15; assembly: GCF_037136835.1. Lineage (NCBI taxonomy): Bacteria > Pseudomonadati > Pseudomonadota > Gammaproteobacteria > Enterobacterales > Pectobacteriaceae > Pectobacterium > Pectobacterium sp. 1950-15. Next base: position 217,681 of record NZ_JBBBQR010000001.1, on the reverse strand, counting down.
GAAGGCCACCATGGTTAGCGCCAGAACGCCCATCACAAAGGGCACCAGCGCCAGCGTCAGGCGTAAGTTTCGTGCTAGTAGATACCCGGCAATCGAGGTTCCGACAAAATTAGCAAGGCCAAAGCCAAGTAAAATCAGGGAAATGCTTTCGACACTCGCCTGCCCGACGGTTTCCAGAAACGGTCGCAGGTAGGTGAAGAAGGCGAAATGTCCGCTGAAGATCAGCACCGTTGCCAGCAATCCGCCGATCATGCCCGGACGACGCAGCACGCGAAGCAATGTTCCCAGGCTACCGCTGCTTTCCGGCTTCATCGATGGCAACACCCACAATTGCCAAAACAGCGCCACAACGCTCGGCAGAATGCAGAGAATAAAGACGTTTCGCCAGCCAATCAAACTCCCCAAATAGCTGCCAAGCGGTGCCGCAACAACGGTGGCAATCGAGACGCTGGAGAAGATCACCGCGAGTGCTTTTGGCACTTTATCCTTAGGCACAAGACGCATCGCCGTGGCGGTGGACATAGCCCAGAACCCGCCAATGGCAACGCCTAGTAGTAAACGCCCGAATAGCAGCACATGCAGATTGGGAGCAAACGCCACCAACAGGCTGGAGATGATTTGCAGCACCGAGAAAAACATCAACACCCAACGGCGGTCGATACTTTTGGTCGCCGGCGTGATGAGCAATCCGGTCACCAGCGCGACCAGCGCTGTCGCGGTCACTGCCTGGCCTGCCATTCCCTCTGTGACGCCTAAACTGGTCGCCATCGGCGTTAATAAACTGGCTGGTAGAAACTCAGCCGTAATCAGGCCAAATACCCCCAGTCCCAGTGAATAAACGGCTCGCCAGGCGGGTTTTGCGGGCGCGATGGCCTCGCTTGCCGCTATACATGAATTCATCTGTTGCTCTCTCGTTAGAAAAATGTGACAACCGTCACGAAGCATAGAGTGTTCCGTATGGACGATCTATGACATATACTCTTCACTTATTGATTATTCGTCCGGAGTTGTTGCCATGACCGTTCAGTCACCCGATTTGATCAGCGAGCTTCTACGTGGGATGCGTCTTTCCGGGGTGACCTATCGCCGAATTGAAACCCACGCTCCCTTTGGTGTGGCGTTCCACTATGTGCCCGGCAAGGCGCAGTTTCATTTTGTCAGTCAGGGAACGGCGCTGCTGCGCATGGAGAGTGGCACGACGTTTGCGCTAAAAAGTGGGGATGCGCTGTTTATCCCCAACGGGAATTCGCATGCGCTGCTCTCTGACGAAAAGGCTGACGTCACGCCAGTGTCTGCATTTCCCAGCGAAGCGATCTGTAATTCGGTCTGTGCGATCGACTGCAAGCCCTGCCCAGACACCGAGAACACGGTCATCTTTAGCGGATGCATGGATTTTGAACTAGGCGGAATGCAGCCGCTGATCAAAGCGATGCCGGAAGTCATGATGGTGAGCCGACTGATGTCGACCTGGCCGGAAATCCATCCGATTCTTGCGGCGATGGAACGTGAGTCGATGACTCGTCAGGTGGGGTTTGCCGGCATTCTGGCGCGACTGGCCGATGTGGTCGCGGCGCTCATCGTGCGCGGGTGGGTTGAAGCCGGCTGTGGTAAAGCGACGGGCTGGGTGCAGGTATTGCGCGACCCGCGGCTAAGCCGAGCGATTTACGCAATGCATCAGAATCCGGGCGTCAACTGGAGCGTCGCGGAACTGGCAAAAGAGGCGGGCACCTCCCGTTCCGTTTTCGCCGAGCGGTTTCTCTCCGCAACCGGCACCACGCCCGTGAAATATCTCAGCGAGCTGCGCATGCGCTTAGCTGTCCAGTACATCCGTCATGAACATCAGCCGATTGAAACGGTGGCGCTACGTCTGGGTTACGGATCGCTGGCGGCGTTCAGCCGCGCATTTAAACGCATCGTGGGCCACGCACCGGGAACGCTGCGAGAAACCAACTTGGCTCCTGAAGAGGTTTGATGGGGAACAGAGTTAGGGATCGTATTGGAAGTGAATGCGCCATCGTAGCGATCGTTGTTGTTGGGGGTGGTATCAAAAGCGTCTGGATTAGTTTTTCAGGGGTGGCCAAAAGCAAAAATCAGCCGCTAAGTTGGTTATTTGAGGCAAACCCATCGGTCTGCCTTTGGTGTAAAATATTGCATAGATGAATGTATTTTAAATAGATTTTTATGGATTTATTTCATAGGGGATTTTTAGAGTAACTGTAAAGTTACAATATCCAATTTCATTAAAAGTATACCTTTTTGTTGATTGGGATTTAAAATCTATATTTATATTTAGAAGGTCCGATATGCGTTTGCAGTTATATAATCCATATCCCTCTCCTGGAATATCCGAATTAATGGCTGCATTAGCTCTGAATCCCTTTGTTGTGAGGCTATGAATTTCAGAGTTTTCAACTACAGGGCCAGGTGAAGAAATTTCTAGTAAAATGTATTCACTTTTGTTAGTTGTTGAAATATTTATTGATGAGCCACTTGGGGAGTATTTAAAAGCATTTTGGAAAATAAGGTTTATTAATTGCTCAAAAAATGTAATATAAGTGGATATGGCTATTTTTTCATCAAAGTCAGTCTCTATTTTTATTCTTTTGTCCTGAAGTTTATTCTTCATTTTTATTTTTATTCTTTGTATTTTTGATGGTATTTCTAAAAGTCCGACGGCATTATTGTTTTTTGCTTCTTCTAGATTTTCAAGTAAGCTGATATAAAGCCATGAGTTGAAATCTTGAAAAACCTCGTCAAGTTCTTCAAGTTCCGTTCTTACTTTTTTTATTACAGAGTCACTGTTTTCATATTTTTCAATAGACAATCTCCCTTGGATGGATTGGAATTTTTGTTGAAAATCTCTTGAGAGATGTCTATATCTTTCGAATATCTGTGCCCATTCAACTGAATTAGACATATGCATACCTTCGTTAGGTTATTTGAATGAATTAAAAATAAACAATGAACTTGCTATATTTATTGCTTTAGTGGAAATAGCTGCAACTTCAATAACACCCTTAATATCTACATTCTTTTCAGACTTTAAAATTATTTCTTTTATCTCATTTTTTGAAATATCTGTGCTTTCTCCTAAATATTTCAATAATAATACGTTTTGTGTAAATGCTTTTTGTACTTTTGTGATTTTTGATTCGCTTAGATCTAAATGAACTAAACGACTTCTAATAAATTTCCACCTTTGTTTTGGTGCTATAAATATTTTAGTCAAATTACTGAAGTTAAGCAAAAAATCATCAACGCCCCAATCTCGCTGAAAAACTGCATCTAGAGAAGTAAAATGTTTCCCTGTCTTAGGATCTAAAAGTCTAGCGGGGCTTCCTGTGAAGGCTACTACCACATGTAAGGGATTTAATTCGCGTAGGTCTTGTATTACACCGATCCCGTCCAAACCTGGATATGCCAAAGTTCCAACACCTTCGATATCGCAAAATATTAAATCGAAAGTGTTAAATTGGTATGCTATCAATTTCTTTTGTGAAATTTTTGTGTTTGTTTTATGATAGTCTTTAAATATTTTAACTGTGTGACCCTTGCTCTCTAAAGTTTGGACCCAAGGAAAATCATTATCATCAATTATCGCGATCTTTAATTTACTTGGTTTGTCAAAAAAATTTTTCATATCAATATCGATATCATCAGGATATATTGTCTTAGCCCGCAAAGATGACATGATTATGTAGTAATATATTTTTATTTTGTTCCACATTTTTATATCTCTTTTCGTTGTATATGGTAAGCGTTGAGTATCTTTTTGCTGCTCTATCAGTGAAATGAATATGCACCTACTCTACAAGCTAACAGTTAATGTTTCGCTAGGTGAGATGTAGATTTTGACCTTCCCCAAGGAAATGCGTAATTGATACAATTACGATAGCAATGATTTTCGTGGCATTCAATACAATTAAACATTATGTAAGCATCATAGCGAATCGAACTATTCATTTTTAGTACTGATTATGTCCCTCACTATGCGTAAGGCTCAAGAACACCTCTCAAATCCCCCAAAACATAAGATTAATAGCATCCTTGATCTCATTTGCATACTCGCCAAGATCCGCAATAGCCTCACCAATCACCTCAGTCGTCATCAACCGATAATGGTCGTTGTCAATGCGGATCAGAGGGAACCACATCTTATTCATTTTCTCAGACAGGTAATGCGATCCAATAAGTGGGATGACCATGCGCCGCTTTGGTGTCTCGACAATATCGCTTTACATATCGACAAACGTTTTGTAATGACTGGAGCGTTTACACGATCACCAGTTCCTGTTTTCATCAGCAAAAGAACCATTCTGGGTAATAAATCTGGCGACGTTTTCCATCCCTTCGCGGTTTTCCTTTTTCCACACCTCAGTTTTGATACGGTGGGCTTCTTTGCCTATGACGTCATTCACCAGACCAGAAATAGGTATCCCGGTAGCATTGGGAATCTGATTATCGTTTTTGTCCACGGCAATGCTAATCCGGCGTTTCATTGCCGTGTTCCTTTTTAACCAAGCGCTTTATATTTTGCAGGGATCTTAGCAATAATGCTGGCGGGGTCTAGAGAGAGTAAACGGGCGATATGGATAAATTCTACGATGTCTAACCTTCTTTCCCCGTTCTCAACCTTGGCGATAAACGATTGAGGACGATCCAGCGCTAGCGCTAGGTTTCCCTGCGTGACCCCTTTGGCAATGCGTGCTTCACGTAATGCCTTGATAACGATTTGATATTCATCAGAGTAAACAGAAGCCATCGATTCAACCCCATAAAATTTGGGATCAAATATCAGTCGCTCACTGCTTTATCCCAAAACGGGATAAATGGTTTTTTGTATTGATTACTTAATGCTATCTTTCTGTATTTTATGCGCTATTTTTTCTAAAACAGTGGAAGCGTCTACAGATAGCAGGTGAGCGATGTGGACAAATTCAACAACATCCAGCCTGCGTTCCCCATTCTCGATTTTGGCTACAAAAGACTGAGGTCGACCTAAAGCGTTCGCCAAATTTTCTTGGGTCATGCCTTTTTCGATTCTGGCCTCTCGCAGTGTTTTTATAACTGATTGATATTCATTTGAATAAATCGATGCCATTTTGGTGACCTTGATAGATATCCCAAAATCGAATATCAATCATTTCCTTTTTTATCCCAAAATGGGATAATCGGCGCAATTCATCACAGGGAGAGGTCGATAAATGGATAATTACGATTGGCATCCGGCAGACATTATTGCTGGCTTAAGGAAGAAAGGAACAACGTTGGCCGCGGTATCAAGAGCATCTGGATTAGCGTCTTCAACACTTGCTAACGCACTAACAAGACATTGGCCGAAAGGTGAGAGATTAATTGCCTGCGCATTGGGAAAGCAACCGGAGGAGATCTGGCCGTCACGCTATCGGAGTATGAGCCCGAATCATGGGGAAGGGGAGGCGGGATAACGCGCTCGTAGAGAATCGAACGGTGTTCGATGAAGAGTCCACACGCCAGAAACGAAAAACCCCCGCCGAAGGCGAGGGTTAAGAATTAGTGGTGCCCGGACTCGGAATCGAACCAAGGACACGAGGATTTTCAATCCTCTGCTCTACCGACTGAGCTATCCGGGCAACGGGGCGCATTAAACCGTATTGGCCACGTGGCGTCAATGGGTTTCTGTCACAAAGCGGAGCGCCTGCGCTATTTTCAGGCAATTGTATTATTTGCTAGCCAGTTTCTGGCGATCCTTTCAGCACGCTTATACCCGTCATACTTCAAGTTGCATGTGCGTTGGCTTCGCTCAGTCACCCGAATCACTTACCTGAGTAAGCTCATCGGGACTCCTTCCCTTGCCGCCTGCCTGAAACTCGAATTATTTAGGGTATAGCGTAGTAATGCGTCTTCCCGTATACGCTCGGCATGTTTCGTTGCACTTTTTACCGCGTTGAGTGCGGGCTGGATTGTTGAATTTGATGAAGAATAATGCCACTATTGCGCGGTTTTTTAACGTCTCGTTCACCTGAACGCCCCTTTAAGCGTAGTTAGCGTATAGCTAAAGAGGATCGCCGATATGTCAGATTCATTGCTCATGGTGCAAAACGCTCGCGCCAGCTCGCTGATGACGTCACTGCGCGTTTCTTCTTCCCACCGCTGCGCGGTTTACTTTTCTTCCTGTCGATTATCCTCCTTCACCATGCGGTGAGGCGTTCGTTCGCTCACTGTTAGGCATGAGTAAAAATAGAGTACGCCTCTGCTTTTACTGATGTCTATCGGATGGTGCTGGCTCCAGTTTTTCCATTCTTGGCCTACAGTTGACCTGTAGGGATCATACGCTTGTCGTTATTGATTGGCATTGTGATTGGTCGGGATTGTTATCCCTGAACGGTGTCTTCCAGGCACGTACACTTACCTTTAACCGTTTGGGTTTGGTTACATGAAACAGTTAAAAATTGCGGCGAATGCAGCGGTTGCCACCCGTTTAATCACAACGCGCGAGATTGTCGCGTTGAGTCAGACCGACTTCACCGATGTGGCGGCGGTCGTGGTTTCGATTGAGGAAGCCCGTAGTGGCATTCTGTCGATATTGCAGCACACTGGCTTTAGTATCCCGGCGTTTGTCGAAGAGCCTGACGAAGATAAAGAGCTGGATGTTCTGCCTGCGGGCAGCGAATGGCTGGTTCTCGATGACGACGGCGAGCACGCCAACGTGCTGGAGCGAGCGGCGAAAGCCTATCAGGATACCCTGTTGCCGCCGTTTTTCGATACGCTGACCAAATACGTCAACATGAAAAACACGACGTTTGCCTGTCCGGGGCATCAGGGCGGCCAGTTCTTTCGCAAGCACCCGGCGGGGCGTCAGTTTTTTGAGTTTTACGGTGAGAACGTGTTTCGTTCGGACATCTGTAACGCGGACGTCAAACTGGGCGATTTGTTGATTCACGAAGGGGCGGCGAAGAAGGCGCAGAAGCATGCTGCGCGCGTGTTTAACGCCGATAAAACCTATTTCGTGTTGAACGGTACGTCCTCTGCGAACAAAGTGGTGACGAATGCGCTCTTGGCGCGTGGCGATCTGGTGCTGTTTGACCGCAACAACCATAAATCCAACCATCACGGCGCGCTGATTCAGGCGGGTGCGACGCCAGTTTATCTGGAAACCGTGCGCAATCCGTTTGGCTTTATCGGCGGCGTGGATGCGCATTGTTTTGATGAAGCCTATCTGCGCAAGCTGATCGCGGAAGTCGCGCCGGAACGCGCCAACGAGCCGCGCCCGTTCCGTTTGGCCGTCATTCAGCTTGGCACCTATGACGGCACGATTTATAACGCGCGTCAGGTCGTCGATAGCATTGGGCATCTGTGCGACTACATTCTGTTTGACTCCGCCTGGGTCGGCTATGAGCAGTTTATCCCGATGATGGAGCAGTGTTCGCCGCTGTTGTTGGATCTGAATGAAAACGATCCGGGCATCTTTGTCACTCAGTCGGTGCATAAGCAGCAGGCGGGCTTCTCCCAGACCTCGCAGATCCACAAGAAAGATACGCACATCAAAGGCCAGCGTCGTTTCTGCAACCATAAACAGCTGAATAACGCCTTTATGCTGCACGCCTCGACCAGTCCGTTTTATCCGCTGTTTGCGGCATTGGATATCAACGCCAAAATGCACGAAGGGGCAAGCGGGCGTCGGATGTGGATGGACTGCGTGAAGCTAGGCATTGAGGCGCGTAAGCAACTGCTGACACGCTGTTCGCTCATCAAACCGTTTGTGCCTGTGACGGTGGGCGGCGCGCTCTGGCAGGATCACGATACGGAGACGATCGCGCAGGATGTGCGTTTCTTCAACTTTGAGCCGGGCGAGAAATGGCATGCGTTCGAAGGGTACGCCGAGGATCAGTACTTTATCGATCCCTGCAAATTACTGCTGACCACGCCGGGTATTGATGCGATTAGCGGCGATTATACCGAATTTGGTATTCCGGCGACGATCCTGGCTAACTACCTGCGCGAGCACGGCATTATCCCGGAAAAATGCGACATGAACTCGATCCTGTTCTTGCTAACGCCAGCGGAAGACGCTGCAAAAATGCAGGAGCTGGTGAATGCGTTGGTGCATTTCGAGACGCTGATCGCCCGCGATGCGCCGCTGAGTGAAGTGCTGCCCAGCCTGTATCAGAAATATAAAGAGCGTTATCGCGGTTACCGGCTGCGTCGGCTGTGCCAGGAAATGCATGATTTTTACGCTCAGCACAACGTGAAAGATCTGCAAAAAGCGATGTTCCGCAAAACCGAGTTTCCATCCGTGGTGATGTTGCCGCAGGATGCCAACAGAGAGTTTGTGCGCGGCAATATCGAACTGGTTCCTATCGCTGAAGCAGAAGGGCGTATCGCGGCAGAAGGCGCATTGCCCTATCCGCCGGGCGTGCTGTGCGTCGTGCCGGGGGAAACCTGGGGCGGGGCGGTACAGCGCTATTTTCTGGCGCTGGAAGCGGGCATTAATCTGCTGCCGGGCTTCTCTCCAGAATTGCAGGGCGTTTATAGCGTCGCGGAAGAAGATGGCAGCAAGCGCCTGTACGGTTACGTAGTAGAACAGTAATTACGAATACCTATAAGCTAAGACACTCAGGCTCGGAAACGAGCCTGAGTTTTTTCTGTCTTAACGCAGGCTGGATTCCTGCTGGTCGGCGAGCGCTACGGCTTCACGCTGCTTTTTCAGCCCGCGCCAGCCGATAATCAGCATGATCGTCAGTACCGGAATCGTCGCAACCGTCCAGGTGCCGTTCGGGTAATCAAACGCCATCAATCCCAACACGCTTACCAGAAAAGCCAGTGTCAGCCACGATGTCACGGGCGCACCGGGCATTTTGAACGCCACCGGCTTGGCTTTCCCCTGACGAATCGCTTTGCGCAACTGCATTTGGCACAGAATGATGAACGCCCAGGAACAGATAATGCCGAGCGAAGCGATATTCAGAACGATCTCGAACACCTGCGAGGGCACCACGTAGTTCAGCACTACGCCGATAATGTGGATGCCCACCGTGACCAAAATACCGGTATAGGGCACAGACTGCGTGCTCATTTTCGACAGGAACGCGGGCGCCGAGCCGCCCAGCGACAGCGAGCGCAGGATGCGCCCCGTCGAGTACAAGCCGGAGTTCAGGCTGGACAGCGCGGCGGACAGCACCACGATATTCATGATCGTGCCGATATAGGGCACGCCCAGCTTGCTGAAGAAGGTCACAAACGGGCTTTGTCCTGCCTGGTAAGCATTCCACGGCAGCAGGCAGACCAACAGCGCGACAGAACCGACGTAGAACAGGCCGATACGCCAGATGACGCTGTTGACCGCTTTCGGCAGCACTTTCTCCGGGTCTTTACATTCGCCTGCGGTTGTCCCGATGATCTCGATGCCGGCAAAGGCAAATATCACCCCCTGAACCAGCACCAGCGCGGGCAGAATACCGTGTGGGAACAGGCCGCCGTTATCGGTAATCAGATGCAGGCCGGGTGTGTTGCCGTCCAGCGGGCTGCCCGTGCCGAGATAGACCGTACCGACCACCAGAAAAATGGCGATGGCCGCAACCTTAATCAGCGCGAACCAGAACTCCATTTCGGCAAACCATTTCACGCCAATCAGGTTCATCAGCGTGACGATGGACAGCGCACCCAGCGCGAACAGCCACTGCGGGACATCGGCAAACGTGCCCCAGTAGTGCATGTAGAGCGCGACGGCGGTGATATCGACAATCCCGGTCATCGCCCAGTTGAGGAAGTACATCCAGCCAGCCACGTAGGAGGCCTTTTCGCCCAGAAACTCGCGTGAATACGAGACGAAGCTACCGCTGGTGGGGCGATGAACGATCAGCTCACCCAGTGCACGCAGGATGAAAAAAGAGAAGATACCGCAAACCAGATAGACCAGCGCCAGCGCGGGTCCTGCCATTTGCAGACGCGCACCCGCGCCAAGAAATAACCCGGTGCCGATAGAGCCGCCGATCGCGATCATCTGTACGTGGCGGTTGCCGATACTTTGGTGATAACCCTTTTCGTGGAGGCGTTGCCCGGCGGCATGATGTTCGCTATGAGGGGAGGAATGTTGTGTCATTGATGTTGGTATTTTCCTGTCTGTCACGCATCCTATGGTGACGCGTTCACTATTATTATTTCAAATTCAAGAAATTATGTTTTCGCCTGCGACATTTTTTATGTCCGCCACCCTTCGGGGCGTTGCGCGTGGTAAGCCGCATGGCAGAAAACAACGGCAGCGATGCTACCTTTTCCTGTGTGCTGTGGCAAAAAATGGATAAAGGGAAAGTGTGTCAGGGCGTGATGGTGTGGGGGGCGGGGCATCAGACGGGAAATACTACCGCCCCGGTTAGGCGAGCAAGACCGGGACGGGAAAAGCAAAAAAGCGACAGTTTACGCGCCGATATCCGCGCGCGTGGGTCCTTGAAAATGGATGGCGTTGATATGGCAACTGCGCGGCTGGATGAGCACGAAACGCATCGCTTCCCATATCGAGCGGGCGTTCAGCAGGTGCTCGCCCATTTTTTCCTCGCTAGTTGGGGAGTCATCCAGGCCGGTGACCTCGAAATCTGGCGGATAAAACCCTGTCACGCGAATGTTTTCCTGTGCGACATGGTGCGCCAGATTCTGGCTAAAACCGCTCATGCCGTGCTTGGCGGCAAAGAACGCAGGGTGAGCGATAGAATCATGGAACTGCGGTAGGCCGCAGACCGAAACCATCGCCAGAATATCAGCGCCCGGTGAACGGCGTAAGCTCGGCAATAACGCTTTGGTGAGCAGGATAGATCCGGTCAGGCCGGAGTTGATGGTGCTGACGATATCCGTATCGGTGTCTTCTTCCCCTAACGCGCCTTCCAGCCATTGTGCGGCGCTTAGCACCAGAATATCGACGGGATCGCTGTCTTCCAGCAGTTGTGCGGAAAAATCCCTGACCGAATCAGGATTGGCGATATCGCACTGATAGGCGCGAGCCGTGCCGCCCTCCTGATGAATGATGTCTACGCTGGCCTGCGCATCGGTCAGTTTGCGGGCGCAAAGATCGACCTTTACCCCTTCGCGAGCCAGCCAGACGGAGACTGCTTGTCCAAAGTCGCGGCCACCGCCGGTGACAATCGCACGTCTACCTCTCAGCATCATGTGTTCCCTTGGCAACGTGTGTTCTTCCATTGCTGCGCATCCGGCAACGTGGCGGGATGCGGCGTGAATGTGTTCATCAGGTTTTCGTTGAATCGACCTGCGCGGCATCTTCTTCAGCCTGCCGTAAAATGGCTTTGGCGACCCACTGCGTGACATCCTGAATGCCGTCTTCTTCCAGATGCCAGATATCTTTCAGCACCAGGAAAACCTCCGAACCATAAATGAGTGATAAGGCATAAATCACCCGCTGTTGTGCTTCCGGTGTGATCTTCCCTTCCAGCGGTTCGGTGGCAATTTTGAGCAGGCGTTTACGGTTGCCGCGCGTCAGCGTATCCGTATGGAGACGATTAGAACGGCGATCTGCCCATTGTTGCAATGACAGATGCAGGGCGGCACGCAGTGCACCTTCATGTTCCAGCATTCTGGGGTAAGCAAAATGCAGCAGTTCGGCAACACGTTCGCTGGCGTCCGGCTGTGTCGGGTGCCACGCCAGAATCGGGCCAAGGCTTTCGCCGACCACGGCGGAAACTAACGCACTTTGCGTCGGGAAATAGCGGTAGGCCGTCGCGCGTGAAAGCTGAGCCGCAGCGGCAACATCGGTAATGGAGGGAAATATGCCCTGGTCGAACATATTCATAGCGGTATCAATCAATAAACGACGGGTTTTCGCCCGCGTTGATGTCAGTTTTTCATCCCGTTCAATCACATAGACCTCATTGAATTTTCGGGCCGGACGCTATCGGGCAGCACGGCGTTGTCGCCTGAACTATAGCAAATTGAGTGATTCTTGTGCCACGTCAAGCTTTCTTACTGTTAATGTAATGTCGTACATAACATTTTGAGACTTTTGTCTCATTTGAGTGTTTAATGAATTGTCTTTCTGATACTCAAGTCTCAATATGGCGACAAATTAATCTTATCTGTTTTTGGTTTCTTGTAATTGTTATTTATATCAATCTGTTAATTGTTTCACTAATGGTGGGAGGGAGACCAAGTGGGAAGTAAAGTTGGCAGCGTTTATATTGCAAGTACAGCTGATACTAAAGGGAAAGAACAGATTTACGTCCGCGATCTGATTGCCGCGACAGGCTTGAAAACCGTCACGGTCGATCTGTCAACGACATCGCCGTCAGCAGATACACGCGTGTCAGAGGCGACAGATATCCGCGCAGACACGGTGGCATCGTACCACCCGCAGGGCGCGTCGGCGGTGTTTTGCCATGACAGAGGGCAGGCGATTGGCGCCATGGCCGTTGCGTTTGAGCACTTCATGCTGTCTCGCGATGATATTGCCGGGGTTATTGGGCTTGGCGGTTCCGGCGGTACGGCGTTGATCACGCCCGCGATGCAGGCGTTACCGATTGGGATGCCGAAGCTGATGGTGTCGACGATGGCTTCCGGCGATATCTCCGGCTACATCGGTGCCAGCGATATCAGCATGATGTATTCCGTTACCGATGTGGCGGGTCTGAATCGCATTTCTCGTCAGGTTCTTGGCAACGCCGCGCACCAGATCGCCGGTGCCGTGAAGTTTCATATTCAGGAATATCATGATGATAAGCCCGCGATTGGCCTGACCATGTTTGGCGTAACGACGCCGTGCATTCAGGAAGCCAGTAAATTGCTGGAAGCGGAGTTTGACTGTCTGGTTTTTCACGCGACGGGCAGCGGCGGGAAAGCGATGGAAAAACTGGTGGACAGCCATTTGCTTACCGGTGTGCTCGATCTCACGACGACTGAGGTGTGCGATTTACTGTTTGACGGCGTGCTGGCTTGCGGGCCGGAACGGTTTGACGCGATAGCCAAGACGCAGGTGCCTTACGTGGCGTCCTGCGGTGCGCTGGACATGGTGAATTTTGGCGCACCCGCCAGCATACCGGAGAAATACGCGCATCGTCTGTTCTACAACCACAACGCACAGGTCACTCTGATGCGTACCACAATAGACGAAAATATCGCGATGGCGCGCTGGATTGGGGAGAAGCTGAACCGCTGTGAAGGTGAGGTGCGCTTCCTGATCCCCGAAGGCGGCTTCTCTGCGCTGGATGCGCCGGAACAGGCATTCTGGCACCCGGAAGCGCGTGACGCGTTTATCAGCACGCTGGAGAGCGTCGTGCAGCAAACGGCAAGACGACAGATTATTCGTCTGCCTTTCCATATTAACGATCCTTTATTTGCCCACGCGGCCGTCGATGCGTTTCGGGCTTTAGTGAAATAAGAAGGGAAAAAGTATGAAGTCAGGCATGAATCGTCAGGAACTGCTGGCAAAATTCCGCGAAATGATCGCCCGCCGCGAGCCGATTATCGGTGGCGGCGCGGGAACGGGGCTGTCTGCAAAATGTGAAGAAGCGGGCGGCATCGATCTGATTGTGATCTACAACTCCGGGCGCTATCGCATGGCGGGGAGAGGTTCTCTGGCTGGCCTGTTAGCTTACGGCAACGCGAATGAGATTGTCGTGGATATGGCGAAAGAGGTTCTGCCAGTCGTGAAGCACACGCCAGTGCTGGCAGGCGTGAACGGCACCGATCCTTTCTGTCAGTTTGATAAATTTCTGGATGACCTGAAAGCGCTGGGTTTCTCTGGTGTGCAGAACTTCCCAACCGTTGGGCTGATCGACGGTAATTTCCGCGCCAATCTGGAAGAAACCGGTATGGGATATGCCCTGGAAGTGGACATGATTCGTCTGGCACATGAAAAAGACATGCTGACCACGCCTTATGTGTTCAGTGCAGCAGATGCCGTCGCGATGACGAAAGCGGGAGCGGACATTATTGTGCCGCATATGGGGTTAACCACCGGTGGCAACATTGGGGCGGAAACCGCGCTGAATCTGGCAGATTGCGTGCCGTTGATTAATCACTGGGCGGATGAGGCGAAAGCGATACGTAAGGATGTGATTGTTCTGTGCCACGGCGGGCCGATTTCAACGCCGCAGGATGCACAGTTCATTATGGATCACTGCCCGCAATGCGATGGTTTTTACGGTGCCAGCTCAATGGAGCGGCTGCCGACAGAAACCGCGTTAACGGCTACAACACAGCAATTTAAAAAAATTAAACGTTAATAGACTTTTTTGGCTCTATACCTAATGGACTTCCTAAAGCGGGAAGAAAGGTGGGTAAATTTTGCGTCAATATCAGGGAATACGGCCAGCACATGCTGGCCGCAGTTTTTTGTGTACCACAGAGAGGTACTAAATAGCGTTTTAGGTCGCACAGGGAAGAAAGCTATTGTTATACATGCTATTTTTCACAAAGCAGAAACTTCGGAGAAATAGGTATGACATGGCGTATCACGATAGGTTTAGTCACGAACTTACTGCTCAGCTTTGCCGTTATGGCAAATGCGGGTATTGGCTTTCAGCACATCACGTTAGCGGATGAGGCCAATAACAGACCGTTGGATGTCGCCGTCTTTTATCCGGTTTCGTCATCCTCACCGATCACGACCATTGGCGAAAACGCCGTCTTTCCCGGCATAACGGTGAGTAAAAATGCCGTACCTGAATCCGGTGAACATCCCTTGATTGTCGTTTCACACGGCTACGGCGGGAGTTGGTTTAATCAACTTTGGCTGGCACAGGCGTTGGTTAAACAAGGCTATATTGTTGCCGCGCCCAACCACCCCGGAACCACCTTTAAAGATATGCGAGTTGAGAGCGCTCAGGCGCTTTGGCAACGGCCTCATGACCTCAGCCGCGTGATCACCGCATTACTTGCTGCGCCAGAAAAAACGGGACAGGTTGATGCGAAGCGCATTGCCGCCGTGGGGCACTCACTGGGGGGATGGACGGTGTTGGCGCTGGCTGGTGGGCGTTTCAATACGGAGCAATTTGAGAAGGATTGTCTGACACACGCCGGGCTGGCGTCCTGCAAGGTGTATGAAAAGATGCAGGTTGCAAAAAATGCCGCATCGCGTACACAGCTTGATAAATTACTCGCAGATCCACGTATTAGCGCCGTGATTTCGTTGGATATGGGGCTGGCGAGAGGGATTACCGCAGAGAGTCTGGCGGCAATCAATATTCCCGTCTTGATCATGGCGGCGGGGTATCCCAATGAAGAACTGCCTGCCGAGCTGGAGTCTCACGATCTGGCGCGGAGGCTGCCGCCAGCGCATTCAGCGTATAAGGACATTGCCGACGCAACGCATTTTAGTTTTATGCAACTTTGCAAACCGGGCGCTGTTGAGATTATCAACGCTGAGAACCCAGGCGACGGCATGATTTGTCTCGACGGCGGGGAACGTTCGCGTGAGCTGATTCATCAGGAAGTCGCGAAGGATGTCAGCGAGTTTCTTCAGGCGGCGTGGCGGAATCCGTAACCTGTTCACGAAGTGGGTACTGACTACGCCAGACGCTGTGGCTCATTCCCGTTAGCCGCAGAAATTCGCGGTTGAAGTTTGATTTGGTCTGAAACCCGCTGGCTAGCATGATATCCGTAATTCGGTCATCTGTTTCACCGAGGAGGCGCTTAGCCTCCTCAATGCGATATTCGTTCATCACCTGCGAAAAATTACGACCGTGAACGCGGTTGATATTTTCGGACAAGCGCCGGAGCGGTATGCCCATGCGTCTGCTCAGACGTTGAAGCGTCATGCCCGGATCGGTGTATAGCGCGTGAGTGCGGATGAAATCATCTAACGCTTTTGCGAGCTGGTGTTCGTCTTCGGTGGCGGGTTCGGCTTCAGGCTTCTGGTCAGGCGGCGCGGCAAGCCCTGCCTGCGGGCGTGCAGGTTCGTCTGATGAAACCGCGCTACCGAGTTTATTCCGGTAGCGCGGCGTTCTGTGGTGCGCGTGAATTAGCGGCGATAATTTTTCTGCGCCGTGTTCACTTTGTACAGATAGCGGCGGGATTCGCCAGACGGGTGCTTCGTCGTCAGCGTTTGGTAGACATCGCTCGGTGACATACTGTTGATAATGCCCACGGCGCGATCCCGGTCGCTGGAGAAGACGCGCAACACGCTGCCTGCGCCACCGTTATACGCGGTGATGACGGCGTAGCGTTTCGACGTCGGGTTTTCAATACCGGCCAGATAGCTGTTTTTCAGAATCGACAGGTAGGCGGTACCCGCGTCGATATTTTGTTCTGGATCGAACAGGTAACTACGGCTCGGCTGTCCCCATTTCCCTTTCATCTTGAAGACGTCGCGTCCCGCACTGTGCTGTACCACCTGCATCAGGCCCAGCGCATCGGAACGGCTGACGGCGTAGGGGTTGAAGCTCGACTCTGTCTGCATAATCGCCAGAATCAGCGACTCTTCAATGCCATAACGCTCGGAGGCTTTTCGCACCAGCGGCAGGTATTTGTGCGCACGCTTATCCAGATGGTTAGGGACAAGCTGCATCGTGACCGACCAGATAACGTGCAGGCCGGAAGTGCGTTTTTGCAGACGGTTCTGGAGTAGATAATCCGCGAAGCTGGCGGCACGGCCTTCCCAGCGGATCGGCTGTCCGGTGTTATCCAGCACCTGACCATACAGCAGCGGTTCGCGGCTGATCTGAATATCATTAGCGTCGGAATACAGATCGGTGTTACTGGCGTCATCGCCCATTAACAGGGTGGTGATAATCGCCTGGCGCAGGCTGGCGACGGAATTGGTCGCCGAAATGGTTTCAATCGTGATTGAACCGGCATCAAAGTTGATGTGGCTACGCGTCTGATATTGATCGGTGTATTTGACGTAGTCTTTCGGGCCGGCGATCAGAACTTCATTCATACCCCAGATATTTTCGATGTTGTTGGCAAACTGGCCCATCAAAATATCGAAGGCGTTGGTATCCTTGATAAACTCTTCGTTGTCGGCATTCCCTTTGTTTCCCGAACAGGAAACCAGCAGTGGTGCAATGACCAGCAGCGCTAACATTTTCTTCATATAACAAGCCGTGTCGGAATTGGGACGTAAGCGGGCCCGAAAGCCCGCCATCTCAGTGGCTCGGAGGCGTATAGCCTTCGATGTGTACGTCCTTCCCTTCAAACAGGAATTTGATCATTTCCTGTTCCAGCAGCTTACGGTCGTCAACATTCATCATGCTGAGTTTTTTCTCGTTGATCAGCATGGTTTGCTTGGTTTGCCACTGCGCCCAGGCTTCTTTAGATATTTCGTTATAGATGCGCTTGCCCAGATCGCCGGGATAAAGCTGGAAATCTTGCCCTTCGGCGTCGCGTTGTAAAAAAGTACAAAAAATCGTTCTGCTCATGCTTCTTCCTCATCAATTGCGCAGGCATTCAAACGTGTAGATTGCGGGTGAGCCAGCTCCCTCAGCAGGCGTTCTACCGGGGCGGCCAGTCCGACAGACGGCGGCTGCGCTAAGTTATACCAGAGACCCGCATCGTCATCCATGCAGGACCGGTTTTGTGAGCGATCGCTCTGCGATACGTCCAGCCAGAGCGGAACGATATCCAGATGAAAATGGCTAAATGTATGGCGGAACGCGACAAGCTGTTGCAATCCATCAGGATTCAGACCACGTTGTTGCAGCCAGAGTTCCAATTCCCGACGCTCGCTGAACTGCGGGAAGCAAAATAGCCCGCCCCACAGGCCCACGGCAGGGCGCTGCTGTAGCCAGACCTGAGAGCCTTGCTGCATCAACAGGAACCAGCCCGTTTTCTCCGGCAGCGTCTGCTTCGGTTTCTTGCCGGGGTATTGCGCCCAGCTGTGGTTGGCGTAAGCAATACAGCCGGTGTTGAGCGGGCACAGTTCGCACTTGGGGCGGCTGCGGGTACAGACCATTGCGCCGAGATCCATCATCGCCTGATTAAACTGGCTGACACCCTCGGCTGGCGTGACCTCTTCACTCCGCGCCCACAGCTTCTTTTCGACCTCTTTCTTTCCCGGCCAGCCGTCAACGGCGTAGCAGCGTGCCAGCACGCGCTTCACGTTGCCGTCGAGAATCGGGTAATGCTGGCCGAGAGAGAGCGACAGCACGGCGCCAGCGGTGGAGCGCCCGACGCCCGGCAGCGCCGCGACTTCATCAAACGTGGTGGGGAATTCACCGCCGTGGCGTGACACGATGGTCTGGGCCGCTTTGTGCAGGTTGCGCGCGCGGGCGTAGTAGCCCAGCCCGGTCCATAAGTGGAGCACTTCGTCCAGCGGCGCTGCCGCCAGCGCGCTCACATTTGGAAAACGTTCCATAAAGCGTTGGAAATAGGGAATAACCGTGGTGACCTGCGTTTGTTGCAACATCACTTCGGATAGCCATACTTTATAGGGAGTTTTCTCAAGCTGCCACGGCAGGGTTTTGCGGCCATAGCGTTGATACCAGTCCAGCACCTGATGGGCGAACTGTTGCGCTTGCATCATAAAATGGGGTCACTATCCGATAGGTAAAAAGTTTGACAGCGATTCCAGCACAGAGTGAATGTGCTGTAAACCGGAACTTTCCGAGGCGGTGGGCTTGCTAAACCACGGTATCCTTGCATAATGCGCGTTTCCTTAACGAAATCGGACAGCAAGTAAGCACTCTTTATGATTAACAACGTCATTTCACCGGAATTTGATGAAAATGGGCGCCCGATGCGTCGTATCCGCAGTTTTGTCCGCCGTCAGGGGCGTTTGACCAACGGGCAACAGTTGGCGCTGGATAACTACTGGCCGGTGATGGGCGTGGAATATCAGACCGAACAGGTAGATTTTAACGCACTATTTGGTCGTGACGCGCCAGTGGTGCTGGAAATTGGTTTTGGGATGGGCGCCTCGCTGGTGACGATGGCGGCACAGCATCCTGAGCAGAATTTCCTCGGTATTGAAGTTCACCTGCCGGGCGTGGGGGCGTGCCTCGCTTCCGCACAGGAGGCGGGAATCAGCAATCTGCGCGTGATGTGTCACGATGCGATTGAAGTGCTGATGAAGATGATCCCCGAGGGATCACTGTCTATGGTTCAACTTTTCTTCCCCGATCCGTGGCACAAAGCCCGCCATAATAAACGCCGTATCGTCCAGGTGCCTTTCGTCGAACTGGTACAGAGTAAGCTGAAAGTCGGCGGTGTGTTCCATATGGCAACAGATTGG
This sequence comes from Pectobacterium sp. 1950-15, assembly GCF_037136835.1. Classification (NCBI taxonomy): domain Bacteria; kingdom Pseudomonadati; phylum Pseudomonadota; class Gammaproteobacteria; order Enterobacterales; family Pectobacteriaceae; genus Pectobacterium; species Pectobacterium sp. 1950-15. Next base: position 198,531 of record NZ_JBBBQR010000001.1, on the reverse strand, counting down.
GAACCTTATGCGCAACATATGCTCGAAGTGATGACGTCTGTCGCCGGGTACCGCAACCTTTCCGATAAGAATGACTACGTTGAGCGGCCGGATTCCCGACCGCTAACGAAATTTGAAGCGCGCGGCCAGCGTTTGGGGCATGGCGTATGGGATCTGATGTTTGAGAGGATAAAATAAAATGGCACAAACTCGTAGCCGTCGTTTACGTAAAAAACTGCACATTGATGAGTTTCAGGAATTAGGTTTTTCGGTCAGCTTCCGCTTTCCTGAAGGCACTAACGTGGAAGACATCGATCGACTGATGGATAAGTTCGTCGATGAAGTGATTGAACCACAGGGTCTGGCATTTGAAGGCAGCGGTTATCTGCACTGGGAAGGTCTCATCTGCCTGCAAAAACTGGGTCACTGTACCGAAGAGCATCGCCAACTGGTTAGCCGCTGGTTGGAAGAACAGAAACTGACGGATGTGAAAGTCAGCGATCTGTTCGATATCTGGTGGGATCTGCCAGAAAACCTGCTGTAATTTTTGCTTAAGTAAAAACGGAAAGGCCTTGGTTTACGCCAACGCCTTGATCTAAGCAAAAAAATGCCTGAGCTGATTGTGGCTCAGGCGTTATCCGCCTCATCAAAGGGCACATTGCCGCTTTCCCGCCACTGCCGTTGTTTTCTTCAGGAGAAAATATGTCGCGTAAAATGACCTTGGGTTTATTGATGTTGCTGTCCTGGCAAGCGCAGGCGGCCTACCAGTGCAACGTGAACCCGCAGGACGACATCATTATCAGTCCGCAGCACGTACAGGTCGTGGGTGCCAGCGGCAATTTACAGCTTTCCCCACAGGGCGATATCGTCCGTAACGGTACGCCGCTGACCCTGAACGCCGAACAGCGCCAGAAAGCCAAAGCCTATCAGGCGGATATACGCCAGCAACTGCCGTGGATCGATCAGGGCGCGCAGCAGCATCTGGAAAAAGCGCGAGTCGCGCTGGATAACGTGATCGTGCAGGAGCTCGGCAGCGACAGCAATGTGCGCAATCGTCTGACTACGCTGGATAAACAGCTCAAGCAGCAGATGAACCGTATTATCGAACATCGTAGCGATGGCCTGACGTTCCACCATCAGGCGATTAAGCAGGTCGAGCAAGATGGCAAGCAGATCGTGCAGCAAAGCATGGGCGGCGTCTTGCAGGATAGCCTGAACGAGATGGGCGTAAAACAGATGTCCAGCGGCGGTAACCCGCTACAGGCGATGATGGGCAACCTCGGTGGTTTGCAGAAAGCGATTCAGGCCGAGTGGAATAATCAGGAACTGGAGTTCCAGCGCTTTGGCAACGATGTATGCAGCCGCGTCACGTCGTTAGAAAACCAGCGCAAGAGCCTGCTGCAGACGCTGAAGTAAATTGAAGCAGCTTGAAGTTGCTTAAGGAAACGGGCTGAGGCCCGTTTTTTCGTTTTTCTCTCCATTTTCCTTCTCGACCAGCCCCCTTATTCTCCTATCTGGGCGCATGACGGTTACACCATGAATCATGCTTATCGGTAGCTGCCTATCGAAAAAAGTTCATTTTTGTGCCACGTCTGATTAACGATACCGACATATTTTCCCGCCAGTATTGTTCAATATTTATGCACTCCAGCGTTCTCCTTCCGAATCGTATTAATGCCCCCTGCTTATGGGAGATTTTTTATGATGCCGTTGTCTAGACCTCCGACCACTCTCTATCAGGCGATTGCCGCCCGGCTAGAAGAAGCGCTACGCGAACGCTACAAATGTGGCGACTATCTCCCTTCTGAGAAGCAACTGGCTACGCACTACGCCGTTAACCGCCATACGTTACGCCGGGCAGTGGATGATCTGGTGAAAAAAGGGCTGGTTCAACGCCGTCACGGTGTGGGGATTTTGGTGCTTATGCGGCCTTATGACTATCCGCTGCATGCGCAGGCTCACTTTAGCCAGAACTTGTTGGATCAAGGCAGTTGCCCTTCCAGCGAACGATTGCTGGCCATGCTGAGTCCGGCGAGTCAAGAGATTGCCACCACGCTGGGCTGTGACGAAGGCGATAACATTATCCATTTGCGCACGCTGCGTCGGGTGAACGGCATACCCGTCTGTGTCATTAACCACTTCCTGCCTACTCTTTCCTGGTGGCCGCATCTACAGCAGTTCACTCGCGGCTCACTGCACGGCTTTATTACCGAGCGGCTAAATCAGGCGCTGGTTCGCACGCAAACGCGCATTAGCACGCGGCTGGCTCAGGCTAAGGAAAGCCGACTGTTGGAAATCGATGCGCAGTCTCCACTGCTGTGTTTACGCACGCTGAATAAAACCGCAAACGGTGAGATCGCCGAGTACTCCATCAGCCTGACCCGTGGCGATATGATCGAACTGACGCTGGAGCACTAGATGGATACGCAAACACGCCGTCAACACTGGCTCTCGGTGCTGGCATTCAGCCCGGTTACCGAGCTGGAGAAGCGCTGGCACGCGCTCAATCTGCACCCGCAGTATGCCGTCCTGCGCGCGGCTGAAATTGGCCTGACTCGTCTACAGGCGAGAATGGGAGGAACGGGCAAGCGCTTTGTGCTGGGGGATATGACGATGACGCGTGCCGTGGTGCGCTTGGCTGACGGTACGTGCGGGTACAGCTATGTCGCTGGGCGCGATAAAGCCCATGCTGAGCGCTGCGCCCTCATCGATGGGCTATTGCAACTGCCGGAAAACTACGATCGGTTGCAGGAGCACCTCATCCAACCTCTGGCAGCGCAGCGCGCCGATTTGTGCCAACGGCGCGCACGTCAAATTGCCAGCAGCAAGGTCGATTTCTTCACGCTGGTTCGCGGAGATAACTGATGTCTATACAGGCGAGCTTTGCGCAGCCGGTGGCTGACGCGCAATGTGCTTTTCGGCGCATCCTCAAAGCGGTTAGCGAACCGGGCGTAACGGTGACTTTGCCGTTACAACATGGGTGGGGAAAGTTGTCTCCTGCCGCGACGGCGGTGATGCTGACGCTGGTCGATCGCGATACGCCGCTCTGGCTGGATGACGCATTGAATGATGAAACCCTCCGCAGCAACCTGCGTTTTCATACCGGTGCGATACTGACCGGAGATGAATCGGCGGTTTTCGCCTTGCTTCGTGCCTCATCGGCAATCTCGCTGTCCCGGTTTTCGGCGGGGGATGACATGTCGCCGGAAAAGAGTACCACGGTCATCATCGACGTTTCCTCTCTGAGCGGCGGCACGCCGCTGCGCCTGAGCGGACCGGGGCTGGAAACCTCACGTATCGTTGACCCGTCGTTGCCGCCGGACATCGTGCGTTATCTCTGCCAGCGTCCCGAGCCCTTTCCGCAAGGTATCGATCTGATGTTCACCTGTGCCGATGCCATGATGGCGTTACCGCGCACCACTTATGTGGAGGTCTGCTGATGTACGTCGCCGTGAAAGGGGGAGAGAAAGCGATCGAAAATGCCCATCGCTTACAGGACGATTTGCGCCGTGGGGATCGTGACATCCCGGAAATTGACTGCCAGCAGGTTGAACAGCAGCTCGGTCTGGCCGTCGATCGCGTGATGACCGAAGGCGGTATCTACGATCGTGAACTGGCGGCGCTGGCGATTAAACAGGCCAGTGGGGATGTGGTGGAAGCCATTTTTCTCCTGCGTGCGTATCGCACGACGTTGCCACGTCTGGCCGACAGCCTGCCGTTAACGACGGCGAACATGCGGATTGAGCGACGTATTTCGGCAGTCTACAAAGATGTGCCGGGCGGTCAGGTTCTCGGCCCAACTTACGATTATACCCACCGCTTGCTGGATTTCACGCTGCTTGCCAGCGGTGACACACCTGCGCCGTCGAGTGCGGATATGCCGCTGGAAGCCGCGTGCCCACGGATATTTGATCTGATGACTCGCGAAGGGTTTGCCGTCAGGGAAGAGGATGACGGCAGCGAACCCTGTGATATCACCCGCGATCCCCCGAGTTATCCGGCCCCGCGTTCGGCACGTCTGCAACAGCTGGTGCGGGGGGATGAAGGGTTCCTGCTGGCCCTGAGCTATTCGACACAACGCGGCTATGGCCGCACCCATCCCTTTGCCGGAGAGATCCGCACCGGTTTTGTCACGGTAGAGATTGTGCCGGAGGAGCTGGGGTTTGCGCTGGAAATCGGCGAAATCCTGCTGACCGAGTGCGAAATGGTCAACGGGTTTACCGACAGAGATGAGGAAGCACCACACTTTACCCGAGGCTATGGATTGGTGTTTGGTCGTGCGGAACGTAAGGCCATGTCGATGGCGTTGGTGGATCGTGCGCTGCAAACCGCAGAGCATCACGAACGGGTGACCAGCCCGGCACAGGACGAGGAGTTTGTGCTGTCGCATGCGGATAACGTCGAGGCGGCGGGATTTGTCTCTCACCTCAAACTGCCTCATTACGTCGATTTTCAGGCGGAACTGGAACTCCTGAAACGTCTGCGTCAGGAGTATCAGGAGGGCAACGATGCATGAGTTAAGCGGCTATAACCCTGGCTATCTTGATGAGCAAACTAAACGCACGATCCGGCGCGCCATATTGAAGGCGGTAGCGATTCCCGGCTATCAGGTGCCGTTTGGCGGACGGGAAATGCCGATGCCCTATGGCTGGGGAACCGGCGGCATTCAGCTTACCGCGAGCCTGATTGGTGAAAACGATGTACTGAAAGTGATCGATCAGGGCGCGGACGATACAACCAATGCCGTATCCATCCGGCGTTTCTTCCAGCGCGTGAGCGGGGCGGTGACCACCGAACGTACCGCCGAGGCCACGCTGATTCAGACACGTCACCGCATTCCTGAAACGCCGCTGAAAGAAGATCAGATCCTGATCTATCAGGTTCCTATCCCTGAACCGCTGCGTTTTATTGAGCCGCGCGAGGTCGAGACGCGCAAAATGCATGCGCTGGAAGAGTACGGCATCATGCAGGTGAAACTGTACGAAGATATCGCCCGCTATGGTCATATTGCGACAACCTATGCGTATCCGGTGAAGGTGAATGACCGTTACGTGATGGATCCGTCGCCTATTCCCAAATTTGATAACCCCAAAATGCACAGGATGCCGGCGTTACAACTGTTTGGCGCAGGCAGAGAAAAGCGCATTTACGCCCTGCCTCCCTACTGTGACGTGAAAAGTCTGGATTTTGACGATCACCCGTTTTGCGTTCAACGCTGGGAACAGCCCTGTGCGCTGTGCGGTTCACATGACAGCTACCTTGATGAAATCGTGATAGATGATGAAGGATCGCGTCTGTTTGTCTGCTCCGATACCGACTACTGCCGTCAGCAGCAGGAGAAAAACAGCCATGAACCGCAGTGAACAGCCGCTGCTGGCGGTCAATAATCTGACGCACCTTTATGCGCCGGAAAAGGGTTTTGAAGACGTCTCGTTTGAACTTTTTCCGGGTGAAGTGCTGGGGATTGTCGGGGAGTCGGGGTCGGGGAAAACGACCTTATTACAGGCTATCTCGGCACGTTTAACGCCACAGCAGGGAACGATTGAGTATCAGGGGCGCGATTTATATCGCCTGAGCGAAAGTGAGCGGCGACGCCTGCTGCGCACCGAATGGGGCGTCGTGCATCAGTATCCGCTTGATGGCCTGCGTCCGCAGGTTTCGGCCGGCGGCAATATTGGTGAACGGCTAATGGCCGCCGGGCAGCGCCACTACGGCGAGATTCGCCAGCAGGCCAGCCAGTGGTTGCAGGATGTGGAGATCCCGGTAGCGCGGATTGACGATCTGCCCACCACCTTTTCTGGCGGGATGCAGCAGCGCCTGCAAATTGCCCGTAGTCTGGTGACGCGTCCCAAATTGGTCTTCATGGATGAACCGACCGGCGGCCTTGATGTTTCCGTGCAGGCTCGCCTGCTGGATCTCTTACGGACGCTGGTGCGTGAACTGAATCTGGCGGTGGTGATCGTGACGCATGATTTGGGCGTCGCGCGGATGTTGGCCCACCACCTGATCGTGATGAAACAAGGGCGGGTTGTCGAAAGCGGCCTGATTGACCGCGTGCTGGACGATCCCAGACACCCTTATACGCAACTGCTGGTTTCGTCAGTCCTGAACTGACCGAAGCCCTATGAATCCCGCGTCATCGCGGGTGAATCAGGTTGTAATCAATCGGAACACGCTATGAATACACAACTGCGCGTTGAACATGTTTATAAAGTCTTCGTGTTACACAATCAGCACGGAGCATCGCTGCCCGTGTTGCATGATGCCAATTTTGAGGTCAAATCAGGGGAATGTGTGGTGCTGGATGGGCATTCCGGCAGTGGTAAATCCACGCTGCTGCGCTCGCTGTATGCCAACTATCAGCCTAACCGCGGCCATATCTGGGTCAAGCATCAGCAGCACTGGATCGATCTGGTGAACGCCTCGTCACGGCAAATCCTTGCCATTCGCCGCGACACCATTGGTTGGGTCAGCCAGTTTTTACGGGTAATTCCCCGCGTCTCCACACTGGATGTCGTCATTCAACCCCTGTTGGAGCGCGGGATTGCGCGGGGCGAAGGTGAAGCGCGTGCCAGACAACTGCTCGCCCGGCTCAACGTGCCAGAACGGCTATGGTCGCTGCCGCCATCGACCTTCTCCGGTGGTGAACAGCAGCGGGTGAACATCGCCCGGGGATTTATCGCCGACTATCCGATTCTCCTGCTGGATGAACCGACTGCGTCGCTGGACAGTGGCAATAGCCATGTGGTGGTTCAACTGATTGAAGAAGCCCGTGAGCGCGGAGCGGCGATTGTCGGTATTTTCCATGACAGTGCGGTGCGTAACCGGCTCGCCACACATTTACACGCTATGCAACCTTATCCCGGGGTGCGGCAACATGATTATCAATAATGTGCATTTGGTGTTGGAAAATGAGGTGGTTTACGGGTCGCTGGACGTGCAAAACGGCGTCATTCTTCACGTCAGCAGCGCATGCTGTCAACTGCCTGAGGCTGTTGATGGCGAAGGCGGGTTTCTGCTGCCGGGGCTGGTAGAACTGCATACCGATAATCTCGATAAATTTTTTACCCCGCGGCCAAAAGTGGATTGGCCAGCCTACTCGGCGATGAGCAGCCACGATGCGCTGATGGTGGCGAATGGCATCACCACCGTACTGGACGCGATTGCCGTGGGGGATGTGCGGGACGGCGGCCACCGTTTTGATAATCTCAATAACATGATCGAGGCGATCCGTCAGGGGCAGGAAAAAGGGCTAAACCGTGCCGAGCACCGATTGCATCTGCGCTGTGAGTTACCGTATGACGCCACGGTTCCGCTGTTTGAACAACTGATGAATACGCCCGATCTCTTGCTGGTGTCATTGATGGACCACTCGCCCGGCCAGCGCCAGTACACCTCGTTGCAGAAATACCGTGAGTATTTTCAGGGAAAATATCATCTCAACAATCGGCAGATGGCCGCGTTTGAGGAGGAACAGATGGCGCTGGCCGCTCGCTGGTCTCAGCCCAATCGCTTCGCCATTGCAGCACTCTGCCGTGAAAAAGGGATCACGTTAGCTAGCCATGACGACGCCACGCTAGAGCACGTTAATGAATCCCTTCAGGTGGGCAGCGCGATTGCTGAATTTCCCACCACCGAGGCGGCGGCGAGGTACTCACACGAACACGGGTTGCTGGTGTTGATGGGGGCCCCCAACGTGGTACGCGGCGGCTCGCATTCGGGCAACGTGTCGGCCAGCGCGCTGGCGCAGCAGGGGCTATTGGACATTCTCTCTTCCGATTACTACCCCGCCAGCCTGCTTGATGCCGCATTTCGTCTGGCACAGGATGAGAGCAACCCTTATGACCTGCCGCGCGCCATTACCTTGCTGACACGCAATCCCGCTCGCGCTATTGGGTTACACGATCGCGGTGTGATTGCCGAAGGGAAACGTGCTGATTTGGTGCTGGCGCATACGCTGCACGGCCATGTGCATATTCGTCATGTGTGGGCAAAAGGGGAGAAGGTGTACTAATCGGTTGATTGTCTTCGTTGTGGGAGTAGGGAGGATAAGGAGAGGTTTGCAAATCGTTGCAATTGGTCATTTTTTAATCATTAATTATTCATGAAATCATCACGCCGTCTGTTCTTAATGAGTGGGCTACCTCACCGCATGAGGATACCAAGATGGCACAGGTACTATTGAAATCCGGCCTTGAATTCAAAACACAGTTGCAGCCCGTTCAGTCGCAAAAGGTGCTGTCCGTTCGAGGCGTGGGGAAAGCGTGGTCTCCACAACATCGGGTGCTAGACGACATTAACTTCGATCTGCACACGGGAGAATTCGTTGCCGTCATTGGTCGCTCCGGGGCGGGAAAATCGACGCTGCTGCATCTGTTAAACGGCACGATTCCCGCCTCCGGCGGTGAAATTATCAGCCACAGCGGTGAGCAGCCGCAGGATATTATCAAGCTCAGCCCGCGCCAGATACGCCAGTGGCGCACCCATTGCGGCATGATTTTTCAGGATTTCTGTCTGGTTCCGCGGTTGGATGTTCTCACCAACGTCTTGTTAGGCCGCCTTAGCCAAACTTCCACGCTCAAGTCACTGTTTCGTGTGTTTTCCGACGAAGACCGCGCTCGCGCCATCGAACTGCTGCAATGGGTAAACATGCTGCCGCAGGCGTTACAGCGTGCGGAAAACCTCTCTGGCGGCCAGATGCAACGCGTCGCCATCTGTCGGGCCCTCATGCAGCAGCCCAGAATTTTGCTGGCCGATGAACCGGTCGCATCGCTCGATCCCAAAAATACCCGCCGCATTATGGATGTCTTGCGGGAAGTGAGTCAGCAGGGGATTAGCGTCATGGTCAATCTGCACTCGGTGGATCTGGTGAAACGCTACTGTACGCGCGTCATCGGGATCGCTCAGGGGCGCATTGTTTTTGACGGCCACCCAACGCGATTGGATGAGCCGCTGCTTCATACGCTGTATGGCGATGAACTGAACGCACATTAACGCTATATGCGTTTAACACTTGTGCGTTTAACACGATGGCCTTTGACACGAGAACAGGTGATAACAATGAGAAAGATCTTTGGTTTGGCGATGATGTTAAGCAGCTCACTGACCGTCTTCAGCGTCACGGCGGCGGGAGTGCCGAAAGAGCTGAATCTCGGTATTTTGGGTGGGCAAAATGCGACACAGCAGATCGGTGATAATCAGTGCGTCAAACAGTTCCTTGATAAAGAACTGGGAGTTGAAACCCAGTTGCGTAATGCTTCTGATTACTCCGGCGTCATTCAGGGTTTACTGGGAGGAAAAGTCGATCTGGTTCTGAGCATGTCGCCATCATCTTTCGCCTCCGTCTATCTGAAAGATCCTAACGCGGTGGACATCGTCGGTATTGCCGTTGACGATAAAGACCAGTCACGTGGCTACTACTCTGTAGTCGTGGTTAAAGCCGACAGCCCGTACAAAAAGCTGGAAGACCTGAAAGGGAAATCCTTTGGCTTTGCCGATCCCGATTCAACCTCGGGGTTTCTGGTGCCGAATCAGGTATTCAAACAGGAATTTGGTGGGAACAATGACAACAAATACAACAATTTCTTTTCCAGCGTGACGTTCTCTGGCGGCCATGAGCAGGACATTCTGGGCGTACTGAACGGCCAATTTGACGGTGCCGTTGCGTGGACATCGATGGTGGGCGATTACAACACGGGCTATACCGCCGGCGCGTTTACCCGTCTGATCCGCATGGATCACCCGAACCTGATGCAGCAGCTCCGTATTATCTGGAAATCTCCGATGATCCCGAATGGGCCGATTTTGGTCAGCAATAAGCTACCCGCGGATTTCAAGCAGAAGGTCATTACCGCGGTGATGAAGTTGGATAAAGAACAGCATGAATGTTTTATGAAAGCGATGGGCGGGACTCAGCACATCGGCCCGGCAAGCCTGGATGACTACAAACACATCATCGACATGAAACGCGAACTGATGAAAGGCAACCGCTGATCGAGAGTGGGCGGGTCGCTATTCCCTCAACGCCCGTTCGGACGTGACATCGAACGGGCGGCAACATTTTCGGTCCGCTAATCAACGTCAGGGTATGACGTCCGATAAACAGGACACGGCTTTGAATAATGACTTTGAGCACTATTATCAACAGATTAAAGGACGACAAAAGCGCGAGGCGCTGCTGTGGTCCCTGCTGCTGGCTTGCCTGTTTCTGGGGGCGGGCAAGGTTGCCGAGTTCAGTCCCGCAACCATCTGGCATGCTCTGCCGAATTTTTTCAGCTATGTGCGCGATACGCTGCCTGTATTGCACTGGCAGCAGCTTCTGGCGAACGTTCACACCGAAGGCTCTCTGGCTTATTGGGGATATCGGCTGCCCATACAGCTGCCGCTGATCTGGGAAACGCTGCAAATGGCGCTGGCTTCCACAATTATCGCGGTGGCGGTTGCCACGATGCTGGCATTTTGTGCCGCCGCGAATACGCAACCTTCGATGCTGCTGCGTGTGGCTATTCGCGCGCTGGTGGCTTTTTTACGCACCATGCCGGAGCTGGGGTGGGCGGTCATGTTTGTCATGGCTTTTGGTATTGGCGCGATGCCCGGCTTTATTGCGCTGGCGCTGCACACCGTAGGCAGCTTAACCAAACTGTTTTATGAGTCTCTGGAAAGCGCGTCCGATCGGCCGGTACGCGGTCTGGCAAGCTGTGGCGCCAGCAAGATCCAGATTATACGCTTTGCTTTTTGGCCACAGGTAAAGCCGATTTTTCTCTCCTACAGCTTTATGCGTATGGAAATTAATTTCCGCTCTTCCACCATTCTTGGTCTGGTGGGGGCGGGCGGTATTGGTCAGGAACTGATGACCAACATTAAGCTCGATCGCTACGATCAGGTGAGCATGACCTTGTTGCTGATTCTGGCGGTGGTCTCGCTGCTGGATGGCGTCTCCGGCTATTTACGCCACCGCGTGGTAGAAGGAAAGTGATATGGGAACGGTGACGGCACCTGATGTCGAACAGCTGAAAAAGCAGCATCCCGAACTGTTTCGCATACAGTCGCGCTATCTACGCTGGGTCATACTGCTGGTGCTGGCGGTCATGCTGTATTACCTGTTCTTTTTTCAGACCTTTGGCATTAGCGGGTCGCAGTGGATCAATGGCTTTGCGCAGTTGGGGCGCTATTTTTTACGCATGTTTGTCTGGCATGATTTTGCCAATTGGCCCTTTGGTTATTACCTGTCGCAAGTTGCTATCACGCTGTCGATTGTGTTTGCCGGGACGGTAACGGCGACCTGCATTGCGCTGTTACTCTCTTTCTTTGCCGCGCGCAACATCATACAGCGCCGCGGATTACGGCCGATTGCGCTGCTGGTGCGGTGCCTGTTGGACACGATGCGCGGTATTGATATGGCGATTTGGGGGCTGATATTTGTGCGAGCCGTCGGGCTGGGACCGCTGGCGGGGCTGTTGGCTATCGTCATGCAGGATATTGGCCTGCTCGGCAAGCTCTACGCCGAAGGGCATGAAGCTGTTGAGCGTTCACCTGGACGAGGTCTGAGCGCGTTAGGCGCTAATGCGCTGCAAAAGCACCGCTTTGGTATTTTCACGCAATCATTTCCCGTTATTCTGGCGCTTAGCCTCTACCAGATAGAGTCGAATACCCGCTCAGCCGCCGTATTAGGTTTTGTCGGCGCGGGGGGCATTGGATTGGTCTATGCGGAGAACATGCGCTTATGGAACTGGGATGTGGTGATGTTTATCACGCTGATTTTAGTCGCGATAGTGATGATCATGGATGGGATATCAGCCTGGCTGCGTAAGCGCTATATCACCGGCAAAGACGTTCCGCTTTTTCAGCCAAAAGATAGCGACGCCCATAATTAAGTGTTTGCCTCTCTGTTGTGACGCTTTCTCTTATACAGAATTAATGTAGGGCGCAAAGGGGGTTGACCGTTATCCGGCGTAAGAAATTATGCAGCGGTGGTCATGACCGCCGAGTGAGCGGCATGGATGCCGCGAAAGCTAAGTGCCGCGTCGGGAACGCGTCACTGGCGGCTCGTCTAGCGGTCATGACCACCGATGGCATCGCGTAGCGACATAATTTAGCCGGAAGCCGGGGTTCTCAGGGCGGCGGCGACTGAGCGCCCTGAGTCGGGCGCGTGCTACGACGTAGCATGAAAATGACGATATTGTAGCGCACGAAACCGTCTCCGCATCTGCATAAAAATGTGACTAAAAGACTGTAGGTAAAAGGGAAAGGGGGGAACAGGGGCTTGTCAGCCCCTGTTTTGAGCATTTACGGTGCTGGGAACGTGAACCGACGGTGGATCGCTTCCAGCTCGTCAAGGATCTCGCCGTCCAGCGTCAGGTTCTGGCTGTCGAGGTTGATTTGCAACTGCTCCAGCGTGGTCGCACCCAGCAGCGTGCTGGCAACGAACGGCTGCTGACGCACAAACGCCAATGCCATTTGCGCCGGATTCAGGCCGTGCTTTTGCGCCAGCGCCACGTACTCAGCAACCGCTGCCTGCGCCTGCGGGCCGGTATAGCGGGTGAAGCGACTAAACAACGTGTTGCGTGCGTTAGCAGGTTTTGCGCCATTCAGGTATTTACCCGTCAGCGTACCGAACGCCAGTGACGAATAGGCGAGCAGCTCTACGCCTTCATGTTGGCTGATTTCCGCTAGGCCGACTTCAAAACTGCGGTTTAGCAGGCTGTAGGGGTTCTGAATTGACACGATGCGTGGCAGATCGTGTTTTTCCGCCAGATGCAGATAGCGCATCACGCCCCACGGGGTTTCGTTGGAGACGCCGATGTAGCGAATCTTACCGGCACGCACCTGTTCATTCAGCGCTTCCAGCGTTTCCAGCAGCGTAACGACCGGTTTGTCGTCAGTATATTGCGATTTGTTATCAGTATATTGATAGTTCAGCTTGCCAAAACAGTTGGTCTGGCGCTGTGGCCAATGCAGCTGATAGAGGTCGATATAGTCGGTGTTCAGCCGTTGTAGGCTGGCATCCAGCGCGGCACGGATATTTTTTCTGTCCAGCGCCTGCTGTGGGCGGATGCTGTGATCGTTTCCGCGCACAGGGCCGGAGACTTTGCTTGCCACAATCAGTTTTTCACGGCCGCCACGGGATTTCAGCCAGGAACCGATATAGCTCTCGGTTAACCCCTGTGTTTCCGGGCGTGGAGGAACGGCGTACATTTCTGCTGTGTCAATCAGGTTAACACCTGCGGCAATGGCGTGATCTAACTGGGCATGAGCGTCTGCTTCGCTGTTCTGTTCGCCAAAGGTCATCGTACCAAGACCCAGCACGCTCACTTCTAAAGAACTATGGGGAATACGGTGATATTGCATTGCCAGCTTCCTTATGTCTGAAAATAGCAGGCGTATTTCTCCTCATTTCCGCATGATTTTCTGCGATTCCAATGAGTTTGGGAGAACACACCTGAATTCGACTATAACGAAGCCGTGGCGAGTGGGGAAGTCTCTTCTGTTACCCTTTTGTGGGATTTTGTCAGAGAACGTCGCCCGATGGGGGGAGTGCGGGCTAACGTTGCCGTTAGCGCTGCACGATTTGGGAGACTTGGTCGCTGTTGATCTGTTTCTGATTACCCTGCTCATCGATATAGCTGAGCAGACCGGTATCTTTATCCAGCACGGGTTTTCCCTGCGTCAGAAGCATTTGCCCCTCTTTTGTCGCCATCACGTAGTCGCTGGAACAGCCCGCAAGGGTAAATAATAACGCCAGTGTCACTGCCATTTTCATCCGTACTTTCATCGTATTAACCCATTCATAAATGCAAAAACTTAAGTGAGTCTAGCAAATGGTCGTGAGGGATAACGTAGGAATAATGGAAAAAATGCGTGTTGAGGACGTTAATTTTGTGTAATCAGGCGGCTGCTTGCCGCCTGACTAGGTCGTCTGACGTTTTGATTGCTCGCTATGCGGCGATCAGTGTGCCGTTTTCTCTTTTTTACTGCGCAGCAGGTTCAGCGCCTCGACGGACATCGAGAAGAACATGGCGAAGTAGATGTAGCCTTTCGGTACGTGAACGTCGAAGCTTTCCAGAATCAGGGTGAACCCGACCAGGATCAGGAACGACAAGGCCAGCATTTTGACGGACGGATGGCGTTCGACAAACTCGCCGATAGGGCGCGCGGAGAACATCATCACACCAACGGCGATAATGACTGCTGCCATCATAATGAAAAGATGGTCAGACAGGCCAACGGCGGTGATCACCGAGTCCAGGCTGAAGATAATATCCAGCAGCATGATCTGCACAATCGCGCCAAAGAACGAATACACCTTGGAAGTGTGGTCTTCTGAACCGCCTTCGACGGTTTCGTGAATTTCCTTGCTCGACTTCCAGATCAGGAAGAGCCCCCCGAAGAACAGAATCAGGTCACGCGTGGAAATTTCGTTGTTGAACGCGGTAAACAGTGGGTCAGTCAAACGCATGACCCAGGCAATAGACGCGAGCAGTCCCAAACGCATCAACATCGCCCCCATCAGCCCGATGCGGCGCGCTTTGTTTTGTTGGGCTTTAGGCAGTTTGGCGACAACCAGAGACAGGAAGATAATGTTATCGATCCCAAGAACGATTTCCAGAATAGTCAGCGTTCCCAATGCCAACCAAGCGTTCGGATCAACAATCCAATCAAACATTATATCAATACACCTTAAACGAAACGTAAACGATATTATACTCTGCCAGCTCGGTGCGTAGGCAAGCGAAAGTGTGATGTCGTAAAGATATACTCGTCATACTTCGTATGTGGTCCATGTGCTGGCGTCCCTTTTGCTCTGGGTCGGCGTCAGGCTTTTCCCAGGTCATATTCCCTTGTCACAACAAGATCAGTGTACGACGAAGTATCGTACTGAAGAAGCATAGCGCTCATGAAACTCAGTTGCTGAGCTGCATAAAGTGGCGAGCCAGCAGCGGCGCGGTAAAGGTTTTTTTCAGGTAGAACCCGCGAGGTAGCGTCAGAATCGGCTGACCAAATTCGCCAATGGCCTCCGTTAAGGCCCGGCTATTTGCCGCTTTGGGGCGTAGCTGTAGCACTTCGCCATGTCGGGCGGTGATGCTTTCTACCTGACCAAGCACGATCAGATCCATCAACTCTTCCCAATCGCAGCGCAGTTGTTCCTCTTCTTCTTCGCTGGGGCTCCAGATCAGCGGCGTACCAATACGGCGTTCCCCTAGTGGAATGTGCCGCGATCCTTCCACCGGAATCCACAGTACCCGCGCGAGCTTGTGTCGTACGTGGCTGCTTTCCCACGTGACGCCGCTGTTGCCTGTCAACGGCGCGACGCAGACGAAGGTGGTTTCCAGCGGTTTACCCTGTTCATCAATCGGAATGGTTTTTAGCTCAACGCCGATGTCGGGGAAATCCTGCTCGGGCTTACTGCCAGCGCTTGCCCCCAGAAAACGCTCCAGCAGAACGCCAATCCAGCCTTTGTCACGTTTCAGGTTAGCGGGAAGGGGCAGGCGAGCGATGTCCGCCAATTCCGCGAGATTATAACCTGCGAGGGATTGCGCGCGTTCCAGCAAGGCTTGCTCGTGTGGCGGCGCAGTCGTGTGAACCGTGGGTGAATTCATAGCGTATCGCTCGATATTTTTCCGCTCAAAAAAAATACAACAGGAAGGGCGTACCCATGCACAGTCTGTAAGGCTGTGGAGAAAAACAATAATAGCATGATTCGTAGCGCTTTTTTTTAGTGTGATGGCGATCACTACACATCGTTTTGCAAACTGTGCACGTATAGCCACCGACAATAAACAGGATCTTACACTAGGTTATCCACAGATTTCTTGGATAACCCACATAAACATGAATTACTGGTTCGATTTACAGCCTTGACTCGCGGTCATTTTGCTGTTTTTGCCTATTTATTGCCTGACTTTGAGGCATTACCTGTGGATAAAAACGGCATAGTGCGATCTTTCGCCAATCTTGTGTTGTATGCCATTTGAACAAAAATAAAGGGGGCGATATTACCAATAAGATGGACTGTAATTTTATGAATAAAAAGCACTATTTTTTAATTTACAGTAATATTTTTTCTTCGTGAAAAATGAGTTTTACTCACTTCTTCATGGGTTCTGCACAAAGATGTCCACAGAAAAAGTGAATAAATTACGAATTTCAGCCTTCACATGTTTATAACTTTGATCTTATCTGTGGGTTATCTTACTTTTATTAGTATCACATGCTTTCTAAGCAGTGGTTTACCGCCTGACGGGAGTGTGAAACAATCAGGTCATCTTTGCATTGATGTTTATTGAGGTAGTCCGGTGATCGATGATGATGGCTACCGCCCAAACGTTGGTATTGTAATCTGTAATCGGCAGGGGCAGGTGATGTGGGCCCGGCGCTATGGTCAGCACTCCTGGCAGTTTCCGCAGGGGGGAATTAACCCCGGTGAAAGTGCTGAGCAGGCGATGTACCGCGAACTGTTTGAAGAAGTCGGGTTAAGAAAAAAGGATGTGCGCGTACTGGCATCTACCCGAAACTGGTTACGCTATAAATTACCAAAGCGTTTGGTGCGTTGGGATACAAAACCGGTCTGTATCGGCCAAAAGCAGAAATGGTTTTTGCTACAGTTGATGTGTAATGAGTCGGATATCAATATGCAAAGCAGCGGCACGCCGGAATTTGATGGCTGGCGTTGGGTGAGTTACTGGTATCCGGTACGTCAGGTCGTCTCTTTTAAGCGAGATGTGTATCGTCGCGTGATGAAGGAATTTATCAACCCGGTGATACTGCTTCAGGAGAGTGTTGCGGCTCGGGTGGCGACCCCATCCGGTCCCCGGCGAAAAAGAGGGTAATTCAGGCACATTATGCTCACGCGCTTGCGAGAAATTGTCGAAAACGTTGCGGCAACGGCCCGCCTTAGTGATGCGCTGGACATTCTGGTCAATGAGACCTGTCAGGCTATGGACACGGAAGTCTGTTCCATTTATCTGGCCGATCACGATCGTCAATGTTATTACCTGATGGCAACGCGCGGGTTGAAAAAGCCGCGCGGGCGCACGGTGACGCTGGCGTTTGGGCAAGGTATTGTCGGGCTGGTCGGGCAACGTGCCGAGCCTATCAATCTAGCCGATGCTCGCGCGCATCCCAGTTTCAAATATATCCCCGCGGTGAAAGAGCAACATTTCCGCTCTTTTCTTGGCGTTCCCATTATCCACCGTCGCCATCTGCTCGGCGTACTGGTGGTGCAACAGCGTGAACATCGTCAGTTTGATAAAAACGAAGAGTCGTTCATGGTGACGCTGGCCACGCAGATGGCCGCGATTCTTTCCCTTTCACAGATCAAAACGCTCTTCGGTCAATACCGTCAGACTCGCGTTAAAGCGCTGGTGGCCGCCCCCGGCGTGGCGATTGCCCCTGGCTGGCAGGATTGTACCCAGCCTTCTCTGGAGCAGGTTTTTCCTGCATCGAGTCTGGACAGCGAGCGTGAACGCTCCCGCTTAACGCAGGCGTTGGAAGAGGCAACGGCGGAGTTTCGTCGTTTCAGCAAGCGGTTTAGCGCCAGCGCGCAGAAAGAGAGCGCGGCGATTTTCGATTTGTACTCACACTTGCTGAATGATGCGCGACTCAAGCGTGAACTCTTTCAGGAAGTGGATGCGGGCAATGCCGCCGAGTGGGCTGTGAAGCTGGTGATCGAACGTTTTGCCGCGCAGTTTACCAATTTGCAGGATACCTACTTGCGTGAACGGGCGGGCGATCTGCGCGCGCTCGGGCAGCGGCTGCTGTTTCACCTTGATGATAACGCGCAAATCATGGGGCAATGGCCTGAGCGCTTTATCCTCGTGGCGGACGAATTAACGGCGACGTTGTTGGCGGAACTACCGCCAGAGCGGCTGGCGGGCGTTGTTGTGTATGACGGCGCCGCCAACTCGCATGCGGCGATTCTCGTACGGGCGATGGGCATTCCCACGTTGGTGGGCGCGGATATTCAGCCCGGCCTGCTGCACCAGCGTCAGCTGATCATCGACGGCTATCGCGGTGAGCTGTTGGTCGATCCTGAACCCGTGCTGGTACAGGAATACCAGCGCCTGCTGACGGAAGAAAATGAGCTAACCCGTTTGGCCGAAGGCGAAATGGAACAGCCTGCCGTGTTGAAAAGCGGCGAACGTATTCAGGTCATGTTGAATGCGGGGTTAAGTGCCGAACACGAAAAGCGTTTTATCAATCAGGTTGATGGCGTGGGTCTGTACCGTACGGAAATTCCTTTTATGCTGCAAAGCGGTTTTCCGTCCGAAGATGAACAGATGGCGCAATATCAAAGCATGTTGCAGCTTTATCCAACGCGCACGGTGATGCTGCGCACGCTGGATATCGGCGCGGATAAGCCGTTGCCTTATCTGCCTATTAGCGAAGAGAACCCGTGTCTTGGCTGGCGCGGTATTAGGATTACGCTCGATCAACCTGAAATCTTTCTGATTCAGGTGCGCGCGATGCTGCGGGCTAACGCGCATAGTGGCAACCTCAGTATTCTGCTGCCGATGATCAGCAGTCTGGATGAAATCAGTGAAGCGCGTCGCCTGATCGATCAGGCTGCGGGCGAGGTCGAAGAATTACTGGGCTTCCCACAGCCCAAACCGCGGATCGGCATCATGATCGAAGTACCGTCGATGCTGTTCCTGCTCCCTCATCTGGCTTCCCGCATTGATTTTGTTTCGGTTGGCACCAACGATCTGACGCAGTACCTGCTGGCGGTAGATCGTAATAATGCCCACGTGGCATCGCTCTATGACAGTCTGCATCCTGCCATGTTGCAGGCGTTGAATATGATCGCCGTCGAGTGCGAGCGGCATAATATTCCGCTCTCCGTGTGCGGTGAAATGGCGGGAGAGGCGCTCGGCGCACTGCTGCTGACCGGCCTGGGCTATCGTTCGCTCAGTATGAACGGGCGCAGCGTGGCGCGAATTAAATATCTGCTGCGTCAAATTACGCTGGCTGAGTCGCAGGCGTTAGTGCAGCAATTGCTGGGTGCACAAAGCGCGGCGGAAGTCAGGCAGTGGGCGGCGATCTTCATGGAAGAGCGTGGATTAGGCGGCTTAATTCGCGGCGGGCGCTAATTTGACGTGGGTGATATTGACGGATACATCGAGCTTTAATTGCGAGTAAATGTTTAATAGCGACTCAATGTTTTACAGAACTTTTCCCCTCAGCGGTCAACGAGCGCGGGTGCGTATGCTATGATTCGCCACCGCGGTTCGCAGGAACGGATTCATTCTCCTGCCTTTTGCCTATCAATGACGATCCCGCAAGCAGGGATAACACAATAAAATATGTGGTGAATGATGACGACAAGCTATCTGGCGTTTCCTCAGTTTGATCCAGTGATTTTCTCAATTGGCCCGCTGGCGCTGCACTGGTATGGGCTGATGTATCTGGTGGGTTTTGTATTTGCCATGTGGTTGGCGGTGCGTCGGGCGAATAAACCGGGTAGCGGTTGGACCAAAGATGAAGTCGAAAACATGCTGTACATGGGGTTCCTCGGGGTCTTCGTCGGCGGGCGTTTGGGCTACGTCCTGTTTTATGCCTTCCCGTCATTTCTTGAAAACCCGCTCTATCTTTTCAAAGTCTGGGATGGCGGTATGTCGTTCCATGGCGGCTTAATGGGTGTGATCTGCGTCATGCTGTGGTTCGCGCATCGCACCAAACGCCATTTCTTTCAGGTCGCTGATTTTATTGCCCCTCTGATTCCTTTCGGGCTGGGGGCTGGCCGCTTGGGCAACTTCATCAACGGCGAACTGTGGGGACGCGTGACGACCGATACGCCGTGGGCCATGCTGTTCCCTGGTTCGCGCAGCGAAGATATGATGCTGGCCGTCAGTAATCCGCAGTGGCAGGCGATTTTCAATCAGTACGGCATGCTGCCGCGTCATCCTTCCCAGCTGTATCAAATGATGCTGGAAGGCGTGGCACTGTTTATTATTCTGAATCTCTTTATTCGTAAGTCCCGGCCGATGGGCAGCGTCTCTGGGCTTTTCCTGATCGGTTACGGCACGTTCCGTATTATCACCGAATTCTTCCGCCAGCCGGATGCGCAACTGGGTCTGTTTGGCGACCTGTTCAGCATGGGGCAAATCCTGTCGCTGCCGATGGTGATCGCCGGTATTCTGATGATGGTCTGGGCCTATCGCCGTCAGCCCGCACAGCAATAATCCGCTGTCCTTCTTTAATATTTGTGGTGAGGTAGTATGAAACAGTATCTGGATCTGATGAAAAAAGTGCTTGAAGAGGGCACGCCGAAGGCCGACCGTACTGGCACGGGCACGCGTTCCATTTTCGGCCATCAGATGCGTTTCAACTTGCAGGACGGGTTTCCGCTGGTTACCACCAAAAAATGCCACCTGCGTTCGATTATCCATGAACTGCTCTGGTTCCTGAACGGCGATACCAATGTTGCTTATCTGCATGAAAACAAAGTCAGTATTTGGGATGAATGGGCAGATGAGAACGGCGATTTGGGGCCGGTTTACGGTAAGCAGTGGCGTTCGTGGGGAGCCGCAGACGGCCGTCAGATCGACCAGTTGAAGAATGTTCTGACCCAGTTGAGACAGGATCCAGATTCTCGCCGCATTATCGTGTCCGCCTGGAACGTGGGTGAGCTGGACAAAATGGCGTTGGCACCGTGCCACGCGTTTTTCCAGTTTTATGTGGCGGATGGCAAGCTTTCTTGCCAGCTTTATCAGCGCTCGTGCGATATCTTCCTTGGCCTGCCGTTCAACATCGCCAGCTATGCGCTGCTGGTGCACATGGTGGCGCAGCAGTGCGATCTGGACGTCGGTGATTTCGTCTGGACCGGCGGCGACACGCATCTGTACAACAACCATCTGGAACAGACGCAGTTGCAGCTGAGTCGTGAGCCGCGCGCGCTGCCTAAACTGGTGATTAAGCGCCGCCCGGATACGCTGTTCGATTACCGCTTCGAAGATTTTGAAATCGAGGGATACGATCCGCATCCCGCCATCAAAGCGCCCGTAGCCATCTAAAACTTCCCCACCTTTTTCAGGGCCGCGTCATGCGGCCCTTTTTGTTATTTCTCTTCGTGCAACGGGCCTACCGCTTCCTAAACCTACCGTGTGTGAAAATCAATCGTTTCGAATATTGCGATTTTCGTTTATTTCGATTAATATTGGTTTTAACGGTGTTAGCCCTTGGATCTGATATCGCTACTCTGAAACTTACGAACCGAAGAACGCTGGAATACTTGATGAAAAATACTCCTCTAAATAGTTTGAGCCTTCCGGCTCCAAAAGAAATGGAGGCCGCTATCCGTGGACAAAGGCAGCTTGCAGCCTGCCTGTCTACGAAGCTGGAAACACAGGAAATTTCGATTCAGGATGCGCATGATATTGCCCATCAGATCGAGTTGCCTACCTCAGCACTCACGCTTTTGATGAGCATCCTTGGTGAACTGGCGGCGGGTAATGCTGTCCAGATTGTCCCCGTGCAGGCTGAGTTAACGACACAAGAAGCGGCAAATATTCTGAATGTTTCACGGCCACATATGGTGAAGCTTTTGGAAGAAGGCCATCTTCCTTTCCATAAAACAGGTCGTCATCGCCGCGTGCTTTTTGCTGATTTGATGCAATACAAAGAACAGCGTGAAAATGAAAGTATGCAAGCCATGCAGGAGCTGACAGACCGAAGTCAGGAACTCGGGTTTTACTAATGAATCACTCCCCCTATCCCGTGGTACTTGATGCGTGTGTCATTTATCCATCTTTGCTACGGGATTTGCTCATGCATCTTGGTTTAACAGGGCTATATCAGCCAAAGTGGACGGCACTAATTCAGGAAGAGTGGCAGCGAAATTTGTTGCTAAATAATGCAGACGTAACGATGGATAAACTCAGGAACATTGAGCATTTGATGAATAAGGCATTACCTGATGCCAATGTGACTGGTTTCGAACAACTTATCCCTGCTCTGGTTTTACCTGATGCGGATGATCGACATGTATTGGCCGCTGCAATACGCGCTAATGCAGAAGTTATCGTCACTGCGAATCTTAAAGATTTTCCAGCAACGGCACTTTCCGAGTTTGCGGTGGAAGCAATGCACCCAGACGAATTCATTGCCGACTTATTTGATCTCAATTCTGCACTGGTGCTTAAAGCCGTTCGAACTTCGCGCACAGCCTTCAGAAAGCCTCCATTTGATGTGGACGAGTATCTGGATTGTCTCCTGCGTCAGGGGCTACCTATGACGGTAAAAGAATTGGATGCGTATCGAGCATTGATTTAACTATATACCCTATCAGACGGTGTCTTCCATACAAGCAGGCGCCGTTTTTCATTGTACTTTCCCCACCTCCCCGCACGTTTTTTCTGTTGTTACATCATTGCAGTAAAACATTGCGAGCCGCTACGTATAACACCGTTAACACGCTGTTTTTACAGATAAGACTCACTATCCTGACGCCATGAAAACAGGGAATCGACAACAGCGGGGGTTTACCTTGCTTGAACTTTTAGTGGTGCTGACGATCGTGGCGCTGATGGCAGGTGGCGGCCTGCATGGCTGGATTCAATATCAGCAGGCTATTCGTCTGGAGCAGAGTGCGCAGCAACTGCTGGATTTTTTGAGTCGGGTTCAGGCGAATGCCTACTGGCATAACGAAACCCGCACCGCGAAGCTTATACCGTAGGGAGATCTATGGTGCATGGTGGCAGGTCAGAATGAGAAACAGGCGGAGGAAACGTGCCGTGAGAACCATCCTGGGCAGTTCGTTCGCCGTGCGCAGGAGGTCGTGCTGGTAAAATCCACCAGTAACGTTTTTACGTTCTTTGGCTTGCGTAACGCCGCTCAGGCTGGGCACATCTCGCTGTCGAATTCTGCGGGCCAGCTGCGTCTGATCATCTCGGTGAGGGGACGTATGCGTCTGTGCAGCGAATCGCAAGTTGTTCTGGCGATTCCCCTATGTTGATAGCCATGATGTTGAGACAACCAGGACCGAGGTGTAAGCAACGCGGCTTCACGTTGCCGGAAATCCTGTTAGCGCTGAGTTTAGGTAGTTTGATTATGCTGTCGGCGGCGCAGCTCTACCCTCTGTTGCGCAGCCAAAGTCAGGACAGTGCACAGCTTTTTCGGCTGGAGCAGTTGTTTAGTCAGGTCGCGATGGGGATTGAGAAAGACATCCGCCGGGCTGGTTTTTGTGCGGGTGCCTGTCAGGGCAAGGCGATCAGTATGGGGAATTATCCGGGCGAGGCAGAAAACAGCTGTCTGAATGTCTCTTACGATCTGAACCGGAATGGGGCTTGGGATGGCGGGGAACAGCAGGATGCGGAATCTTTTGGCTATCGCCTGCGTGCTCGGTCACTGGAAATTCAGAGCGGGGCGCACAATTGTCAGGGAGACCGATGGGAAAAGCTGTTTGATCCGCAGGAAGTCGTCCTTACGCTGTTCCGGTTACAGCGTTTGACTGCGCAAAATGATGTGGCGCTGTATGAATTGCAACTGGCGGGATACTGGGCGAAACGCCCTGCGGTTAAGCAACATATCGTCCGCCTGATACTGGGACGTAACCAATGAAGCAAGGATTGCAAAAGGGAAGCGGAACGCTGCCTATGGTGTTGCTGATTGCCGTTATCGGCCTGTTGTTGATGTCTGGTTTGCAACGTCAGCTTGATACTGCCATTCAGGTGGGAAACGATGAACGACATTATCTGCGGGCGTTCAATCAGGCACTGTCCTCGCTGAACTGGGGAAGAGGGCTGCGTTGGCGTGCACTAACAGAAAGCTGGCAGTGTCAGCAACTGTCGGCAGAACAGCTCGTGGTGTGCCTGCGGGCGGCCTCGGATGGTGGGCAAGGCGTACTGCGCGGTGAAGGGATACTCCCTGCTTCGGCACGACCGCTGAGGCTGTACCAGCGGGTGTCATTTTTGACGCTGTCGTCGGGCCAGATCGCTATTCAACCCTTGGGTAACGGCTGGCTGGATTTTTGTCCTGATAAGGAGGTGACTCGCTGTGATGCAACGGAATAGCGCAGTGAACAAGGGAATCGTGAGTCACCAATCCGGTTTTAGCCTGCCGGAGACGCTGGTGGCGGCGCTGCTGTTTGCCGTGTCGCTGATGGGGTTGCTGCAATATCACCAGATTTTACAGCAGTCATTTCAGCATCAGTGGCAGCAGCGTCAGGCCTGGCGGTTTGCGATACAGCAGTTGGAGGCCTATGAAGCGGGTGTACCATATCATCCGTTCGCTCTTGATAATGCGGCGTCTCTTTTGAGTAAACACTGGCAGTTTAGTGTGTCAGAGCAGTTACAGAGCCCAGAATGCCGTCAGGTAACGGCAAGAGTCATGACGCCACGTCGCTATCAGGCTACACTAAACCGTTGGTTTTGCCGAACGCCGCCTGTTTAGTCGGCGTGCTTGGGTAAACTATGAATTATCAATCGTAAGCCGCGGCGAGCAGGAGCCAGAATGTTTAGAATCTATCACTCCAATCAGTTGGATATCTTGAAAAGACTGATGGTTGAGTTGATAAAACGTCAGCCGCTTGCCGATCCCTTCCAGCAGGAAGTGATTTTGGTGCAAAGTCCGGGGATGGCGCAGTGGTTGCAAATTGAATTGGCTGGGCACTTCGGTATTGCCGCCAATATCCAATTCCCGCTGCCCGGTGTTTTCTTGTGGAATATGTGTCGCCACGTGCTGCCTGATATTCCAAAAGAAAGCGCCTTCAGCAAGGATGCGATGACGTGGAAGCTCATGCATTTGCTGCCCGATTTACTGGAACAACCTGATTTTTCGGCACTTAACCACTATCTGCAGGATGATGATAACCAGCGTAAGCTGCATCAGCTTGCCGGGCGCGTAGCGGATCTTTTCGATCAATACCTGATTTATCGCCCCGAGTGGATCAAGGCATGGCAAGAAGGGAAACAGGTTGACGATCTCGGCGGGAACCAACTGTGGCAGTCCGCGCTGTGGCGTGCGTTGGTGGACTACACGCGTGAACTGGCGCAGCCCGAATGGCACCATGCGATTCTGTATCAACGCTTTATTAATGCGTTAGAGCAGGCAAAAACCTGTCCGAAAGGCCTGCCGCCACGCGTTTTTATCTGTGGTATCTCGGCGTTACCTCCCATCTATCTACAGGCGTTGAACGCACTGGCGCGGCACATTGACGTGCATCTGCTATTTACCAACCCTTGCCGCCATTACTGGAGTGACATTCAGGACTATAAGTTTCTGGCGAAGCTAAAAGCTCGCAGCCGCCGCTTACATCGTTTTGACGGCGACTCGGTTGAGGAAACTCGTCTGCTCTTTCGCGATCCCTCACAGGCAGAAACGCTGTTCAACGATGACGGTAAACAGTCGATTAATAATCCGCTGCTGGCATCGTGGGGAAAGCTGGGGCGCGATAATCTTTATCTGCTAGCTGAACTGGATAACGTGCAGGAGATCGACGCCTTTGTTGAGTCTGATGGCGAAAATCTGCTGCAAACCTTACAGCGCGATATTCTTGAGCTGGAAGACCACGCGGTGGTGGCCGTCAGCCACGAAACACAGAACACGAGCACGCAAAAACGCCTGCTGGCACTCGACGACCGTTCGGTTGATTTTCACGCCTGCCATAGTCCGCAACGTGAGGTTGAAGTGCTTCACGATCGGCTGCTAGCCATGATGGCAGACGATCCTGAGCTGATGCCGCGTGACGTCATTGTGATGATGGCGGACATCGACAGCTATACGCCGTTTATTCAGGCGGTGTTTGGCAACGCGCCAGATAACCGCTACCTGCCTTTTGCCATTTCCGATCAGCGTGCGCGACATGCGCATCCCGCCTTGCAGGCGGTCATCAGCCTGCTGGATTTACCGACAAGCCGTTTTACGGCGGAACAGGTTCTGGCATTGCTTGAAGTCCCCGCGCTGGCTGCCCGTTTCGGTATTCAGGAAGAAGGGCTACGGCGTCTGCGCCTGTGGGTGGTGGAATCCGGCGTGCGCTGGGGGTTGGATGACGACAACGTGCGCGATCTCATGTTGCCGCCGACGGGCCAGCATACGTGGCGTTTCGGTCTGACGAGAATGCTGCTGGGTTATGCGATGGACAGTCAGGTCGGCGACTGGCAGGGCGTGCTGCCTTACGATGAATCCAGCGGATTGATTGCGGAACTGGCTGGTCAACTGGCCGAACTGCTGATGCAGATTCATCAGTGGCGTCAGCGCTTGTCTCAACCGCGCGTGCTTGTCGACTGGCTACCGCTATGTCGAGAGTTGATCGAAACTTTCTTTGATGCTGACAGCGAGACCGAAGCAGCGCTGGCGTTAGTTGAAAAACAGTGGCAGTACGTGATTGGCATGGGCACGATGGCGCATTATCCACAGCAGGTGCCGATTTCCCGATTACGTGATGAATTGTCGCGGCGTCTCGATCAGGAACGGCTCAGCCAACGTTTTCTGGCCGGTGCGATTAACTTTTGTACGCTGATGCCGATGCGTTCTATCCCGTTCAAGGTTGTGTGCTTGCTGGGGATGAATGATGGTGTCTATCCCCGAACGCTGCCGCCGCTCGGGTTCGATCTAATGGGGCGGAAGATCAAACGCGGCGATCGTAGCCGACGTGACGATGACCGCTACCTGTTCCTTGAAGCGCTGCTATCGGCGCAGCACAAACTTTATATCAGCTATATCGGGCGCTCGATTCAGGATAATACACGCCGCTATCCTTCCGTATTGGTGAGCGAACTGACGGAATATATCGCGCAAAGTTACGTCTTGCCGGGCGATGAAACGCTGGATATCGATAGCAGCGCTGAGCGGGTGGTGAAGCACCTCTGCCGCGAACATAGCCGCATGCCTTTCGATGCGGATAACTTTCTGCCAGCACCGAAGCCATTGAGCTTTGCGGCAGAGTGGCTGGCGGCGGCGAATCGAAAAGGGGAAGCCCAGCCTGATTTCGATCGTGAAGCGCTGTCCGAAAGAACAACGGATAGCGATGTCAGCCTAGACGATCTGAAGCGTTTTTATCGTCATCCTGTGCGAGCCTTTTTTCAACTGCGGCTTGGTGTGAGTTTCATGCTACACAGCGATGAGCTATTGGATGAAGAGCCCTTTGTGGTTGATAGCCTTAACCGCTACCAATTGAATAGTGAGTTGCTTAATACCTTGATTAATGAAGGTGATACGGAAAAACTGTATCGCCGTGCCAGAGCTGCGGGTGAGCTTCCCTATGGCGCGTTCGGTGAAATTTACTGGCAGGAACAACAGCAGGATATGGCGCAGCTGGCGGCGCGCGTGCGCGATGAGTTAACGCCCTCGCTGTCGGTGAGCCGGGAAGTGGATATCCTCCTTGACGGTGTGCGCATCAGCGGCTGGTTGAATCAGGTGCAGCCGGATGGTTTGTTACGCTGGCGCCCCGGCACGCTTTCCATGAAAGATGGCATTACGCTGTGGTTGGAACATCTGGCCTATTGTGCGACCGGTGGGCAAGGCGAAAGCCGGTTGTATGGGCGGGAAGATACCGCGTGGCGCTTTGCAGCCTTGTCGGAAACGCAGGCCAGAGAACATCTTGCTCTCATGCTGAATGGGTATCGTCAGGGAATGAGCAAGCCGCTGTTATTGCTCAATAAAGCAGGGAGCGCCTGGCTGGCTGAATGTTATGATCGTGAAAGCGATAGCCTGCGCTCGGATGAAGAGACGCAAAACAAAGCGCGTGCCCGTTTACTGCAGGCTTGGCAGGGCAATATGGGAATGCGTGGTGAAGGCGAGGATTATTACCTGCAACGCATTATCCGTGAGTTGGATGAAAAACGAATGAATGAGGTGATTGAAGCGGCGCAAATCTGGCTACTGCCACCGTTCCGCTCTAATCTGGCATGATGAGTTTTTTGGGGTAATGCCCGAGTTGATTTCGAGGTGCGAGAAGATAACGCACTGCAACGTGAAAAGTGATGGATATGAGGTTGGAGAATTGCATGCGTAAACAGTGGGTCTGGATTACCGGGTGGTTTCTTTTATTCACATTCTGGCTTCCGGCGAGTTGGGCAGAGACGGGCTGGCAGCCGCTGGCTCAGACCATTCGAAAAAGCGAAAAAGATCCGCGGCAATATCAGGCGATTAAACTGGATAACGGAATGACCGTTCTGCTGGTTTCCGATCCGCAGGCACCCAAATCGTTGGCATCACTGGCGTTGCCTATTGGCTCGCTGGACGATCCGAATAATCAACTGGGATTGGCGCACTACCTCGAACACATGGTACTGATGGGATCGAAACGTTACCCAGAGCCGGAAGCGCTGTCCGAGTTTTTGAAAAAACATGGCGGCAGCCACAACGCCAGCACGGCGTCTTACCGCACGGCGTTTTATCTCGAAGTAGAAAATGATGCGCTGCGGCCAGCGGTCGATCGCATGGCCGATGCGATTGCGGAGCCGCTGCTCGATCCGGTGAATGCCGATCGTGAGCGTAACGCGGTGAATGCGGAATTAACGATGGCGCGTTCGCGTGACGGTCACCGTATGGCGCAGGTAGGTGCAGAGACGCTGAACCCGGCGCACCCGAGCGCGCGTTTTTCGGGGGGGAATCTTGAAACCCTGAGCGATAAGCCCGGCAGCAAACTGCATGATGAGCTGGTGAAGTTTTATCAGAAATATTACTCGGCCAACTTGATGAAAGGGGTGATTTACAGTAATCAACCTCTGCCTGAACTGGCGAAACTGGCGGCCGACACATTCGGGCGCATTGCCAATCACAACGCCAGCGTTCCTGCGGTTACCGTTCCTGTCACGACGGAGAAGCAGCGCGGTGTAATGATTCACTATGTTCCTGCGCAGCCGAGAAAACAGCTGCGTATTGAGTTTCGCGTCAGCGATATTAGCCAGGAGTTTCGCAGCAAGACGGATACCTACATTAGCTATCTGATCGGCAACCGCAGCCAGAATACGCTTTCTGACTGGCTGCAAAAGGAAGGGCTGGTTGAGTCTATCGGTGCGGGGTCTTCCCCGATCATCGACCGTAACGGCGGTATGTTCGCTATTTCGGCCTCGCTGACCGATAAAGGTCTGGCACAGCGTGATGAAGTGATCGCTGCGATATTCCGTTATCTGCAACAAATCCGCACTGAGGGGATTCAGCAGCGCTATTTTGATGAGATTGCACGCGTTCTGGATCTGGATTTCCGCTACCCGTCCATCAGCCGTGATATGGACTACATCGAATGGTTGGTGGATACCATGCTGCGTGTGCCGGTCGAACATACGCTGGATGCGCAGTATGTTGCGGATCGCTACGATCCGAAGGCTATCGCCGCACGTCTGGATGAAATGACGCCGCAGAACGCACGCGTCTGGGTCATCAGTCCGAATGAGCCGCATAATAAAGTGGCCTATTTTGTCGATGCACCGTACGAGATGGATAAAATTCCGTCGGCGACATTCGCAAAATGGAAAACGCTGGGACAGAAAATGTCGCTGTCGTTGCCGACAATCAATCCATATATCCCCGATGATTTTTCCCTGATCAAAGCTGATAAGGCGATGACTAAGCCGGCGCTCCTGCTGAATCAGCCGGGGTTACGCGTGTTGTATATGCCAAGCCACTACTTCGCCGATGAACCGAAAGCGGAAATCACGCTGTTTCTGCGGAATCAGGAAGCGCGCAGTACCGCCCGTAATCAGGTGCTGTTTGCGTTAAATGATTATCTGGCGGGACTGGCATTGGATGAACTCAGCTATCAGGCCTCGGTTGGTGGCATCAGTTTCTCCACCCGCAGCAATGATGGTCTGGTGATTAACGCCAATGGCTATACCCAGCATTTGCCACGGCTGCTACTGACGTTGGCGGATGGCTACGCCTCCTTTACCTCGACGGAAGCACAGCTGGAACAGGCGAAATCCTGGTACATACAGCAGTTGGATGCGGTAGAGAAATCAAAAGCCTTTGAACAGGCGTTACAGCCGGTTCAGGCGATATCGCAACTGCCTTACTTCGAGCGCGCAGAACGTCGTAACCTGCTGAAGGATATCCGCTTACAGGATGTGGTTAACTACCGCAAAGATCTGCTGCAAAAAGCCACGCCGGAAATGCTGGTCGTTGGCAATCTGGCACCAGAGAAAGTCACCGAGCTAGCGAACACGCTGAAAGCGCATTTGAAGGCCGATGGTGAAAATCTGTCGCGCAGCGATGATGTCAAAGTCAGTAAGACACAGCTTGCTAATCTACAGCGTCCAGGCAGCAGCACGGATTCTGCGTTAGCGGCGGTGTATGTACCGACGGGGTATTCAGAAACGCAGAGTACGGCATACAGCTCTGTGCTGGGACAGATCGTCCAGCCTTGGTTCTATAGCCAATTGAGAACAGAAGAGCAGTTGGGCTATGCCGTGTTTGCCTTCCCGACGTCTGTTGGCAGACAGATGGGCATTGGCTTCCTGCTGCAAAGTAATAGCAAGCAGCCAGCTTATCTCTATCAGCGCTATGAAGATTTTTACCTGAAAGCGCAAAAACGGCTGCGTGAAATGAGTGAAGAAGAATTTGCGCAGTATAAACAAGGCGTGATGAATGAACTGAATCAGCGCCCGCAAACCTTAGGCGAAGAAGCTGGCCGACTGCGTAAAGATCTGGATCAGGAAAACTTTGCTTTTGACTCGCGTGAGAAGCTGCTCGAACAAATCAAACCGCTGACGGTGACGCAAGTGGCCGATTTCTTCCAGCAGGCGCTGAAGCCGGAAGGTCTGGCTATTCTGTCGCAGGTGTCCGGTAGCCATCATGGTAAAGCGGACTATGCCGCACCGAAGGGATGGCACACCTACGCGGATGCGTCTTCGCTGCAGAAAACGTTACCGCGTGACAAAGCGCCTGCGATGATCCCTGCGCCAGCAGCAGATACTACAGCATCGGAAGCTGTCGGTAAGGTCTCAGCAGAATGACAAGCGCCGCGCCGCAATCATTAGACGTCATGACGTTGCCGCTCTTGGGGGAGCGGCTGATTGAGGCGTCGGCCGGAACAGGGAAAACCTATACGCTGGCGGCGCTTTACCTGCGCCTGCTGTTGGGGCTGGGTAAGCAAGCCGCATATCCACGTCCGCTACTGGTCGAGGAGATTCTGGTTGTGACCTTTACGGAGGCCGCGACCGAAGAGCTGCGGGAGCGTATTCGTGCCAGAATCCACGCCTTGCGCATTGCCTGCCTGCGTAAAAGCGCGCAGGGGGAGGTGGCGGAAAAGCCCAAAGATGCTTCGCTAGCGCAGCTGCTGGCGGAGATTTCTGACCATTGCGATGCGGCCGACGTCTTGCTGGCGGCCGAACGGCAAATGGACGAGGCGGCGATCTACACGATCCACGGTTTCTGCCAGCGTATGCTCAGTACCAATGCGTTTGAGTCTGGTGTGCTTTTTGAACAGGTGCTGATAGAAGATGAGCAGCCGCTGCGCCGTCAGGCCTGCGCCGACTTTTGGCGTCGTTATTGCTATCCGTTGCCAGTAGAGGTCGCACGTATTGTCGGTCTGGAGTGGAAAGGGCCGGAAAACCTGCTGGCCGATCTGGCTCCTTATCTGCACGGTGAAGCGCCTGTGTTTCGCTTGCCGCCAGAAGAGGGCGAAACGTTGCAGAGCCGCCATGAGAAGATCGTGGCGACGATCGACGCGTACAAACAACGCTGGCTGGCGTCAGCAGGGGATCTGGAAGCGTTGATTAGCGCTTCTGGCGTCGATAAACGCAGCTACAGCAGTAAGCATCTACCCAACTGGCTACAGAAAGTTACTCTGTGGGCAGAGCAGCAGCCGACGCTGGATTACCAACTGCCGAAGGATCTGGTACGGTTTTCCCAGCAAGCGCTCATTGAAAAGACGAAGAAAGGGGAACCGCCCGTTCATGCCCTCTTTGAGGAAACAGACCGGTTGCTTGCCACACCGCTGTCACTGCGTGATTTAGTGATTGTGCGTGCACTGTCGGCAATCCGGGAGTCAGTGAGCGAGGAAAAGCGGCAGCGCGCAGAGCTAGGGTTTGACGATCTGCTGAGCCGTCTGGATGTTGCGCTGCAACAGCCGGGCGGGGAACGGCTTGCCAGCGCCATTCGCGAACGCTATCCGGTGGCGATGATCGATGAATTTCAGGATACAGACCCTCAGCAATACCGTATTTTTCGGGCGCTGTATGTCGGGCAGCCGCAGTGTGGGCTGCTGTTGATCGGTGACCCTAAGCAGGCTATTTATGCGTTTCGCGGTGCGGATATTTTTACCTATATGCACGCGCGCGGAGAAGTGGCTGCGCATTATACGCTGGGCACGAACTGGCGATCGTCGCACCAGATGGTACATGGCGTTAATTGTCTGTTTGAACGCCTCGACTCTCCTTTTATTTTTCAAAACATCCCGTTCCTGCCGGTCAAGCCTGCCGAATCTAAGCGCGGTTTGCTGTTTGAGGTTGCCGGGAAGTCCCAGCCTGCGCTGCAATTCTGGCTAACGGGCTCAGAACCGATTGGCATTGGAGATTATCAGCAGCAGATGGCGCGCCAGTGTGCGGCGCAGATTCGTGACTGGCTGGCGGCCAGCCAGCGTAATGAAGCCTGGTTGGTTACCGATGATTCCCGGCGTTTGGTCAAGGCATCCGACATGAGCGTGCTGGTGCGTAGCCGACGTGAAGCTTCGCTGATTCGTGATGCGCTGAGCCGTTTGTCCATTCCCTCAGTCTATCTGTCCAATCGCGACAGCGTATTCAGCACGCCGGAAGCCAGCGATATGTTGTGGCTGTTGCAGGCGGTGCTGGCGCCGGAACAGGAGCGCACGTTACGCAGCGCGATGGCGACAGCTCTGATGGGGTTGGATGCCGGGCAGGTTGATGCATTAGGGCAAAGCGAAGCCACGTGGGATGCGCTGGTGGATGAGTTTGCGGGTTATCGCGCGTTGTGGCGCCAGAAAGGTGTGCTGCCCATGCTGCGTGCGTTGATGAGCCAACATCAGTTAGCGGAGAACCTGTTGGCGAGCGCGGAAGGGGAACGCCGTCTTACCGATATTCTGCATATCGGTGAGTTGTTGCAGGATGCCTCGGCAACGCTCGACAGTGAACACGCGCTGGTACGCTGGCTATCGCAACAGATTGTTCAGCCGAATCCGCAGGCAGAGAACCAGCAGCTGCGTCTGGAAAGCGATCGTCATCTGGTGCAGATCGTGACGATCCATAAATCGAAAGGGTTGGAGTATCCACTGGTGTGGCTGCCTTTCATTAGCCACTTCCGCGTGCAGGATCAGGGGATTTATCACGATCGCGAGAGCTATCAGGCCGTGTTGGATCTGCAAAATCATGAAGAAAGTCAGACGCTGGCGGAAGAAGAGCGGCTGGCGGAAGACTTACGTTTACTGTATGTCGCGCTGACCCGTTCTATTTATCACTGTAGCGTGGGCGTCGCGCCGATTCAGCGGTCACGTAAAAAAGACGGCAGCAGTGATATGCACCAGAGCGCCCTGGGTTATTTACTCCAGCGCGGTAAAGAGGCCGAGGTCGCCACGTTAGTCAGTGAGTTAGAAGGCATGGTCGGTGACGGTGTCGCATTGACACCGCTACAGGCGGCGGAAGAGCAGCGCTGGCAGCCGGATAGACCTGAATTGGCAGAGCTGCGGGCTCGCCACATTGAACGCCAACTGCGCGACGGCTGGCGAGTCACCAGCTATTCGGGGCTTCAGCAACATGGTACTGCAAGCGCGCAGGATCTGGTGCCGCGTCTGGATATTGAAGCGATAGGTGAACGTCAGGAAACGGATGAAGCCCAGCTGACGCCGCATACGTTCCCACGTGGCGCGAGTCCGGGGACGTTTTTGCATAGCCTGTTTGAAACGCTGGATTTCACTCAGCCCGTTGATGATGACTGGCTGGCCGAGCAGTTGCAGCTACAGGGGTTTGAAGCCCACTGGCAACCCGTGTTGAAGACATGGATGGATACGCTTTTGCATACGCCGCTTAACGAGCAGGGGATGACTCTGTTGGCGCTGGATAATGCAGATAAGCAGGCTGAATTACAGTTCTATATCCCGATCGAGGCCCCGATACAGGCGGCGCAGCTTGATCGGCTGGCAAAGCATCACGATCCACTCTCTGCTCGCTGCCCGGCACTCTCTTTTCAGCAGGTGAAAGGCATGCTGAAAGGGTTTATCGATCTGGTGTTCCGCTGGGAAGGGCGCTATTACCTGCTGGACTACAAATCCAATTGGCTCGGCCCTGATGCCAGTGCGTACACCCAAGCGGCCATGATGCAGTCGATGGCCGAACACCGGTATGACCTGCAATACCAGCTCTATACGCTGGCTTTGCATCGCTATCTCCGTCACCGCATTGCGGATTACGACTATGAGCGTCATTTTGGCGGCGTGTTTTATCTGTTTTTACGCGGCGTTGAGGAGTCTCACCCCGGCAATGGCATCTTTGCTTGTCGTCCCTCCGCTGAATTTGTTTTCGGGCTTGATATGCTTTTCAAGGGAAAGACGCCTGACGATGCTGATACAGGAATTCCCTCATGATTGCCTTACTTGAAACGGCACTGGCGCGACGGCTGCTGCGCCCGCTGGATATTCAGTTTGCCAGAATGCTGGTGGATGAGACGCAGCCCGAGCTGCTGCTAGCCGCCGCTTGTCTTAGCGCGCATTCGGGGGCGGGGCATGTGTGTTTACCGCTGGAGAATTTGCAGGCACAAACGCTGTTTGACGGTCGCGATCCTGAGCTGGCGCAACAGCTGCTTACGGAGGCAGGGCTAAACACGGTTTCCGCATGGCAGCAGCGTTTACTGGCATCTGATGCCGTCAGCGACGGCAGCTCGTCGACGCCGCTGGTGTTGCAAGGAGAAAAGCTTTATTTACAGCGCAGCTGGCAGAGTGAGGGCCGTGTGGCGCGGTTTATCGCCAGCGAACGCGATACGCTACTTGTTGATGAACCTGCGATTCGGGCAGTGTTGGAGCGGTTGTTTCCTGATACGGGCGAAGCGGTTGACTGGCAGAAGGTGGCCGCCGCCGTCGCATTGACGCGCCGTATTGCGATTATTTCTGGCGGGCCGGGTACGGGAAAAACCACGACGGTCGCCAGGCTGCTGGCTGCGTTGATTGAGCTGAATACGGGAGAAGCGTTACGTATTCAATTAGCCGCACCGACCGGGAAAGCGGCGGCGCGGCTCACGGAGTCGCTGGGGCAGGCCCTGCATCGTCTGGCTGTGGAACCTCAGCAGCGGGATGCGTTTCCGCAGGAAGCGACAACGCTGCACCGGCTCTTGGGTGCGGTGACGGATAGCCAGCGCCTGCGCCACAATCAGGATAATCCGCTGCATCTGGATGTGTTGATTGTGGATGAGGCGTCGATGGTCGATCTGCCGATGATGGCAAATGTGATCGCCGCGCTTCCGCCACACGCCAGAATTATCTTTCTGGGCGATCGCGATCAGTTGGCGTCCGTCGAAGCGGGTGCGGTGTTGGGCGATATCTGCCGTTTTGCCGAGGCGGGCTATAGCCGCACGCGGGCGCAGCAGTTGCAGCGGCTGACGGGCTGTAAGCTGGATGAAAGCGGCCCTGAAGGGCAGACGACGGTCAGTGACAGTATCTGTCTGTTGCGCCGGAGCTACCGTTTCGATCCGCATTCTGGTATTGGCCAACTGGCGCTGGCGGTGAACGGCGGCGATGATGCTCGCGTGCGTGCGGTGCTGAACGGCGAGTTTGCTGATATCACCTGTAGTCCATTAGCTGAGGCTGAAGAGTATCAGTCCATGCTGACACAGTGTGTTGAAGGGTATCGCGATTATCTGCAACTGATTGCTGCGGGAGCCTCGCCGGATGCCGTGCTGCTTGCCTTCCAGCGCTATCGCCAGCTGTGCGCGCTGCGCGAAGGGCCGTTTGGCGTCGCAGGGCTGAATCAGCGCATCGAGCAGGCTTTGCATCAGGCTGGGTTGATTCAGCGCAGCCGTAATCCGCTTAACCGCTGGTATCCCGGCCGACCGGTCATGATTGAACGGAACGATGCTGCTTTGGGTCTGTTCAATGGTGATATCGGTATCGCCATGACGGGGGAAAGCGGTGAACTACGCGTGTTTTTCCCCTTGCCGAATGGCGAAACCAAAGACGTCACGCCAAGCCGTTTGCCGCCGCACGAAACGGCCTATGCGATGACGGTACATAAATCGCAAGGGTCGGAGTTCGATCATACCGCGCTGGTGTTGCCGAACCACTATTTGCCGGTGCTGACGAGGGAGCTGGTGTATACCGCCATCACCCGTGCGCGCCAGCGTTTGTCTCTCTATACCGACATCAAGATCCTCTGTCGTGCGGTGAAGACGCCAACGCAGCGCTATAGCGGTTTGGAAGAGCGAATCAGCGCGTTAATGGCATGTTCTTGAGAGCATACTGCTTATAGTGAACTGTTTTGATGAGATATTAACGTCAGGCAGATTCGCGCTCAATCAGTGAAAAACCAATATCCACGATGGGGGAGGACACGCTTTTCCCCTCAATCTTTTCTGCCAGCATTGCTGCTGCATCGGTGCCAATTTTCCAGCGATCGATCCTGACGGTGGTAATGCTCGGTATGCTGTGAGCGGCGAAATCGAGATCGCCAAATCCCATCACTGCCAGTTTCTTCGGCACCGCTAATCCTCTGGCTGCGGCTTCGATCATCACGCCCTGTGCCAGGGTATCGGAACTGCAAATAATGGCATCAAAATCTTCGCCATCGGCGAGCAGATCGCTCAGCCCTTGTCGCCCTATCGCCAGCGTGGCAGGCCACGGGGCGATGGCCTCACGTATATAACCATTCGGCTGCTTTTGTATGACGTCGTAAATCCCTTTCTTACGCAACCCGGCACGTGCATCTTCAGTCCAGACAAGGCCGAAGCGTGAATGTCCTTTATCCAGCAAATAATGCCCGATGGCGTTCCCGATGCTTTCATGGGAAAAACCAACCAGCATATCAAGCGGCGTTGGCGTGAGATCCCAGATCTCAACAACGGGGATCGTGGCGTTAAGCAAAAGACGTTTGAGTTCGGGCGTGTGGTGAATACCGGTGAGGACGATGCCATCCGGGCGACGAGAAAGCAGGGTGGCGACAATCTCCGCCTCGGATTCATTGGTATCGCCGGCGACGCACAGCAGCATGTGGTAACCGCGTGCGGCCAGTTCATCGCTTATCGCCTGAACGGTATCAACGAACATGTTGTTATTGATCTGCGGTACGACGACGGCAATTAGCTTGCTGCGCCGAGACGCGAGCCCGCCCGCTAGCATATTGGGGATGTAACCCGTAGCACGGACGGCTTCCATCACCTTGTTCACGGTTTCTGCACGAACAATCTTCGGGTTGTTCAACGCACGGCTGACCGTCATGGGCGAAATGCCTGCGGCACGCGCGACATCTTCAAGCGTGGGTACGCGCGGTGGGGGACTGCTGGCGTTCTTATCGCGTTTCAATCACGGGTTCCCTTCTGAGGCTACGCGCACATTCACATGTCGTCGGATTATCGTTGATGGCATATCGGTTTTCCAGCCGCCCGCGTATCTGGCAACCTGCCGAATTGCCCCGTTTTTGCGGGTTGGCACCAGAGCTAGCTATGCCGTATTCCCGTTATATCCTCTTACTTTTTATGGTGATTGCGCAATCATTAATGATGGCGATTAATGAACGATTTTATCGTGATAATGATTATTGTGTGATCTGTATTGCATGTTTTTTCTTCATTTATCGCTATCGTCTTTTCTGTTTATGAATGTTAGCGCAATCATTTTATGGGGTGAGACATGACCATCAGTGCAAATTCAGCGGCGGTGAGCTATGCAAAAGTCACGAACGTCAGAACGGCTGCCGAGTCGGGCGATCGAATCGAATGGGTAAAACTTTCTCTGGCATTTTTGCCGCTGGCCACGCCGGTTAGCGATGCGAAAGTGCTGACCGGAAGGCAGAAGCCGCTGACCGAAGTGGCGATTATTTTTGCGGAAATTCGCAGTCGTGATGGGTTTGAAGGCGTGGGGTTCAGCTACTCCAAGCGGGCGGGCGGACAGGGCATCTATGCGCACGCGAAAGAGATTGCGGATAACCTGTTGGGCGAAGATCCGAATGATATCGATAAGATCTACACCAAGCTGCTGTGGGCTGGGGCATCGGTTGGCCGCAGTGGAATGGCGGTACAGGCGATTTCTCCCCTCGACATCGCGCTGTGGGATATGAAAGCCAAACGCGCAGGTCTGCCTCTCTCTAAGCTGTTGGGCTCACACCGTGATTCCGTGCGGTGCTACAACACCTCCGGCGGCTTCCTGCATACACCATTGGATCAGGTATTAAAAAATGTCGTCATCTCCCGTGAAAGCGGTATCGGTGGGATAAAACTGAAAGTCGGGCAGCCGAATACGGCGGAGGATATCCGTCGCCTCACGGCGGTGCGCGAAGCGCTGGGAGACGATTTCCCGCTGATGGTGGATGCCAATCAGCAGTGGGATCGCGAAACGGCGATTCGGATGGGGAGAAAAATGGAAGCCTTTAACCTGATTTGGATTGAAGAGCCGCTGGATGCCTACGATGTGGAAGGTCATGCGGCGCTGACGGCGGCGCTGGATACACCGATTGCGACCGGTGAGATGTTGACCAGCTTCCGCGAGCACGAACAGCTGATCCTCGGTAACGCTAGTGATTTCGTGCAGCCGGATGCGCCGCACGTGGGCGGGATTTCGCCTTTCCTGAAAATTATGGATTTGGCTGCGAAGCACGGGCGTAAGCTGGCGCCGCACTTTGCGATGGAAGTGCATTTGCATCTGGCTGCGGCCTATCCGATTGAGCCCTGGCTGGAACACTTTGAATGGCTAAATCCGCTCTTCAACGAGCAGCTAGAATTGCGCGATGGGCGGATGTGGGTATCCGATCGTCTGGGGTTGGGATTTACGCTGAGTGAGCAGGCAAGGAAGTGGACAACGCTGAGCTGTGAATTTGGTAAGCAGCCATAAGTTGATAAACGATCGTGGCCGATTTTACGGTCGGCCACGAGAAGCGTTATCGAGTGGAATAGCTCAGAGATCCAGCACCAGAATCTTCGAGCGACGCTGGTAGTTGTACAGCGCCTGTTTTTTCTTCGGCAGCATTTCCACTTCGGCGGGTAAAAAGCCGCGTTCCTGGAACCAGTGGATGCTGTGCGTCGTCAGCACGAACAGCTTTTGCAGGCCCTGCTGACGTGCCTGAGCGGCAATGCGCATCAACAGCATATCGCCGCGCGATGAACTGCGGTAATCCGGGTGAACCGCAACGCAGGCCATTTCGCCGATGCTTTCTTCCGGGAACGGATAAAGCGCAGCGCAGGCGATGGTCAGGTTATCGCGTACCACGACGGTGAATTTGTCGATCTCCATTTCCAACTGCTCGCGCGAGCGTCTTACCAGAATGCCTTGCTCTTCCAGCGGGCGGATTAGCTCCAGAATGCCGCCGATGTCATTGATGGTCGCACGGCGAACCTGCTCGGCGCTCTCCATCACGATCTGCGTACCGATTCCGTCACGTGAGAACAGCTCCTGCAGCAGTGCACCGTCATCCTGATAGCTGATCAGATGGCTGCGGCGTACGCCGCTACGGCAGGCCTTGACTGCGCCGCGCAGGAATCTGACGGTACCAGAATGGTAATCGCCAGCCTGTTCCAACGCATCAATACGCTGCTGTGCGTCATCCGGGAACAGCTCGGAAATGATGCTGCCTTCTTCATTGGTCACGCCCTGAGACGAGCAGAAGCCAATCATCTTCTCTGCTTTCAGCTTAATAGCGAGCTGGGTTGCGACCTCTTCCGAGGTTAAATTGAAACTTTCACCCGTGACTGAAACCGCAACCGGGCCGAGCAGGACAATCGCACCGCTATTCAGCTGGCGGTGAACCGCTTCTTCATCAATACGGCGAATGCGGCCGCTGTGGCAGTAGTCCACGCCGTCATCCACGCCAAGCGGCTGCGCGATAATAAAATTACCGCTGACGACGTTAATGTGAGCGCCTTGCAGCGGCGTGTTGTTCAGGCTCATCGACAGTCGGGCCGTGATGTCCAACTGCAACATCCCCGCTGCCTGCTTAACCAATTCCAGCGTGGTGCTGTCGGTGATGCGGGTGTTTTTATGGTAGTGGGGCTCGTAGTGGTGCGTTGTCAGGTTGGCATCGATCTGGGGGCGAGCGCCATAAACGACCACCAGCTTGATCCCCAGACTGTGCAGCAGCCCGATATCATTTACGATGCTAGAGAAGTTGGCATGCTCAATGGCTTCGCCGCCTAACATGATGACAAACGTTTTGCCACGGTGGGCATTGATATAGGGAACTGAATGGCGGAAGCCCTGAACCAGTTCTGTACTACGTTCCTTCACTGCGAGCCCTCTTTGCATTTTTATTCGTAATTTATGTATTTTTATTCTTTATAGCGTAAAACGCAAGAGGAAGTATTAACCAGAAAAGCGAGGTTAATGCTTCAAATTTATGATATCCGCCTGTTATAAGGCCTGTAGATGATTTTTGCATGACAGCACCGGGCAGATTCGTTAAAGTTTTTGACAATTTTTACCTTTATTCATTTTTTGATCGCTTATCCCATGCAGTAGCAAACAAAAATTCAGGATAACGCACAGCAATCAGATCGGAGCGGCATGTCTCATTCGAATCATCATCTGACTCGACGGCGTCTATTACAAAGCGCAGCAGCAACCTGGCTGTTAAGCGTAAGCGGTGTGGGGATAGCGGCGACCACACAGGTCGTTGCCGTGCGCGTCTGGCCATCCTCCGCCTATACCCGCGTCACGCTGGAATCTAATCACTCGCTGAAATATAAACAGTTTAGTCTCAGTAACCCTGAACGCATCGTGGTGGATATTGAAAATGTTCACCTGAACAGCGTATTGAAGGAAATAGCCAGCCAGTTTCAGCAGGATAACGATCCGCTGATTAAAGAGGCGCGCATCGGCCAGTTTGATAAAAGCACAGTGCGTTTGGTGCTGGAACTCAAACAGCAGGCGACGACCAAAGTCTTTACGCTGGGGCCGGTGGCTGAATTCAAGCATCGGCTGGTGCTGGATTTGTACCCTGCCGCAGGGCGCTATGACAACGAAGACGATCCGCTGCTGGCGCTGTTGGAGGATTACAACAAGGGCGATCTGGAGCGTACGCTGCCAGCAGAAGCGCCGAAAGTCGGGAAGGCAGGGCGGGATCGTCCGCTGATTATTATGCTCGACCCCGGCCACGGCGGTGAAGATCCCGGTGCGATTGGCAAGAATAAAACGCGCGAGAAAGACATCGTGCTGCAAATTGCCCGCCGCTTGCGCAAGCTGATCGATAATGAATCCAACATGAAGGCGTATATGACGCGCAATGAAGATGTGTTCATTCCGCTGCGCGTGCGGGTGGCGAAAGCACGCAAGCAGCGTGCCGATCTGTTCATTTCGATTCATGCGGATGCGTTTACCAATCGATCGGCAAGAGGCTCGTCGGTTTTTGCACTCTCGAAGAAAGGGGCAACCAGTACCGCCGCCAGATTTCTGGCAGAAACTCAGAACGAATCGGATTTGATTGGCGGCGTGAGCATGAGCGGCGATCGCTATCTGGATCACACCATGTTCGATCTGGTGCAGACCGTCACTATCAGCGACAGTCTGAAGTTTGGTAAAGAGATCCTGAGTCGGTTGGGCAAAGTGAATCGCCTGCATAAAAACAGCGTCGATCAGGCTGGATTTGCGGTACTGAAAGCGCCGGATATTCCGTCTATTCTGGTTGAGACGGCATTTATCAGTAATCTGGAGGAAGAGCGCAAGCTGCGCACCAGCCATTTCCAGCAGCAAATTGCCGAATCCATTTTTGCAGGCATTAAAGCTTACTTTGCCAGTCAGGCTCAGCAGTAGTTGATGTTGCTGATATCATACGATGACCGCGCCTAACCGGCGCGGTTCAGAAGAAGTAGGTCGCGCAGAAAACAAAAAAGCACCTGTTAAGGTGCTTTATCGCTGCGTTCTTAATCGAACAGAACGTAATTGAAAATAGTCTTAATTGGTTGCGGGGGCCGGATTCGAACCGACGACCTTCGGGTTATGAGCCCGACGAGCTACCAGGCTGCTCCACCCCGCGTCCGTATGACTTTCTTTACTACTTTTACTTCCCTTGATGGAAGACTCACATCAGTTGGTTGCGGGGGCCGGATTCGAACCGACGACCTTCGGGTTATGAGCCCGACGAGCTACCAGGCTGCTCCACCCCGCGTCCGTGCTAACTTTTTACTACTGACTATCTTTACTTTCACTTTTCTTGATGGACGACTCACATCAATTGGTTGCGGGGGCCGGATTTGAACCGACGACCTTCGGGTTATGAGCCCGACGAGCTACCAGGCTGCTCCACCCCGCGTCCGTGGATGCGCACTATA
The DNA here is from genome assembly GCF_037136835.1 of Pectobacterium sp. 1950-15. Classification (NCBI taxonomy): domain Bacteria; kingdom Pseudomonadati; phylum Pseudomonadota; class Gammaproteobacteria; order Enterobacterales; family Pectobacteriaceae; genus Pectobacterium; species Pectobacterium sp. 1950-15. Next base: position 156,210 of record NZ_JBBBQR010000001.1, on the reverse strand, counting down.
CTCTCCATGAGCATTGATGCAACCTATTTCTATAAAAAGCGCGGTATTTGGTTGTCAGGTGATTGATTTACCGCCTTGTAGGTTGTTTTGTGACCGTAATGTGGCGATGGGAGGAAACCCCACCTTTTACTGTGCCGCGTGCCGAACGGCATACGCGCGATCCGTGGATTTATGTGCTGTCCCATTCCTTTCTCGATAGCCGTTTGTTATCGTTCGACGGTAAATTTTTTGATGTAAAAAGCGAGCGCAAAGATGAAGGGACGGTGGGGAAAATATGTGCTGACCGCAGTGGTCATTGCCATTCTGGCAGGGTGTCAATCCAGGCCAACCGATCGCGGGCAGCAATATAAAGATGGTCACCTCAACCAGCCTCTGGAATTGGTGAATGAGCCCAATGCCAAAGGAAAACCGGTCAACGCGCGGGATTTCATGACACAGGTTTCTGAAATCCGGTCGGCGTCACCTAATTTGTATACGCGCAATAATACAACCTTTCAGGCAATTGAAAACTGGATGATGTCCGGGGCGGACACTCGCGAACTGAGCAAGTTTGGTCTGAACGCCTGGCAGATGGAAGGCGTTGATAACTTTGGTAACGTGCAGTTCACCGGTTATTACACGCCGGTATTGCAGGCGCGCCATACCCGTCAGGGGGAATTCCGCCATCCTTTATATGCCATGCCGTCAAAGGGGAAAAATAACCGTCGTTTGCCGGATCGTGCCGGCATTTATTCAGGCGCACTGGATGATCGGCTGGTTCTCGCCTGGACCAACTCGTTGGTTGATAACTTCATGATGGAAGTGCAGGGCAGCGCCTATATTGATTTTGGCGATGGGCGCCCGCTGACGTTCTTCGGCTATGCTGGCAAAAACGGCCATGCCTACCGCAGTATTGGTAAGGTGTTGATCGACCGTGGTGAAGTCCCGCGTGAAGAGATGTCTATGCAGGCCATCCGCAAATGGGCGGAGCAGCATTCCGAGTATGAAGTACGCAAGCTGTTTGAGCAGAATCCTTCTTTTGTGTTCTTCAAGCCAATGATGTCTGCGCCCGTCAAAGGCGCAAGCGCCGTGCCGCTGGTGGCGAAAGCCTCCGTCGCCTCTGACCGTTCACTGATTCCGGCAGGTACGGCTCTGTTAATGGAAGTGCCGTTGCTGGATAACGTTGGTAAATTCACCGGCAAGTATGAAATGCGCCTGATGATTGCACTGGATGTCGGTGGCGCGATTAAAGGCCAGCACTTCGATATGTATCAGGGCATTGGGCCGGATGCGGGGCACTCGGCGGGGTTCTATAACCACTATGGTCGGGTCTGGGTGTTGAAGAACGCACAAAGCAGTACGGCGAATGGATCGGGTTCTTCGCTGCTGGTTAATTATCAACAAAATTGATTCTTCTCTGAGGTTGTCATGGCGATTAAACGTTATCCGCATCTTGCGCATTGGGGCGCGTTTACCGCTGTGGTGGAAGATGGCAGGTTGATTCGATGTGAGCCCTTTGCGGGCGATCCCGCTCCTTCCCCTATGCTCGATTCCATCGTGCCGCTGGTGTATTCCGATCGGCGCATCCGTCGGCCTTCGGTGCGTCGCTCCTGGCTTCAGAAACGCGAAAACAGCGACAGAACGCTACGTGGTCGGGAAGATTTTGTTGAAGTTGATTGGGATGTGGCGCTCGATCTGGTCGCTCAGGAGAATCGCCGTATTCGCGATCGCTACGGCGCAGACGGCATGTTTGCCGGTTCCTACGGCTGGTCGTCTGCCGGGCGCTATCACCATGCACGTTCTCAGGTGCGACGGTTCTATTTCTCCGGCGGCGGTGCGGTCGATCAGCAGGGGAATTACAGCTGGGGCGCGGCGCAGTTCTTCTTGCCGTATGTGATTGGTACTTTTCATCCACTGACGGGCAAGGTGACGGAATGGCGCAGCGTCGCCGAACACTGTGATATTTTCCTCGCGTTTGGCGGTCTGGCGCTGAAAAACGCACAGGTGGCATCCGGCGGGGCCGGGCATCATACGCTTAAGCCTGCGCTGGAAACGTTAGTCGCGAAAGGGATTCCGGTCATTAACATCAGCCCGATGCGTGATGACTGCCCTGAATTTGTGAACGCCGAGTGGATTCCTATTCGCCCGAATACCGATGTCGCTCTGATGCTGGCATTAGGCTATGAGATCCAGCGTTTAGGCGCTGACGATAAAGATTTCCTGCAACGCTACTGTGTTGGCTACGAGCAACTGAGCGACTATTTGCACGGCCGCGGCGATGGCGTGGTGAAAACGCCCGAATGGGCCAGCGACATCACGGGCATTCCTGCCGAGCGTATCCGGCGTCTGGCGCAGCAGCTAATTGGCGTGCGCAGCTTTATTACCTGTTCTTACTCCGTGCAGCGCGCGCATCGCGGCGAGCAGCCGTACTGGATGATGATTGCGCTTTCGTCAATGCTGGGACAAGTGGGCTTACCGGGCGGGGGGTTCTCCTTTGGCCACGGTTCGATGAACAGCGTGGGCAACGAGCGTATTTCAACGCCTGCGCCGGCTTCGCCGTCCACCCCGAATGCGGGACGGGCGATCCCTGTGGCGCGCATCGCCGATATGCTCTTGCATCCCGGCACGCCTTATACCTTTCAGGGCGAAACCCATACTTATCCCGATATTCATCTGATTCACTGGGCGGGCGGCAACCCGTTCCATCATCATCAGCAGTTGAACCGTCTGGTGGACGGCTGGCGCAAACCGGATACGGTGATTGTGCAGGATATCGTCTGGACGCCAGCGGCGCAGATGGCTGACATCGTGCTGCCTGTTACCACCACGCTGGAACGTAATGACATCGGCGGTTCGTCCCGCGATCGCTTTATTTTTGCCATGCATCAGGCGATTGCGCCGCAGCATCAGGCGCGTAATGACGTGGATATCTTCAGCGAGCTGGCGGAACGTTTGGGTTATGGCGACACGTTCACGCAAAATCGCAGTGAGCGACAGTGGTTAGAACACCTTTATGACGAGTGCCGTTCAAGGCAGCGAGACGTTGCCGACAGCTGGCCGTCATTTGAGGATTTCTGGCAGCAGGGACATGTAGAAATCCCGATGGATGAAAAGCCATTTGTGTTCTTTGAGGATTTCCGCTGCGATCCGCAGCAGCATGCGCTCAGTACGCCCAGCGGTAAAATTGAACTGTTTAGCTCCGCGATTGCCAGCTATGGCTATGCCGATTTTGCACCGCACCCGGAGTGGCAGCCTCCCGTTGAATGGCTAGGAGCCAAAAGCACGGAAGAATGGCCGCTGCACTTTATTTCCATTCAGCCGTCCGATCGTTTGCACAGCCAACTGGCCGCGACGCCGCAGGTTGCTGCGAATAAGACTGCAGGAAAAGAGACGCTTTACATGCATCCACAGGATGCTGCTGCGCGCGATATCACTGACCGTTCGCAGGTGGAAGTCAGAAATGCGCGTGGTCGTATTTTGGCTGGCGTGCAGATTACCGACGGCGTCACGCCGGGCGTGGTGATCATGTCCACCGGTGCCTGGTTCGAGCCGGGATTTGGTCAGAAAACGTGGCATCCGGTTGAACAGTCTGGCAATGCGAATGTACTGACGCTGGATATCGGCACGTCGCCGCTGACACAGGGGCCGAATGCCATGAGCTGTCTGGTGGATGTCGTGCGGGTTTAGCGCTATCCTGAGCCGCTTTTTTCGCTGTTTTATTCTTCTGTGATTTTGTTTTCGTAAGGTTGGTTGAATGAGTACGCAATTATCCGAAGCCTATTTGCAACGTTTCGGCGGCACCGCGCGGTTATATGGTCAACAGGCGCTGGCGCTGTTTTCCCAGGCTCACGTTTGCGTGATTGGCATTGGTGGCGTCGGTTCCTGGGCGGCTGAGGCGCTGGCGCGTACCGGCATCGGCGCGATTACGCTGATTGATATGGATGATGTGTGTGTCAGTAATACCAACCGGCAGATCCACGCGCTGCGTCAGCACACCGGGCAGTCGAAGACGGAAGTCATGGCCGAACGTATTCTGGCGATCAACCCAGAGTGTCGCGTCACCTGCGTGGATGATTTCATTAGTGCGGAAAACGTGGCCGAACTGCTCAATCAAAACTTTAGCTATGTGATTGACGCCATCGACAGCGTGCGCCCGAAGGCGGCGCTGCTCTCTTACTGTCGCCGCTATAAGATCCCGGTGGTGACAACCGGCGGTGCAGGTGGGCAGATCGATCCGACTCGGATTGAAGTGGTCGATCTGGCGAAAACGATTCAGGATCCGCTGGCGGCCAAGCTGCGCGAGCGGTTAAAGCACGATTTTAACGTGGTGAAGAACAGCAAAGGAAAGCTGGGGATCGACTGTGTGTTTTCCAGCGAGCCGCTGGTTTATCCGCAGCCTGACGGTTCCGTTTGTGCGTCCCGCAGCACGGCAGATGGCGTAATGCGTATGGATTGCGCGTCAGGCTTTGGCGCCGCGACGATGGTCACCGCAACCTTCGGATTTGTTGCGGTATCCCATGCGCTGAAGAAGATGATGGCTAAAATGGAAAGAGCGTCTGCGACGTAACAGAAAGCCTGCGGTACAGAAGTCGCGCGAATGTCGCTACTTATCCGCTGCTTCTTGTTCCGCAATGTCTCGGATTCTGGCGGCCAGCGCAGCCAGCCCGCTTGAACGTGAAGCGCTGAGCTGAGCGCGTAACCCCAGCATGTCAAAGAGCGCCAGCGGATCGTGCTGTAATAGCGTATTTGGCGTTTTTCCCTCAACGGCGGTGAGCAATACCGCCAGCAATCCCCGCACGATGCGTCCGTCGCTGTCACCGTAAAAATGCAGGCTGCCATCTTCCTGACGTTGATAATCCAGCCAGACGCGATTTTCACAGCCGGATAATGAGATATCCTCGGTTTTTAGTGCATCTGGCAGGGCTGGCAGCACTTTTGCCAACAAAATGAGCTGCCGATAGCGATCTTCCCATGCGCGACAGGTATCGAAGCGCGCCAGTAGCTCGGCGACGGTGATGGTGTGGCCGAAAGGATGTGTGGTGTCAGTTGTCTCGTTCATGGTTTAGTCGATCAGTAATTCAAGGGCGTTGCCTACCGCGGCGATCAGCGCGGCAACATCCTGTTGGTTATTGTACGGAGCAAATGAGGCGCGGAGCGTGCCGCTGACACCGAGCGCGTCCATGAGCGGCTGCGCACAGTGATGTCCGGCACGCAGTGCGATGCCGCTTTCGGCTAATAGTGTCACCAGATCGCTGTGGTGCACGTCGGCAATATCAAAGGATAGCACGCTGGAGTGTGGGCTACGGAAGCTGCGAAAGCCGGGGAACTGCGCCAGATGGGTTTCGGCGAGCTGTGCCAAACTCTGGCTGTGCTGTTCTGCGGCGTGCCAGTCCAGCGTGGTCAGCCAGTCTAGTGCCGCAGACAGGCCAAGCACGCCGGCAATGTGGGGGGTTCCCGCCTCAAATCGTTGTGGAATCGCCTGCGGTTTAAAGCCGTCAAAGGACACCTGTGTCATCATCTTCCCGCCGCCTTGCCACGGCATCATGCTTTCCAGCAGGGCGGTTTTACCGTACAGCACGCCGATTCCGGTTGGGGCATAAAGCTTGTGCCCAGAAAATGCGTAGAAATCGATATCCAGCGCCTGTACATCCGGCGGACAGTGAACGATGCCCTGTGCGCCGTCAACCATCACCACCGCGCCGTAGCGGTGAGCCAGTGCAATTGCGCGTGCCAGAGCGGGCTGGCCACCCGTCACATTTGACATTTGCCCCAGCGCCAGCAGGCGGGTTTTTGGCGTGATCAGCGTGGCGAGCTGTTCGATATCCGGTAACCAGTCCGCGCCTATCGGTAACTTCACGATATTCGCGCCCGTTTGCTGCGCCACCATCAGCCACGGAATGAGGTTAGCGTGATGTTCCGCTTCGCTCACGACGATCTCGTCGCCCGGTTGAAGGCGAGGGCGCGCATAGCTCTGCGCGACCAGATTGATCGCTTCCGTCGTGCCTCTGGTCCAGACAATGGAACGCGGATCGTCTGCGTGGAGCAACGCGGCAACTTGCTCACGAGCGCCCTCAAAACGCTGGGTTAACGCCTGCGCGCCGCGATGCTGGCTGCGATGCACCGTACCACTCTCGCTGCCATAGAACGCCTGCACCGCATCAATAACGGGCTGCGGCTTCAGCGCAGTCGCGGCGCTATCAAGATAGACCGTTGAATGCTGGAGTGCGGGGAACTGTTGGCGAAAGGTGGCGGGGTTAAACGGTGTCATGAGCATCCTCTTTTGGAGGGCAGATCCTGTCCCATTTTGTCGAGAGAGACAAGTTTAGGACTATGCCTAATGCGATTTTATGGAAAAAAAAGCAACTATTGCTACGCTTTAAAGTGTTAATTTTCAGGATTTCCTGATGAATAAGGTTAACTAGAAAACATTTAAATTCATTGAGGGTTAACTATGAAGAATAAAATTTCTATTTTTGCCGCTATCGTGATGGCGTTTTCTCTGGCAGCCTGTTCCAGTAATTACGTCATGCATACCAATGACGGTCGTACCATTGTTGCTGAGGGGAAACCGAAGGTTGATGATGAGACGGGTATGATCAGCTATACCGATGCCTACGGTCAGCAGCAGCAAATTAATCGTGATAATGTGAAAGAAATGGCGAAAGGGAAGTAGTGCTGTTTGCTTACCCTTACACGTTGCCCGTTAAGCCTTGTCAGACTCAGATAGGTGTGACATGGCATTTCAGGTGTGAAACGTAAGCAAAAAAAAGCACCGCAATTTGCGGTGCTACACAAAAAATCACTTTGGACAGACAGGGTAAATGTACAGGAAGTGAATAGGGTAGACTCGCTACCACATCTGCAAAAGGCAGACAAACAAATAGCAAACACAACATCACAACCACAAGCCAAAAGCACCTCAGGTCACCCATCCGCACTTTTCGTTCCGGCCCAGGAAGTTGCGCTAATATAGGTATTTGCTGGTACATCCTCAACGGACAAATTATAATGTCTCGGATTACAAAAACTAATATATGTACCCGTCATCTTTTCGTTGCAGAGAATCTGGCTGTTGCCACTGGTATTAATCGCTTAGCCAGCTAATTGGCAGGCGATCTTTCCCGTTGTTGCCTTTCTGCATCTTAAGATTTAATGGGTACGAATGTACCTGATCAATCGCTGATTTAGCGTAAACCAAAAGATTTCATTCATGTCAAAACGTCTCCCTCCGCTCAACGCATTACGCGTTTTTGATGCGGCGGCTCGCCATTTAAGTTTTACCAAAGCGGCAGAAGAACTGTTTGTTACGCAGGCTGCCGTCAGTCACCAGATTAAGTCACTGGAAGATTTTCTGGGGCTTAAATTATTCCGCCGTCGTAATCGTTCCCTGCTGCTGACGGAAGAGGGGCAAAGTTACTATCTTGATATCAAAGAGATCTTCTCATCTTTGAATGACGCAACCCGTAAGCTGCAATCCCGCAGCGCCAAAGGTGCGTTGACGGTTAGCCTGCTGCCCAGCTTTGCCATTCATTGGCTGGTACCGCGTCTGTCGAGCTTTAACTCCGACTATCCGGGGATTGATGTTCGTATTCAGGCGGTGGATCGCGATGAAGATCGTCTGGCGGATGACGTGGATGTCGCGATTTTCTACGGCCGGGGGAACTGGCCGGGACTACGGGTAGAAAAGCTGTACGCTGAGTATCTCTTGCCGGTTTGCTCGCCAGCATTGCTGACGGGGAATCATCCGTTAAAAACGCCGGACGATCTGGTTGCACATACGCTGCTGCACGATGCGTCGCGTCGTGACTGGCTGTCCTATACGCGCCAGCTTGGGGTGCAGATCAACGTGCAGCAGGGGCCGATTTTCAGCCACAGCGCGATGGTATTGCAGGCGGCCATTCACGGGCAGGGCGTGGCGCTGGCGAATAATGTAATGGCACAAACGGAAATCGAAGCCGGGCGTTTGGTATGTCCGTTTAACGATGTGCTGGTCAGCCGGAACGCTTTTTATCTGGTATGTCATGACAGTCAGGCAGAACTGGGTAAAATAGCCGCCTTTCGCCATTGGATTCTGGCGCGGGCAGCCAGCGAGCAGGAAAAATTTCGTTTCCGCTATGACAACGGCACGCGCTAAAGCCGTGTCAGCTGGCAGTCGAAGGTTGAGTGACCGAATAACTCACGTAGATAACTTATGCTGATAGCTACGATGATAGATAACAACGATTATAGGTAACTACGATGAATAGTCGTTTCATGCTGGTGTTTGCTGCTATCAGCGGCTTCACTTTTGTCGCGCTGGGCGCGTTTGGTTCCCATGTTCTTAGCAAGACGCTGGGTGTAACAGAACTGGGCTGGTTGAAAACCGGCCTTGAATATCAGGCATTTCATACGCTAGCGATTCTGGCGCTGGCGGTTGCGATGCAACAGCGAACCAATCTGTGGTTTTACTGGAGCAGCGTTTTTCTGGCGTTGGGAACAGTACTCTTCAGCGGAAGTTTGTACTGTCTGGCGCTTTCTCACCTGAAACTGTGGGTTTATGTGACGCCGATTGGCGGAACCTGTTTTTTGGTGGGATGGATATTATTATTGATTGGCGCACTGCGTCTGAAGAGAAAGGCTGAACGCCATGAATAAAGTCATTTTGTATTGCCGCCCTGGGTTTGAGAAAGAGTGTGCGGCGGAAATAACGGAAAAAGCCACGCAGCATAATGCGTTCGGCTTCGCGCGGGTAAAAGAAAACAGCGGCTACGTGGTGTTTGAATGCTACCAGCACGAGGATGCCGAACGTCTGGTGAAAACGCTGCCGTTCCATGAGCTGATTTTTGCCCGTCAGATGTTCGTGAGCGGTGAATTGCTGCGCGATCTGCCGCCGGAAGATCGCATCACGCCAATTGTCGGCATGTTGTCGGGAGCCATTGAACGCGCAGGAGAACTGCGGGTTGAAGTTCCTGACACCAACGAAAGCAAAGAACTGATGAAGTTCTGCCGCAAATTCACCGTGCCGTTGCGTGCGGCGTTGCGCGAACATAAAATTTTATTGGGTTATGAAAAAGCGGATCGTCCGGTGCTGCATGTGCTGTTCATTGCTCCAGGCTGCTGCTATGTCGGTTACTCCTATAGCAATAATAACTCGCCGTTTTACATGGGTATCCCACGGCTTAAATTCCCTTCTGATGCGCCAAGCCGTTCGACATTGAAGCTGGAAGAAGCGTTTCACGTCTTTATTCCTGCGGATGAGTGGGATGAACGCTTGGGCAGCGGAATGTACGCGGTGGATTTAGGCGCGTGCCCCGGCGGTTGGACTTACCAACTGGTTAAACGCAGCATGATGGTTTATGCGGTAGACAATGGACCCATGGCGCCAAGCCTGATGGAAACCGGGCAGGTGATGCACCATCAGGCGGACGGCTTCCGCTTTGAACCGCCGCGTAATAACGTGTACTGGCTGGTGTGCGACATGGTGGAGAAGCCGGCGAAAGTTACTAGCCTGATGAGTGATTGGCTGATCAAGGGCTGGTGTCGCGAGGCTATTTTCAACCTGAAACTGCCGATGAAGAAGCGTTATGAAGAGGTGTCGCATAATCTGGCGGTGCTGCGAGAACGCCTGAGTGAAAATGGCATCAATGCCGAAGTGCATGCCAAGCATTTGTACCATGACCGCGAGGAAATCACGGTACACGTTCGTCGTTTCTGGAGCGCAGTGCCTGGCCGTCGCGACGAGCGATAACAGCACGCGGACGCGTATCTGGGGTAACGGATACGCTTCCGTATTAATCGATGTCGCTAGTGAGGATCTGACTGAGCGACACTCTGCACCGGCAGCCTCAACTGTTGCAGATTGCCATTGAGCGTTAAATCGGTACGCAGTGTGGCAATCTGACGGCTGACTAGCGCCATGTCTTTATGCTGTTCCAGCTTCTTACGCCACTTTTCTGGCACGGCATCTAATTGTTGATAGAGCACTTCCAGACTCCCTGCCTGTTGCAAAAGTTGTGCGGCGCTTTTAGGGCCGATGCCCGCGACGCCCGGTATTTTGCTGCTGCTAATGCCCGCAAGCCCCCAATAGTCCGTAAGCTGCTGCGGTGACACACCAAACTCCTGTTCAACAAACGGCAGATCCAACCAGCGTTTTTGGAAGTAGTCCCTGATCTGAATATGTGGCGCTAATAGCTGGCAGTATCCTTTATCGGTCGACACAATCGTTGTTTGGTGACCGATTGCCTGATGACCCGCTGATGACAGCTTGGTGGCTAGCGTCGCCGCCAGATCGTCGGCCTCATTGCCGGGACTATGCCAGCTTGCTACGCCAACGGCGGCAAACGCCGCTTTAATCTGCGGGAGTTCCTGTTTCAGAGTGTCCGGCATTGGCGTGCGTCCTGCCTTGTAGTCAGGCAAGAGTTGGTGGCGCCAACTGGTGACGCGACCTTCATCATCAAATTCTTCATGATCAAACACTGCAACAGCGTGTGTAGGCTGGCTGTTTTGTATGAGCTGATGCAGTGCATGTTGGCATGCTGTGATACAGGGCGAACCTTGTACCGCATGAATGCGACGTATCAGATTGAGCGCGTCGACAATCAGCAAATGGACGGGCATCGCGTAATCCCTGATAGTGCTATCCGTGATAAAGAGGGGGGAAGCGAGGCTTCCCCGCGTTAGTGCGATCGGTGAACCGTTAGGAGCAGATTTCGTAGCAGGGGATATAGGCGCTGCCGGGCAGCTTCATGCGCTGCTGTGCCACAAAGCCCTGTAACAGGGTATCCATGTTTTTCATCATCTGCGGATCGCCATGAATTTTGTACGGTCCACGTTGCTCAATCGCCTGAATGCCAACTTCCTTCACATTACCCGCAACAATGCCGGAGAAGGCCCGGCGCAGTGCGGCAGCCAGTTCTTCAGCCGGCTGGTTCGGGTGCAGGTTGAGATCGGCCATGTTTTCATGTGTCGGCTCGAAGGGCAGTTGCAGATCGGGCGCAATGCGTAGTGACCAGTTAAAGCTGTACGCATCGCCAGTATGGCGACGGCTCTCTTTCACCAACGGCATGGCTTTCTTCATCTGACGAGCGACTTCCGCGGCGTCATTAATGATGATTGAGTAGTAACGGCGCGCCTGACGTCCCAGCGTGCCAACGATGAATTCGTCCAGTACGCGGAAATAGTCTGCGCTTTCTTCCGGCCCGGTCAGGATAATTGGCAACACCTGTTCGCTGTTTTCCGGGTTCATCATGATGCCTAGCAGATAGAGGAACTCTTCCGCCGTTCCGACCCCGCCGGGGAAAATGATGATGCCGTGTCCGATACGGACAAACGCTTCCAGACGCTTTTCGATGTCCGGCATGATGATCAGTTCATTGACCAGCGGATTTGGCGGTTCGGCCGCAATGATTGACGGCTCGGTCATACCGATGAAACGCCCTTCTTTATAGCGCTGCTGTGCGTGGCCGACGGCGGCACCTTTCATTGGCGCTTCCATGGCACCCGGGCCGCAGCCCGTACAGATATTCAGTTCACGCAGGCCGAGCTGGCTGCCCACCTTGCGGGCATACTGGTATTCGATTTCATTAATCGAATGGCCGCCCCAGCAAACTACCATGTTCGGCTCTTCCCCGACGTGGAGCGCCTTGGCATTACGCAGGATAGAGAACACCAGATTGGTGATATGGGCGGAATTTTCCAGATTCAGGTTCTGATAGCGACCCGCGCTGGCGATTTGGCCGTTGACGAAAAGAATGTCGCGTAATACGGCGAATAGGTTAGCCTGCAAGGCTCGAATGATGTTGCCGTCAACGAAAGCGTCTTCCGGCGGGTTTACCAGTTCCAGTTTGACGCCGCGCTCACGGCGCAGCACGTTGATATCAAAATCTTCATAGCGAGACAGCAGCTCTTTGCTGTTATCGGTCTGGCTACCGGAATTCAGTACGGCGAGGGAACAGTTGCGAAACAAACGGTAGAGATCGCTGCTGGCTGTGCTTTTCAGCATGTCCACTTCCAACTGCGATAACAAATCCATCGATCCCAATGGGCTGATATGTGTAATCAATTTTGCTCCTTGAAACGCAATATAATTCGCGATGCCATGCTGGCTGCCGAGAGCACGTTCCGTTGCTACACGCTCGACGCTTCAGCAACATGGCACGAATGTCATCCATTTAAGGCGCGAGGCGGAACGTCATACGTTAAATACCGCGAGCCTAAATGAAACCTACTTGAGCACCGTTCAGACGTTATGGATCTTTTGTTGTCTGGCACACCACCTTAACGTGCTGCCATCATTTTTTCCAATGTTGGCGGCAGTCTTAGAACCCATTTGCGTGACGCTACGCATATTATCGCGCGGGCCTGCGACTTATCGGTCGGTTACTGGCGCGGCAGGCGTCCAGTTGGTGCGTTAAACGGATAGTTACTGCGCCACGGGTTGATGTCCAGCCCGCCGCGTCGGGTATAGCGGGCATAAACGCTGAGTTTTTCCGGCTGATAGTAGCGCATGATGTCGTTAAAAATTCGTTCCACACACTGTTCATGAAATTCGTTATGATGACGAAACGAGACAATGTAGCGCAGCAGCGCTTCACGGTTAATGCGTTTGCCGCGATAGTGGATCTGTACAGAGCCCCAGTCGGGCTGATGGGTGATTAAACAGTTGGATTTCAGCAGGTGGCTGACCAGTGTTTCCTCAACGACAGGCGCGTCCTGTTCGTTTGTCGCCAGATAGTCTGCGTTGAAGTCGTAGCTGTCGATCTGAATGTCTTGATCGTCGATGCATTCGCCTGTGAATCCTGCTATCGGCTGGCCTTCAAGCTCGCTGAGTTTGAAAAGCGTGATGCTGACGTCTCCCTGAGCGCAGTGCGCCAGATCCTTGGCTAACGTTGCGCGTACGCTTTCCCAACTGTCGAATGTCGTCTGATTAAAGCTGTTCAGGTACAGCTTGAAACTTTTTGACTCAATCAGATTCAGGCTTTCCGCATTGAGATGCATTTCACCGACGGCCACCTGAGGCACGCCGCGGTTGTTTAGCCAGGAAAGCTCGTAGAGCGTCCAGATATCTGCGCCATGAAAAGGCAGGCTGTCAGGATAAATGCCGAGTGGATCGCGGTTCAGGCTACGTGGCACCGGTTGCAGAAGTGCGGCATCATAGCGGTCGTGATAGGGGGTGGGTTTGCCCAGAGTCAGCCCACTCAGGGCCTGATGCTTGTCATAAACGGACATGCTGTTACCTTGATGTGATAAACGTGATGGCGAATAGTGTAACCTGACTAAAAGAGTGATGAGAAAAATTATGGAGCATGAGGTTGTTTCGGCACTGGCGGCGTTTACCCAGCGCTATGTTGATTGCTGGCAGCAGGAGAAGGGGCATTTGCCCGCCAGTGAGGCCCTTTACGGCATACCTTCCCCATGCATTATCGAAAATCATGAGGATACGGTTTACTGGTCGCCACAGCCTTTTGCTCCTTCAGCCGCATTGGACGGCGTGGAACGTGCGCTGGACATCAGCCTGCATCCTGATGTTCATGCTTTTTACACCGCGCAGTATGCCGGAGATATGGCGGCGCAGTTTGATTCGCTCTCTTGTCAGCTGTTGCAGGTATGGAGTGAGGAGGATTTCACCCGTATGCAGGAGAATCTGATTGGCCATTTGTTAACGCAGAAACGCCTTAAGCTGACGCCGACGCTGTTTTTAGCGACGACCGATTCAGAGATGACAATGGTGTCGTTATGTAATATTTCCGGTGAGATCATCCTGGAAGAATTCGGCACGAAAAAGCGTCAGATCTTAGCGCCGACGCTGGCTGCGTTTCTTTCTGGCCTTAACCCGTTAGCGGTCTAATGGTTAATCGAATTTCACTTTCGGCTTTGTGAGAGATCTCTTACATTTGCTGTAAGAAATGTCTTATCTTTAATGTTGAAAATATGTTTCATTTTTATTTTTTCATTATTAATTAGCCAATTGCAATAAAAAATCAGCGTATTACTTAAGGGGCGTTGAGAAACATTGTCACTTACCCCTTGCTGAAAGCTGACAATTAATACATCTTATTACTTAAGTTAGTAACCGGTTACAGTGTGTGTAATGGTGACTATCGGTAACAAAATAGCGTTACTGCACTCGGGTAGTTTTCAGGATGAAACATTGTTTTAGGGATAAACATTGTTTTAGGAAGAAACACGGGTTTCAGGAAGAAGCGCAATTTTCAGGAAGAAACACGGTTTCAGGATGAAATCAGGGACACCTCCAGGAAGGAGACCGAGAGCCGATTAGGAATATCGGTGGGGCAGGAGCCTAAAGGGATTTAATCACGGAAGATACAGGATGGAAACGTCAGGAAGAAAGTAGGACGCCAGCAAGGATTGTGGGTCAGGATGACCAAAAAGGAAAAGTTTTCACGGATGAGCAGGGATGCAAATGTGTAGCGGGATAGCTATAAAACGAACCGGGGGTACTGAGCAATCAGTACCCCCACTTTTTTGCCTCTAGCACAAGCTCCTTCCTTCTTAACGCATTGATGTTGTGCCACATTATTACGCAGAAAAATGCTTAAAACGTTATATCTGAGCAGCCGTTGAATGCTGATGCTGAACTTGCGACAGGTGTTTGCAAATAGTCTGAAAGTTTACTAAATTGGATTTTTGGTAATTTATCGGACTATTTAGCAAAGGAAAACGCAGTGATGAAATTCAATGTAAAAATGCTGTCAGTCGCACTTGGCCTGTTTACCAGCCACGCTTTTGCGTACACCGTCTATGAAAATGCACGGATTTATACTGCTAATGAGCTGCAGCCTGCGGCATCCGTGCTGGTGGTGGATCAAGGAAAAATTGTTTACGTCGGTGGAAATGACGGCGCGAAGCCATTTAAAGCAACGGCTAGTAAGCAGGTTGATTTAGCAGGAAAAACCATACTGCCTGGCTTTATTGAAAGTCACGCTCATCCTGCAACGGTTGCGGTGATGGAGGCGGGGGATTTTGTGTATGTTGACGGTGCGGCAACCTTGCCACAGATTCTTAGCCAATTAAAAGATTATTTAGCCGCGCATCCAAATGCTAACTATTTGTTGGCGCAGGGATTTAATGTTGCCTCGCTTGGCCTGCCGCAGGGCGCGTTGCCGACTGCTGCGGATCTAGACTCGGTGTCCAAGCGTGTTCCTATCGTCGTGTATGACAGCGGTATGCATGCGGGATGGGCGAATAGCGCTGCGTTGAACGTCGCTCACGTCGCGGCGAATACGCCTGACCCTATTCCCGGTAAACACTACTTTGAGCGCGACAGCAAAGGTAGCCCTACTGGCTTTATGCACGAAAGTGCGATGCACAATGTTGTCGATGCGCAGCAATTTAACGCGGTAGAAAACGTTGCCGAGAAACTTCAACCGATTTTGCAGACCTATCACTCGCTGGGGTTTACGGCGATTACTGATGTTGGCGATACCTTTAGCACGACAGTGGCTGCCATTGCCCGCTTAAACGAACAGGGGAAACTGAAAGTTTATTATCAGCGCGGCTATTTTTATGATGCGGCCAAATCGACTGAACAAAATATTGCCAGCCTGAAAGCCCTGCGTGAAAAATACCATCAGGGCAATTTGTCGATGAATTTGTATAAATTATTCATGGATGGCACGATTGAAATGGATTCAGGTGCGATGTTTCTACCTTATCCCAATGGGAATGTCGTCGAGCCATTTTTAAGCCAGAAACAGATTAACGACAATGTTGCTGCGGCGTTGAAAGCGGGTTTCTCTGTGCATGTACACGCAATAGGCGATAAAGCGCAGCAGTCGATTTTAGACGCCTTTGAGGCTAACAAAAAAATTAACCCGCATTTGGCCCGTGTGATTGCCCATAATCAAGTGTTTGAACCGCGGGGTGTGCAGAAATTTGCCGCCATGAAGGACAATCTATTCCTGCAAACGACACCAAACTGGACGGTGGTAAATGAGAAAGATGAGACCAAAACCAAAATTGGTCAGGATGCCTACAATCATCAATACCTGCTTGGGCAAGCGGCACGTGAGGGCGTCGCGATAACCTTCGGTTCTGATTACCCCGCCAACACCTTTGATGCCGTGAACCCGTTCAGCCAAATGTATCATGCCATCAAACGCGGTCAGCCACATGCTGGCTACCTTCCTCCAACCGAAGCGGCAATGACGTTAGATCAAAGCTTGCGGGCTTACACGATTAATGGGGCGAAACAGCTTGGTATCAGTGATATCACTGGCAGTCTTGAGAAAGGGAAAAGCGCCGACTTTATTATTGTAGATACTGATATTGGCAATGTGGATCTGGAAAAATTGAAAGATACCAAGGTGTTGGCAACCTATTTCAAAGGGGAAAAAGTGTACTAACCTACTTCCTCTCCAATATAATTTGGTCGCACGGAAAGCCAGCAACCGAATGAATACCCTCTGGAAGCTGACAAGCGTCAGCGATCGGGGACGTGGCCGCTCTGCCGAGTAGAGCGGCTGCCGCCCCTAATAGCGCGAAGCCTATGGATGGGCCGGGCAATCATATCAACACCTCTGTAACCCGAAATATGTCGGATAATACGGTGATTGGATGTTATTGCCTTGGCGATTTTGAGCGAGTAGCCCATTTGTAGGATATTTTATATGCATCGATTAGATGAGTTAGGCAGACAACTCAATCACCTTGATAACTTGTTTCAACAGTGGATGAAGAAGTTGGGCTTTAATCAGAATGCCTTTGCGGTTCTGCATTCTTTGGCGGTATCCCCAGATGGAAAATGCACGCAAAAATATATTTGTGAGCGTTGGAGCCTGCCTAAACAAACCGTGTTTAGCATCTGCAAGTTATTCAAAGAACAAGGGTTGATTGATATCACTGAAAGCGCGCATGACAAGCGGGAAAAGATCCTGACGCTAACCGAGCTGGGAAAGAAACGCACTCAACCGATTTTGACGCAATCGCAGATATTAAGTGAACGCGTTTTCGGGGCGTTGGGTCAGGAACGAACGCAGCAGCTTTTCTCCCATTTAGAGGGGTTTTGCACGTTGTTTGAACAAGAAATGGAGAATGTGCCTGGGGTGGGTGAATAGTCGAACCGTCTTTTCACCGGCGATTGGGTCAGGCTGATATCAATGCTATGCTTTGCCGCCATTACTGTTGGCTTCAAGGGCGAGAAACCGCATGAGTAGAGAGAACCAGGTTCGTCAGTCATTATTCGATATTGAGCGCGCATTGAGAGAAAGCCCTTTCTGGCAGGTTGTTCCGCCAGAAGACGAGGCGTTTAACAGCACTGAGCCTTTCAGCCTGGATACCATGAAACCCGAAGAGTGGTTGCAGTGGGTCTTTTTACCGCGTATGCATGCTTTACTGGATAGCGAATTAGCGTTGCCCGCTGAGCTGGCTTTGCTTCCCTATTTTGAAGAAGCGCTGGAAGGCACGCCAGAAGAGACGGCGGCGATCCTGTTGCGTATCGGGCTGCTCGATGAGCTGTTCCGCCCGGATGCACAGGATGGCGCAGTACACGATGCTTGAGATTATTTATCAGGATGAGCATCTGGTCGCTGTCAATAAACCTAGCGGCTGGCTAGTTCACCGTAGCTGGCTGGATCGCAAAGAAAAGGTCGTGGTGATGCAGACCGTGCGCGATCAAATAGGCCAGCACGTGTATACCGTTCATCGTCTCGACAGGCCGACATCCGGCGTGTTGTTGCTCGCGCTGTCCAGCGAGGTGGCGCGTGCGTTATCCCAGCAGTTTGAATCACACCAGATGCAGAAAATGTATCATGCCGTTGTGCGAGGCTATGTGCTGGATGACGGCGTGCTCGACTATGCGCTCACCGAAGAACTGGACAAGATCGCCGACAAGTTCACTAATCCTGATAAGGCACCGCAGCCCGCTGTCACGCATTATCGTTCTTTGGCGCAGGTCGAAATGCCGGTTGCCATCGGTCGTTACCCAACGGCGCGCTACAGTCTGATGGAGCTGAAGCCGCAGACCGGGCGTAAACATCAACTCCGCCGCCATATGTCACACCTCCGTCATCCCATTATCGGCGATACCGCGCACGGTGACCTGCGACACAACCGCGGCATGGAGACGCATTTCTCCTGCGGCAGGCTTATGCTACATGCCAGCGAGCTGCAACTGGATCATCCAGTGAGCGGACAGCCATTGACGTTGCAGGCCCGCTGGGATGCGCCGTGGCAGGGGGTGATGACTCAATTTGGCTGGCAGGGGATTCTCCCTGAGTTTGAAGGGGTTGAGTTTCCTGCCGACTCGGGTCAGGATAGCGAGCACGTCGTCGGGTAATATCTGCCGTATAACTTTTATATCAAACACATCGAATTCAAAAGGGAGTCAGACGCATGGCGCAGATTGGTATTTTTGTTGGTACGGTCTACGGGAATGCATTGCTGGTGGCCGAAGAAGCCGAAAATATCCTCAGGGATCGTGGCCATGAGGTTAAGGTTTTTGAAGATGCGACGCTGGAATCCTGGTTGGGCTACCGCGAGCAGACGGTTTTAGTTGTCACGTCGACGACGGGACAAGGCCAACTGCCTGATTCTATTGTTCCGCTTTACGCCGCACTGCGTGATAAAGGCGGTTACCAGCCTGCGCTGCGCTATGGCGTGATCGCGTTGGGCGATAGCAGCTACCCGAATTTCTGCGCGGGTGGGCATCTTTTCGATGCACTATTGCAGGACATCGGTGCTAAGCGTCTGGGCGACGTTTTGGAAATTGATGCCGTCGAACATCCAGAACCGGAAGTGATGTCATGCCCGTGGGTTGAAGGATGGTCTGATTTGGTTGATGCATAGTGATTCTGTGCTGAAATGAGAAACGGGAGCCTGTCGTGCTCCCGTTTTCGTTGCGGCCTGTTAGCGATGATCGTGTTTAGCGGTTCTTGGTCAGTTTCTCTAAATCCGCTTCGATTTCGGTAATTTTGTTGGAAACGACGCTTTCCAGATGACGCAGATCGTCAAGGATTTTGCGTTTCAAATCGACTTCAACCTGTTCCTGTTGGCAGATCTTGTCTAACTCATCAATCACATAGCGCAGATTTGGGCTGATCTCATTGATCTCTTTATAGCCCTGCCCGCTGTTGTCTGCCACGATGGTCTTACGCTGGCGTGGGTATTTGAATTTCACGCTTTTGGCGAAAAACTCGCCCTTATCTTTACGAAAATAGATCTTCAGGATGTCGTTGTTCGCTTCCTGACGCAGGCTATAGCGGTCGATATCATCGGGATTGGTAATGCCCAGGCTTTTTAGATTGTCATACATAGCGTCACCTTCTATGGTAAAAAAAACGGCGGGTGATTAACCCGCCGTTTCTAGTTTAGTCGATGGAGCGTAATAACTCATTGATACCCACTTTGCCGCGGGTTTTCGCATCCACTTTCTTCACAATGATTGCACAGTACAGGCTGTGGCTGCCATCTTTAGACGGCAGGTTGCCGGAAACCACAACGGAGCCTGCTGGGACGCGGCCATAGTGAATTTCTCCGGTTTCACGATCGTAAATACGGGTGCTTTGGCTGATGAACACGCCCATGGAGATGACGGAACCTTCCTCAACGACAACGCCTTCCACGACTTCAGAACGCGCACCGATGAAGCAGTTATCTTCGATGATGGTTGGGTTAGCCTGTAATGGCTCCAGAACACCACCGATGCCGACGCCGCCGGACAGGTGAACATTTTTACCGATCTGAGCACAAGAGCCTACGGTTACCCACGTATCGACCATGGTGCCTTCATCAACGTAAGCGCCGATGTTGACGTAAGACGGCATCAGTACGGTGTTACGTGCGATATAAGCACCGCGACGCACGCTGGCTGGTGGTGCAACGCGCACGCCTTCACGCTGGAAACGTGCTTCATCATAGTCAGCGAATTTCATGGGTACTTTGTCGAAAAAGCGTGTTTCTCCGCCTTCGATAAGTTGGTTATCGTTAATACGGAAAGAGAGCAGCACGGCTTTCTTCAGCCACTGATGGGTAACCCACTGGCCGTCGATTTTCTCTGCAACGCGCAGGGCGCCGCTATCCAGCAGGCTGATAGCCTGATTGACGGCTTCACGCGTGACGGTGTCTGCGTTTGCCGGAGTGATTTCAGCGCGGCGCTCGAAAGCCGTCTCAATGATGTTCTGTAGTTGTTGGTGCATCCTGATTTCTCTTTCCTGATTGTGAAAATTAACTCAATGGTACTTTATCGTTTGGGTTAAGGGCTTCTGTCAACCGTTCTTGCAATTTAAGGCGTAAATCCGGCTTTAATGCCCGTCTGTCGCTGTCTGCCAGGATGAAAAGATCCTCTACCCGCTCGCCGATCGTGGAAATGCGTGCGCCGTGCAGCGACAGGTTGAGATCGGCAAAAATCTCACCGATACGTGCCAGCAGCCCCGGCTGATCGAGCGCGCTAAGTTCCATGTAGCTGCGTCTGTCCGTATGTGTCGGCAGAAAGTTAACTTCCGTTGGCACGCTGAAATGGCGCAGCTTGGGTGACGGTCGGCGCACGCGCGGGTGTTGATAATGCCGGTGCGTCAGCGACTGTTCGAGCGCGTGGCGTATCATTTCATGCCGATCCTGCGCCAATGGGCTGCCGTCGGGTTCCAGTACGATAAACGTATCCATCGCCATGCCGTCACGGCTGGTAAAAATTTGCGCGTCGTGCACGCTAAGGTTGCGTCGATCTAACTCGCCGGCAACCGCTGCGAAAAGATAAGGTCTGTCCGGACTCCAGATAAAAATCTCTGTACCGCCACGGCTGGCCTGATGGCTGATCAGCACCAGCGGTTTGCTGACATCATGCTCCAACAGGTGACGCGCGTGCCAGGCTAGCTGATTTGGCGAGTGGCGCAGGAAATAATCGGCCCGGCAGCGGCTCCAGATGCGGTGC
The DNA here is from genome assembly GCF_037136835.1 of Pectobacterium sp. 1950-15. Lineage (NCBI taxonomy): Bacteria > Pseudomonadati > Pseudomonadota > Gammaproteobacteria > Enterobacterales > Pectobacteriaceae > Pectobacterium > Pectobacterium sp. 1950-15. The sequence goes on along the minus strand of NZ_JBBBQR010000001.1, from coordinate 135,368 downwards.
AACGCTTCTTCGTCAATGTTATCCATACGCAGCAGCGCCAGCGCCTGCAAGCGGTGATGGCGGACACGTTCGCGTAAATCCGGCGTATTTTGCATGCCGCGGCGCAGCTGTTTCTCTGTCGCGAAATAGAGTTCACGCAACAGGCTTTGTTTCCAGCTGTTCCACAGCGTTTCATTGGTGGCGCAGATATCCGCAACCGTCAGGCTGACCAGATAGCGCAAGCGGGTTTCGCTCTGCACTTCGGTAGCAAATTGCTGAATGACGGTAGGATCCTGAATGTCGCGACGCTGTGCGGTGACGGACATCAGCAGATGGCAGCGCACCAGCCAGGAAACCAGTTGCGCTTCGCGTGAATTCAACCCGTGCAGCGCGGCAAATTCCAGCACGTCCTGCGCACCCAGTTCAGAGTGATCGCCGCCGCGGCCTTTCGCAATATCGTGGAACAGGGCGGCCAGCAGCAATAATTCGGGCTGAGGCAGGCGAGGGTAAAGTTCTACGCACAGTGGGTGCTGTGGCCGCGTCTCCTCGTCGGCGAAGCTTTCCAGCTTGAGCAGGACGCGAATCGTGTGTTCATCCACCGTATAAGCATGGAACAGATCGAATTGCATTTGACCGACAATGTTTCCCCACAGCGGCATGTACGCCCACAGCACGCTGTGGCGATGCATTGGCAGCAGCGCACGACTCACCGCATGCGGGTGGCGCAGAATATTCATGAATAGCTGGCGCGCTTCTGGGATGGTGCAGAGCGGGCTGGCGAGGTGACGACGCGCATGGCGCAACTGGCGCAACGTGGTGGAGTAAATACCGTTGATGTCACGGTTACGCACCATCAGGTAGAACATGCGCATGATGGCTTCCGGTTTTTTAATAAACAGGTTTTCATCACGCAGATCCACCAGATTACCGCGTAGCTGGAATTCATCGTCAATCGGACGAGGTTTCTCACTCGCATCCAGTGCCAGAATCGCTTCGTCAAAGAGCTGCAACAGCATCTGGTTCAACTCGCTGACGCGGCGCGTCATGCGGTAGAAATCCTTCATCATGCGCTCTACTGGCGTGTTGCCTTCGCCCTGATATTGCAACAGCTGCGCGACGTTAAGCTGCCTGTCGAACAGCAGCCGGTTGTCGTAACGCGGCAGGATCAGATGCAGAGCGAAGCGGATGCGCCACAAAAAGCTTTGGCACTCGTTCAGCTCTTTACGTTCGGCCTCTGTCAGGAAGCCGAACCCCACCATCTCATTCAGCGAGGTGGCGCCGAAGTGGCGTCTCGCGACCCACAGCAGCGTATGAATATCGCGTAGCCCGCCAGGGCTGCTCTTGATGTCGGGTTCCAGATTGTAGCTGGTGCTGTGATAGCGTTGATGGCGTTCCTGCTGTTCGGCGATTTTTGCCGGAAAAAACGTGGATGACGGCCAAAATTCGTCACTGAACACGTGTTTTTGTAGCGTGAGAAACAGGGCGACGTCGCCGCATATCATGCGCGATTCGATCAGGTTAGTTGCGACGGAAATATCGGCGCGCCCTTCCTGTAGGCACTCTTCCAGCGTTCTGACACTATGGCCGACTTCCAGTTTCAGATCCCACAGCAGGGTGATGAATTGGCCGACGCGCTGGGAATGTTCCTCACTCAGCGCCGTCTGGCTTAAAACCAGCACATCGATATCGGAAAGCGGATGCAGTTCACCACGGCCATATCCGCCTACGGCGACCAGCGAGGTCTGGGCGATATTTTCAAAACCGTAGAAATACCACAGCCGCTGTAACAGGCGATCGATGAATAAGGTTCTGGCATCTATGAGTTTTTCTGCGCTGACGCCGGCGCGGAATTCTGAACCGAGCCAAAGTTGAAACAGTTCCAACTGCTGTTTTAACGTCTGGCAATTCAGCATGTCATCCGCGTAGGTCAGCGGTGACGCGGGGAGCTGTACGGGGGCTGTGGTGTCTGCCGGGCTGTCTGGTGAGGACGCATCGGGTGGCGTACTGTCTGGCGAAAAGCGGTTATCTGTCATAGCGCAGCCCAAAAAAAGCCGGCATTCGCCGGCTTAGTGTTTACTGTTCATGCGTGATGATGTTGGGGATGGTGTCATCCTTTCGCAACGTCATTATTTCGCAGCCGTTATCGGTTACCACAATAGTATGCTCGTACTGTGCCGACAAGCTGCGATCTTTGGTTTTTACCGTCCAGCCGTCTTTCATGGTACGAATGCGGAAATCACCGGCATTGAGCATTGGTTCGATGGTAAAGGCCATACCTGCCTGCAGTACCACGCCGCCGTCATCCGCATCGTAGTGCAGCACCTGTGGCTCTTCGTGGAAGCCTTTACCAATGCCGTGACCGCAATACTCACGCACTACGGAGAAATTGTTCCCTTCCGCAAACTGTTGGATTGCTTTGCCCAGCGTGCGCAGACGGATGCCCGGTTTCACCATTTTCAGCGCCAGGTAGAGGCTTTCCTGCGTGATGCGGCAGAGGCGCTCGCCCAGAATGGTCGGTTTTCCCGCGATGAACATTTTTGACGTATCACCGTGGAAACCATCTTTGATGACGGTGACGTCGATATTAACGATATCGCCATCCTTCAGGATTTTGTCATCGCTTGGAATGCCGTGACACACCACTTCATTAACGGAAATGCAGACGGATTTCGGGAAGCCGTGATAACCCAGACTGGCAGAAATAGCCTGCTGCTTGTTGGTGATATGATCGTGGCAGATTCTGTCCAATTCGGCAGTGCTCACGCCCGGTACCACATGGGGTTCGATGATTTCCAGGACTTCGGCAGCCAGACGGCCAGCGACGCGCATTTTTTCGATGTCTTCAGGAGTTTTAATTGAAATTGCCATTGGTGGTCGTCCGCAGGTGTCATTTAAGACACGAGAATTAAGATGAATAACTAATAACTTATGTTACCAGTCCTGCCGCTGGCTTGCCAAACTATCATTCTGATTCGTGGACGATTGAATAACAAATGTTGGTGTCGCTGGGGGATTTATGGTATAAAGCGCGCCGATGATCCGGCTGGATATCGGTTATACGGTACCCAACCACATCGACTAAACTCACTTTGTGTAAATAACACACACATGTCGGCACGTTCGCCGGGGTGCTCCTGAGGTGTTTCACCGGATGGGGTCGGCGCAATGGGACATGTGGAGGCATAACCCCATACTTAATTAATAGAGGTAATCATGGCAACTGTTTCCATGCGCGATATGCTCAAGGCTGGCGTACACTTTGGTCACCAGACCCGTTACTGGAACCCGAAAATGAAGCCATTCATCTTCGGTGCGCGTAACAAAGTTCACATCATCAACCTTGAAAAAACTGTACCAATGTTCAACGACGCTCTGGCTGAGCTGAGCAAAATTGCTTCTCGCAAAGGCAAAATTCTGTTCGTTGGTACTAAGCGCGCAGCAAGCGAAGCGGTAAAAGATGCAGCCAACAACTGCGATCAGTTCTTCGTGAACCATCGTTGGTTGGGCGGTATGCTGACTAACTGGAAAACCGTTCGTCAGTCCATCAAACGTTTGAAAGATCTGGAAACCCAATCTCAAGACGGCACGTTCGACAAGCTGACCAAAAAAGAGGCGCTGATGCGCACTCGTGAACTGGACAAGCTGGAAAACAGCCTGGGCGGTATCAAAGATATGGGCGGTCTGCCAGACGCGCTGTTCGTTATCGACGCCGATCACGAGCACATCGCAATCAAAGAAGCTAACAACCTGGGTATTCCGGTATTCGCCGTGGTTGATACCAACTCCGATCCAGATGGCGTTGACTACATCATCCCTGGTAACGATGACGCAATCCGTGCAGTTAGCCTGTACCTGAGCGCTGTTGCTACTGCTGTCCGCGAAGGCCGTTCTCAGGATCTGGCTGTGCAGGCAGAAGAAGGCTTAGTAGAAGCTGAATAATAAGTCTGGCTCGTTGAGCCCTTATTAACCAGGTAGTACTAGTTTGGTTAGGGGCCTTTTTATGGCCCCTTTTTCACTTTTAAAGCTGTTTGGTCGTGACGACCGGGCAGAACAAATCTTCCGAGGATTTTAGAATGGCTGAAATTACCGCATCCCTGGTAAAAGAGCTGCGTGAGCGTACCGCTGCGGGCATGATGGAATGTAAGAAAGCGCTGGTTGAAGCTAACGGCGACATCGAGCTGGCAATCGAAAACATGCGTAAATCCGGCGCAATCAAAGCTGCTAAGAAAGCAGGTAACGTTGCTGCTGATGGCGTAATCAAGACTAAGATCGACGGTAACTACGCTGTGATCCTGGAAGTTAACTGCCAGACTGACTTCGTTGCTAAAGATGGTGGTTTCCAGGCATTTGCTGACAAAGTGCTGGACGCTGCAGTTGCAGGCAAAATCACTGATGTTGACGTGCTGAAAGCACAGTTCGAAGAAGAGCGTGTTGCGCTGGTTGCGAAAATCGGTGAGAACATCAACATTCGCCGCGTTTCTGCTCTGGAAGGCGAAGTTCTGGGTAACTACCAACACGGTGCGCGCATCGGTGTTCTGGTTGCTGCTAAAGGTGCTGACGAAGAGCTGGTTAAACACCTGGCTATGCACGTTGCTGCAAGCAAGCCTGAATTCGTTAAGCCTGAAGACGTGTCCGCTGAAGTGGTAGAGAAAGAGTACCAGGTTCAGTTGGAAATCGCGATGCAGTCTGGCAAGCCGAAAGAAATCGCAGAGAAAATGGTTGAAGGCCGTATGAAGAAATTCACCGGCGAAGTTTCTCTGACTGGTCAGCCTTTCGTTATGGATCCAGCCAAATCTGTTGGTCAGCTGCTGAAAGAGCACAATGCTGACGTGACTAACTTCATCCGTTTCGAAGTGGGTGAAGGTATTGAGAAAGTTGAGACTGATTTTGCTGCTGAAGTTGCAGCGATGAGTAAGCAGTCTTAATCAGTAAAAAAAAGAGCCGCCAGTTGGCGGTTCCTTTTTATCCAGCCCAAATAGTTTCAGTACGCTTGGCTTCCTGCATTCAGATAGGTGCCGGGTGGAACAGTTTTGATGTTTACAACCCCCCAATACGACGACAGCCTGTAGGATAAGAACACCATGGCAACCAATGCAAAACCCGTCTATCAACGAATCCTGCTGAAGCTCAGTGGCGAAGCTTTACAGGGAACTGAAGGTTTTGGTATCGATGCGAGCATTCTGGATCGCATGGCTCAGGAAGTGAAAGAACTGGTTGAGTTAGGCATTCAGGTCGGTGTGGTTATCGGCGGTGGTAACCTGTTTCGTGGCGCGGGTCTGGCTAAAGCGGGTATGAACCGCGTTGTGGGCGACCACATGGGAATGCTGGCGACCGTCATGAATGGTCTGGCAATGCGTGATGCGTTGCACCGTGCCTATGTGAACGCTCGCCTGATGTCGGCCATTCCCCTGAATGGCGTCTGTGACAATTACAGCTGGGCGGAAGCGATTAGCCTGCTGCGTAATAACCGCGTGGTGATTTTCTCCGCCGGTACCGGTAACCCTTTCTTTACCACGGATTCTGCGGCTTGCCTGCGCGGCATTGAGATTGAAGCAGATGTTGTATTGAAAGCGACCAAAGTTGATGGCGTCTATTCTGCCGATCCGGTAAAAGATCCTTCAGCAACGTTATACGATTCGCTGACCTATCAGGAAGTGCTGGAACGTGAGCTGAAAGTGATGGATCTTGCTGCGTTCACGCTGGCACGCGACCATAATTTGCCGATCCGCGTTTTCAACATGAACAAACCTGGCGCACTGCGTCGCGTTGTCATGGGTGAAAAAGAAGGGACGTTGATTAGTCAGTAATAACGGCTAATCCCGATTATGGGGTAATATATTCTCAGTATTGCTCCATACGTCAGCCGAGCGCTGGCATTAATTATTCACCGGATCATGTACTGACATGGTCCGCCAGGCAACCAGTTTTCAAGGGTTCACAACGTGACTAATGAAATCAGAAAAGATGCTGAAACGCGCATGGACAAATGTGTTGAAGCGTTTAAAAACCAGATCAGCAAAATCCGTACTGGCCGTGCATCGCCTAGCATTCTCGATGGCATCCAGGTTGAATACTATGGCAGCGCAACGCCACTGCGTCAGGTTGCTAACGTTGTCGTAGAAGATTCCCGCACGCTGGCGATTACGGTATTCGATCGTACGCTTGGCCCGGCAGTTGAGAAAGCTATCATGGCTTCCGATCTCGGCCTGAACCCGTCTTCTGCTGGCACCGTCATCCGTGTTCCGCTGCCGCCATTGACGGAAGAACGCCGTAAAGATCTGATTAAAGTCGTTCGTGGCGAAGCGGAGCAAGGGCGTGTTTCTGTACGCAACGTGCGCCGTGATGCTAACGATAAACTGAAAGCGCTGCTGAAAGATAAAGCGATCAGCGAAGATGAAGAACGTCGTGCACAGGACGACGTGCAGAAACTGACTGATAACTTCATCAAGAAAGTAGATACAGCACTGGCAGAGAAAGAAGCGGAGCTGATGGAGTTCTAATCAGCCTGTTAGATATTGCGTCGCAGGAAACGTGTGGGCTTGCCCCTTTTTCCGGCGGCGCTTTATTTTTTGTACAAGGAATGGGTGAAGGCCAGCCCCTCTGGGTAGTAAACAATTTTTTGCTATGTATAGGTCTGCGGCTGTCGTGACTGTGATCGATAGCAGAGATATATCATGGTAATCGTCTCAGACTCGTGTACCTTCCTGTCATCAAATCCGGTTATTCAGAGCATTTTTAATGAAGCAACTGACAATTCTTGGTTCCACTGGTTCTATTGGCGTCAGTTCGCTGGCCGTCATTAAAGCCAACCCCGATAAGTTTTCTGTGCGCGCGCTATCCGCCGGTTATAACGTCAAGCTGATGCTGGAGCAGTGTCTCACTTTCCAACCCGCCTATGCCTCAATGGCTGATGAAGCCTCTGCAACGTCTCTGCGTCAGCAGTTGGCGGAGTACGGCTGCAAAACGGAGGTTTTGGCTGGAGAGCAGGCGGCGTGTGACCTTGCTGCATTGGATGGCGTCGATCAGGTCATGGCCGCGATTGTGGGAGCAGCAGGATTATTGCCGACGCTGGCGGCAATTCATGCCGGAAAACAGGTCTTGTTGGCGAATAAAGAATCACTGGTTACCTGCGGGCGTCTCTTTATGGACGCCGTAGCGCAAAGTGGCGCACAGCTTTTACCGATTGATAGCGAACATAATGCGATTTTTCAGAGTTTACCTGAGCAAATTCAGCGTCAATTAGGCTACGCTTCATTGTCGCAGCATGGTGTCGAACGGATTATTTTGACTGGGTCTGGCGGACCGTTTCGTGAGACAGCGGTGTCGGCGTTGGCAGACATGACGCCGGATCAGGCGTGTGCGCATCCAAACTGGTCAATGGGGCGCAAAATTTCGGTTGATTCCGCCACGATGATGAACAAAGGGCTGGAGTATATCGAAGCGCGCTGGCTGTTTAACGCTTCTGCTGAGCAGATGGAAGTCATTATTCATCCGCAGTCAGTGATTCACTCGATGGTGCGTTACCGTGATGGTAGCGTTCTGGCGCAGTTAGGCTCGCCTGATATGCGTACGCCGATTGCCCATGCGATGGCTTACCCTGAACGTGTGACATCGGGCGCAAAAGCGTTAGATTTTTGCCAGATTGGCGCGCTGACATTTTTGGCGCCGGACTATGCGCGCTATCCTTGTTTACAGTTGGCAATTGATGCCTGTAATCAGGGTCAGTCGGCCACGACGGCATTGAACGCCGCGAATGAAATTGCGGTAGCGGCATTTTTGCAGTCGCAGATTCGCTTTACGGATATTGCGGCGGTAAATCGGTATGTTATTGAACAACTTACATTACCAGAGCCTGCCAGCGTTGATGATGTTCTTGACATCGATCGCTGGGCCAGACAGACCGCAGCACAGATCCTGACACACTACGCGCGATAGCCGGATAGACCCGTGGCACAATTTGTTCATGTGCGGTGGAGGTGGTATAGTCTGCGCCACTCAGTGGTTGATTATGTGAAAGTTGTTTAATCGACCATTAAGCTAAGCCGTGATCGTTCACGGCTTTTTTTGCGCTAACGGGGTCTGATGTTACGGAAGGACTGTTGTATTTCTTGCTTGAGGAAATAAGTACGCGTTATGCCGTCCGATAATCAAAAAAATACTCACGATCTGCCACCCGCCGGACCGCGGCATGTTGCCATTATCATGGATGGCAATGGTCGCTGGGCGAAAAGCCGGGGGAAAATGCGGATTTTTGGCCATCAGGCTGGTGTAAAGGCTGTGCGACGTTCTGTCAGTTTTGCAGTAAGCCAAGGACTGGACGCACTAACGCTTTACGCATTTAGTAGTGAAAACTGGAACCGTCCGGCGCAGGAAGTTTCCGCACTCATGGAACTGTTTGTTCGGGCGCTGGACAGCGAAGTAAAAAGTCTGCACAAGCATAATGTCCGCTTGCGGGTGATCGGTGATATCGGTCGCTTCAGCCCGCGTTTACAAGAACGCATTCGCCGTTCAGAGGCGCTGACAGAAAAGAATCAGGGGCTCACACTGAATATTGCCGCGAATTATGGCGGCCGTTGGGATATTATTCAGGGAGTACGGCAACTTGCAGAGCAGGTTCAGGAAGGCATCCTGCGCCCTGATAGCATTAATGAAGCGTCATTATGTCAGTACATCTGTCTGAATGATCTGGCTCCGGTTGATTTGGTGATCAGAACCGGTGGAGAACACCGCATCAGTAATTTTCTTCTGTGGCAAATTGCTTATGCTGAACTTTACTTTACTGATGTCCTCTGGCCTGATTTCGATGAACAAGTCTTTGAAGGTGCGCTGAATGCTTTTGCACAACGCGAGCGCCGCTTCGGGGGAACAACACCTATCGATGCTGATGCATCCTAGGGGGAACTTTTGCTGAAGTATCGCCTGATTACTGCTTTTATTTTGATCCCAATTGTTATTGCGGCGCTGTTCTTGCTGCCTCCTCTGGGATTCACGCTTGTTACGCTGGCTGTCTGTATGCTGGCGGCATGGGAATGGGGTCAGTTGGCAGGGTTTGCCTCTTATGGTCAACGCCTGTGGCTCGCGATCCTGTGTGGTTTCTTGCTGGCGCTGATGCTGTTGTCACTCCCGGCCTACCATTATTCCGTCCATATTCCGCAAATCAGTATCGCACTCTGGTCATCGCTGGTGTGGTGGGGTGTGGCGTTGCTGTTGGTTCTGTTCTATCCGGCTTCTGCCTCCTTCTGGCGCCATTCGCGCGCATTGCGGCTGGTGTTCGGCATCATGACGATCGTGCCGTTTTTCTGGGGCATGGTCGCGCTTCGTCATTATAATTACGCGATTAATCCGTTCACGGGTGCCTGGTGGCTGCTGTACGTCATGCTGCTGGTGTGGGGAGCGGACAGTGGTGCCTACATGTTCGGTAAATTGTTTGGTAAGCGTAAACTCGCGCCAAAAGTTTCGCCGGGTAAAACCTGGGAAGGCTTTCTCGGCGGTCTGGCGACCTCAGCGCTTATCTCCGTGCTGTTTAGCCTCTATGCGCCATTAACGGTCTCCCCCTCGACGTTGCTGATTTGTTCTATCGCCGCTGCGTTGGCCTCGGTACTGGGTGATTTGACGGAAAGCATGTTCAAACGCGAGGCGGGCATCAAAGACAGTAGCCATTTGATTCCGGGGCACGGTGGTGTGCTCGATCGTATCGACAGCCTGACTGCTGCGGTTCCTGTGTTCTCTTGCCTGATGCTGCTGCTGTTTAAAGTGGCTTAGAATAAAGCGGTAGAGCTATTTATGCTGAGTTTTCTCTGGAATCTTGCCGCGTTTATCATCGCACTGGGTGTGCTGGTCACCGTCCATGAGTTTGGGCATTTCTGGGTGGCTCGCCGCTGTGGTGTGAAGGTCGAACGCTTCTCCGTTGGCTTTGGTCGCGCAATATGGCGTCGTCGCGATCGTACCGGTACAGAATTCGTGATCGCGCTAATCCCGCTTGGCGGCTACGTCAAGATGCTGGATGAGCGCGTCGACACGGTTGCGCCAGAATTCCGCCACCAATCATTTAACAGTAAAACGGTCTGGCAGCGTGCGGCTATCGTCAGCGCTGGCCCGATTGCCAATTTCCTGTTTGCCATTGTGGCGTACTGGCTGGTGTTTATTCTCGGCGTGCCGGGCGTTCGTCCTGTTGTGGGTGAAATACTGCCCAACTCCATCGCGGCGCAAGCGGAAATGTCGGCGGGAATGGAACTAAAGTCAGTAGATGGTATCGAAACGCCTGATTGGGATACTGCGCGTCTGGCGCTGATCGGTAAAATCGGCGATAGCGAGGTGGTGATTGGAACCGCACCGTTAGGTTCTGACCGTGTCGTCCAGAAAACGCTGGATTTGCGCGATTGGCAGTTTGAGCCTGATAAGCAAGATCCTGCCGCTTCGCTCGGGATTATTCCGCGCGGTCCGCAAATTGAGCCGGTACTGCATCAGGTGCAGGCTGGGTCAGCGGCGGAAAAAGCAGGTTTGCAAGTCGGTGATAGGATCGTTAAAGTCGACGGGCAGGTGCTAGCGCAATGGCGTGATTTCGTCATCGCCGTGCGTGATAACCCCGGACAATCTATTGCGCTGGAGGTAGAGCGAAACGGTGCAGCAGTACCGTTGACGTTAACGCCAGACAGCAAATCTGTGGGGAGTGGCAGAGTTGAAGGGCTGGCGGGCGTTATGCCAAGTGTGACGCCACTGCCTGAAGAATACAGGACTGTGCGCCAGTATGGGCCGTTTAGCGCAATCTACCAGGCAACAGATAAAACCTGGCAACTGATGAAATTGACCGTCAGTATGTTAGGGAAACTGGTTATGGGTGATGTTAAGCTGAACAACCTGAGTGGTCCCATTTCGATTGCTCAGGGCGCAGGAATGTCAGCAGATTATGGATTGATTTATTACCTGATGTTTTTGGCCTTAATCAGCGTCAATTTGGGGATCATCAATCTGTTCCCTCTGCCGGTATTGGATGGTGGACACCTGCTCTTTCTTGCGGTTGAAAAGCTGAAGGGCAGGCCGGTTTCTGAGCGTGTGCAGGACGTTAGCTATCGCATTGGTACAGTGTTGCTGATGTTGTTAATGGGACTCGCACTTTTCAATGATTTCTCTCGTCTCTAGGCGCGGGATTAGGTTAGGAAAAACGCATAACAACGATGGCGATCAAAAAGTTGCTCATAGCGTCGCTGCTGTTCAGCAGCGCAACCGTATACGGTGCAGACGGGTTCGTAGTGAAGGACATTCATTTCGAGGGCCTGCAAAGAGTTGCCGTCGGGGCGGCACTACTTAGTATGCCAGTCCGCGTTGGTGATACCATCGGTGACGATGATATCGGTAATACCATCCGTGCCTTGTTTGCGACCGGAAATTTTGAAGATGTTCGCGTCCTGCGAGACGGCGGAACGCTGATTGTGCAGGTGAAAGAACGTCCAACAATCGCCAGCGTCACGTTTTCCGGCAATAAGTCAGTCAAAGACGACATGCTGAAAGAAAACCTGGAGGCCTCCGGCGTGCGCGTCGGTGAAGCGTTGGATCGCACCGCACTCACCAGCATCGAAAAAGGACTGGAAGATTTCTACTACAGCGTGGGTAAGTACAGTGCATCGGTTAAAGCCGTTGTCACGCCACTTCCGCGTAACCGTGTAGACCTGAAACTGGTCTTCACGGAGGGCGTTTCCGCCAAGATCCAACAGATTAATATTGTCGGTAACAAAGCGTTCAGCTCCGACGAATTGATCTCGCGTTTCCAACTGCGTGATGAAGTGCCGTGGTGGAACGTGGTTGGCGATCGCAAATACCAGAAACAAAAATTGTCCGGCGATCTGGAAACCCTCCGGAGTTTCTATCTGGATCGCGGCTATGCGCGTTTCAATATTGATTCCACACAGGTGAGTCTGACGCCAGATAAAAAAGGCATCTACATCACCATCAACATGACGGAAGGCGAGCAGTACAAGCTGTCCGGCGTGACGGTGAAAGGTAATCTGGCTGGTCACTCCGCGGAAATCGAAGGGCTGACGAAGATTGAACCGGGTGAACTCTACAACGGGACGAAAGTGACCCGGATGGAAGAGGACATCAAGAAACTGCTGGGTCGTTATGGCTATGCCTATCCGCGCGTGGTAACACAGCCGGAAATTAATGATGCAGACAAGACGGTGAGATTAAACATCAACGTTGATGCCGGTAACCGTTTCTATGTGCGCCATATCCGCTTTGATGGTAACGACACATCTAAAGACACTGTCCTGCGCCGTGAAATGCGTCAGATGGAGGGGGCCTGGTTAGGTAACGATCTGGTTGAACAGGGCAAAGAGCGTCTAAACCGACTGGGATTCTTTGAAAGCGTTGATGTAGAAACGCAGCGCGTTCCCGGCGTCGTCGATCAGGTTGATGTAACGTATAAAGTCAAAGAGCGTAATACCGGTACCTTCAACTTTGGTGTCGGTTTCGGTACAGAAAGTGGCGTGAGCTTCCAGGCCGGGGTTCAGCAGGACAACTGGCTGGGAACGGGTAATTCTGTTGGTATCAGCGGGACGAAAAACGACTACCAGACGTATGTTGAACTGTCACTGACCGACCCGTACTTTACCGTCGATGGCGTTAGCCTCGGTGGCCGCATCTTCTATAACAAATTTGAGGCGTCAGACGCCGATCTGTCCGACTATACCAACGTGAGTTACGGCGTTGGCAGTACGCTGGGCTTCCCGATTAACGAGAATAACTCACTGCGTGTCGGTCTGGATTATGTACATAACGATCTGTCGGATATGAGACCGCAGGTGGCGATGTGGCGTTATCTGAATTCTGTGGGTGTAAATCCCGAAGTTGTTGTTGGCAATAGTAATAAGTCGAGTGCGGACTTTAAAGCGAACGATTTCTTCCTGAATACCGGATGGTCGTATAACAATCTGGATCGCGGCTACTTCCCGACGAAAGGAACACGTGCGTCTGCGAATGTGAAAGTCACGGTGCCGGGCTCGGATAACGAATACTACAAACTGACGTTTGATTCGGCGAGTTACTATCCGTTGACCGAGAGTGGTAAGTGGGTGGTGATGGGCCGTACGCGTGCGGGCTTTGCTGATGGTCTCGGTGGTAAAGAAGTGCCGTTCTACGACAACTTCTATGCCGGTGGTTCCAGCACGGTGCGTGGCTTCCAGTCGAATACCATTGGTCCTAAAGCGGCATATTACAACTGTGCCACAACTTCAACGCCTTATTCGAGCTGCGCAATTGATAAAACCAGGCTAAATGACGCCGTGGGCGGTAACGCGATGGCCGTGCTGAGTGCGGAACTGATTGTGCCGACGCCGTTTATCAGCGACAAATACGCGAGCTCCGTCCGTACTTCCTTCTTTGTCGATGGTGGTACGGTGTGGGATACCAACTGGGAAAATACCCCTGAAACGATTGCCGCAGGCGTGCCGGATTACAGCAAAGCGAGCAACTTCCGTGTTTCCAGCGGTATCGCGTTGCAATGGATGTCTCCGCTTGGGCCATTGGTCTTCTCCTATGCCCAGCCGGTTAAAAAGTACGATGGAGACAAGTCGGAACAATTCCAGTTTAACATTGGCAAAACCTGGTAGTGTGACGTCAATAGGTCGTATGCAGGGAATGTCGCATCGTTGCTCGTGAATATGAACGGTTGAACATAAGCCGTTCATACTATGACGCGATGCTCATAATTAAAGTGTTAAGACACAAATAGGTTAGGTTGAGGAGTTTATAGTGAAAAAGTGGTTATGTGCCGCAGGCCTCGGTTTAGCATTGGCTGCTTCAGCCAGCGTTCAGGCTGCTGACAAAATTGCCGTTGTTAACGTCTCCAGCATTTTCCAACAGCTGCCGCAGCGTGAAACCGTTGGCAAACAGCTGGAAAACGAGTTCAAAGGCCGTGCTTCTGAACTGCAATCTATGGAAAACGATTTACAGACCAAGATGCAGAAGTTGCAGCGTGATGGTTCTACCATGAAAGCGAGCGATCGCAGCAAAATGGAGAAGGACGTCATGGCGCAGCGTGAGCAGTTCTCTACCAAAGCGCAGGCTTTTGACCAGGACAACCGTCGTCGTCAGATGGAAGAACGCAACAAAATCCTGAGCCGTATTCAGGATGCCGTGAAAGCTGTTGCAACCAAAGAAGGCTATGATGTTGTGATTGACGCTAACGCTGTTGCGTATGTCGCCAATGCGAAAGACATTACTGCTGATGTGCTGAAACAGGTTAAATAATACATGTATTCAATTCGACTGGACGCGTTAGCTCAACAGTTGGATGCACAATTACACGGTGATGGCGATATCGTCATCACCGGTGTTGCTTCTATGCATTCGGCAAAAACTGGGCAAATTACGTTTCTTTCCGACAGTCGTTACCGTGAGCAACTGGCTGGGACGCAAGCGTCAGCGGTCGTGCTGACGGAAGCGGATTTACCTTACTGTCAGGTTACTGCGCTGGTAGTGAAGAATCCCTACCTTACCTATGCGCGTATGGCGCAACTGCTGGATACCACGCCACAACCGGCAACCGATATTGCGCCGAGCGCGGTTATCGCGCCAGACGCGACGCTGGGGCAGCAGGTATCCGTTGGTGCAAATGCCGTCATCGAATCTGGCGCACAGTTGGGTGATGGCGTTGTTATTGGCCCCGGCTGCTTTATCGGTAAAGATGCCCGCATTGGTGCCGGTACCCGTTTGTGGGCAAATGTAACGATTTATCACCGCGTTGAGCTGGGTGAGCATTGCCTGATCCAGTCGGGAACGGTTATCGGTTCAGACGGTTTTGGCTATGCCAACGATCGCGGTAACTGGGTGAAAATCCCGCAGTTAGGAACGGTCAGAATTGGTGATCGGGTTGAGATCGGCGCAAGCACCACTATCGATCGTGGCGCGTTGGATGATACGGTCATTGGCAATGGTGTTATCATTGATAACCAATGTCAGATTGCGCACAACGTCGTGATTGGCGACAATACCGCGGTAGCGGGTGGCGTCATTATGGCGGGGAGCTTGAAAATTGGTCGTTATTGCATGATCGGTGGTGCCAGCGTAATTAACGGGCACATGGAAATCTGCGATAAAGTGACGGTAACGGGAATGGGGATGGTCATGCGACCCATCACAGAACCTGGGGTATACTCTTCGGGCATTCCTTTGCAACCCAACAAAGTATGGCGTAAAACCGCAGCGCTGGTGATGAATATTGATGAGATAAGCAAACGGTTGAAAGCCGTTGAACGAAAAGTCGATAACGTTTAATCACTCGCGTTTTTATTTGCGGCCTGCCTGAAGACACCTAATTTAGGGTCTGCGCAGGCCGTGTTGTTGATGGCATCAGTTTTTATGGACAGGAAGAGTATTTTGACTACTGACACTCATACTCTGCATATTGAAGAGATTTTAGAACTATTACCGCACCGTTTCCCATTTTTATTGGTTGATCGGGTACTGGATTTTGAAGAAGGGAAGTTTCTGCGGGCGGTGAAAAACGTCTCTTTCAACGAACCCTTCTTCCAGGGCCATTTCCCGGGCAAACCGATTTTTCCCGGCGTGCTGATTCTGGAAGCGATGGCTCAGGCCACTGGTATTCTGGCGTTTAAAAGCGTGGGTAAACTGGAACCGGGTGAGCTGTACTATTTCGCCGCGGTGGACGAAGCGCGCTTTAAGCGCCCTGTGCAGCCAGGCGATCAAATGATCCTTGAAGTTGAATTCATCAAAGAGCGTCGCGGCGTTGCACGCTTTAAAGGTGTTGCCAAAGTTGATGGCGAAGTGGCCTGCGAAGCGTCAATGATGTGTGCTCGCCGTCGGGAGTCCTGATAACGTGATTGATCAAACCGCCTTTATTCACCCAAGTTCGATTGTTGAAGACGGTGCCATCATTGGCGCTGGCGTTCATATTGGCCCGTTCTGCTATATCGGTTCTCAGGTTGAGATCGGTGCGGGTACGGTGCTGAAATCACATGTCGTCGTCAATGGCGTCACTAAAATTGGTCGCGATAATGAAATCTATCAGTTCACGTCAATTGGTGAAGTGAATCAGGATCTCAAATATGCTGGGGAACCGACCCGCGTTGAGATTGGCGATCGTAACCGCATCCGTGAAAGCGTCACGATTCATCGCGGCACGACACAGGGCGGTGGGTTGACTAAAGTCGGTAGCGATAACCTGTTGATGATCAACACGCATATCGCGCACGACTGCGTGGTGGGCAATCGCTGTATTCTGGCGAATAACGCAACGCTGGGTGGTCACGTTTCCGTCGATGATTTTGCGATTATCGGTGGGATGACGGCAGTACACCAGTTCTGCATCATCGGTGCTCACGTTATGGTGGGCGGATGTTCTGGTGTGGCGCAAGATGTGCCGCCATATGTTATCGCGCAGGGTAACCATGCCACGCCGTTTGGCCTGAACATTGAAGGTCTGAAGCGTCGTGGATTCGAGAAAGATACTCTGCACGCGATCCGTAACGCGTACAAGCTGCTCTACCGCAGCGGTAAAACGCTGGACGAAGTGAAGCCGGAAATTGAAGCGCTGGCGGCGGAACACCCGGCTGTGCAGGCGTTTACCGATTTCTTTGCCCGTTCTACTCGCGGCATCATTCGTTAATCCATGTCATCACGTCCTTTGACTATTGGGCTGGTCGCCGGGGAAACTTCCGGCGACATCCTTGGCGCAGGCCTGATCCGAGCGCTAAAAGAAAAGGTGCCCGATGCGCGGTTTGTCGGCGTTGCTGGACCGCGTATGCAGGCTGAAGGCTGTGAAGCCTGGTACGAGATGGAAGAGCTGGCCGTCATGGGCATTGTTGAAGTGCTGGGTCGGCTTCCTCGCCTGCTGAAAATTCGGCGGGATTTGACCCAACGTTTCAGCGAGCTTCAGCCCGATGTCTTCGTGGGGATTGATGCACCTGATTTCAACATCACGCTGGAGGGGAACCTCAAGCAGCGCGGCATCAATACCATTCACTACGTCAGCCCGTCCGTGTGGGCATGGCGTCAAAAACGCGTTTTCAAAATAGGTAAAGCGACCAATCTGGTGCTGGCCTTTTTGCCTTTTGAAAAAGCGTTTTACGATCGTTTCAATGTGCCTTGCCGCTTTATCGGCCACACGATGGCCGATGCAATGCCGCTGCATCCCGATAAGCAGGCCGCACGTGCGACGTTGGGCATTGCGCCAGAGGCGCACTGTCTGGCGCTGCTGCCGGGTAGCCGCAACGCAGAAGTAGAAATGCTTAGCGCCGATTTCCTCAAGACCGCTGTGCTGCTGCGCGAGCATTTTCCCGATCTGGAAATTGTCGTTCCGCTGGTGAACAGCAAGCGGCGTGAACAGTTTGAGCAGATCAAAAGCAGTGTGGCCCCCGATTTGCGCGTGCATCTGCTGGATGGACAGGCGCGGGAAGCCATGATTGCCAGTGATGCGGCGCTATTGGCATCCGGTACGGCGGCGCTGGAGTGTATGCTGGCAAAATGCCCGATGGTGGTGGGTTACCGCATGAAACCCTTTACCTTCTGGCTGGCACAGCGTCTGGTCAAAACACAGTGGGTGTCGCTGCCGAATTTGCTGGCTGGGCGCGAACTGGTGACGGAATTGCTTCAGACCGACTGTACACCTGACAAACTGGCCGCTGCGCTATTGCCGCTGTTTGCAGATTCGGATAAAACGGCTGCGCTGCGTACGACATTTGTGGATTTGCATCAGCAGATTCGCTGTAACGCTGATGAGCAAGCGGCTCAGGCGGTACTGGAATTAGTCAAGCCGCGTTAATAAAACCCTATTCGTAAGACCATGTTAATAAAGCCATGAGTGAAATATTTATCTATCCGCAGGCGACCTGTATCGCTGGCGTTGATGAAGTGGGGCGCGGTCCTCTGGTTGGTGCTGTCGTGACGGCGGCGGTGATTCTTGATCCGACTAGGCCAATTGTCGGGCTGGCAGATTCTAAACAGCTGAGTGAAAAACGCCGGCTAGCACTCTATGATGAAATCAAAGAGAAGGCGCTGGCGTGGAGCCTTGGCCGGGCTGAGCCGGAAGAGATTGATCAACTGAATATCCTGCATGCTACCATGTTGGCAATGCAGCGAGCGGTGGCCGGATTGGCTGTTGTACCCGATTTTGTTCTGATTGATGGTAACCGTTGCCCGGCATTGCCGATGCCTTCTCAGGCGGTTGTTAAAGGGGATAGTCGCGTGGCAGAAATCAGCGCGGCCTCGATTATGGCGAAAGTGACTCGCGATCGTGAGATGGTCGAGTTGGATGAACGCTTCCCCGCTTATGGTTTTGCCCAACACAAAGGCTACCCAACGGCTTTCCATCTTGAGAAACTGGCCGCGCTGGGTGCCACTGAGTTTCACCGTCGGAGCTTCGCGCCAGTCAAACGAGCATTAGGGCTGGCGTAAAACATCATCATTAACTCTCGGTGTGGCGTGCGCACGTAGTCGTGCCTGCCATGCTGACTAATCGATAAATTCTGGGATCTGGAGATGGCCGAACCACGTTTTGTTCACCTGCGTGTTCACAGTGACTATTCCATGATCGATGGGCTGGCTAAAGTCGGTCCGCTGGTAAAAAAAGCGGCGGCACTTGGCATGCCAGCGCTGGCGATTACCGATTTCACCAACCTGTGTGGGCTGGTTAAGTTCTATGGTGGCGCGCATGGCGCGGGCATCAAGCCTATTATCGGCGCAGACTTCTGTGTCGAAAGCGACGAATTAGGGGATGAACTCGCGCATCTCACTATCTTGGCCATGAATAATGAAGGCTACCAGAATCTCACGCTGCTGATTTCTCAGGCTTACCAGCGGGGTTATGGTGCTGCCGGGCCGACAATTGACCGGAATTGGCTGATTGAGCATCGTGAAGGACTGATTTTACTGTCTGGTGGTCGCCGGGGTGATGTTGGTCGATTCTTGCTGCGCGGCAACCAGACACAGGCAGAGCAGTGTCTGGCGTTTTATCAGGAGCACTTCCCTCAGCGTTACTATCTGGAACTTATCCGCACGTCACGCCCCGACGAAGAAAGCTATTTGCACGCTGCC
The DNA here is from genome assembly GCF_037136835.1 of Pectobacterium sp. 1950-15. Classification (NCBI taxonomy): domain Bacteria; kingdom Pseudomonadati; phylum Pseudomonadota; class Gammaproteobacteria; order Enterobacterales; family Pectobacteriaceae; genus Pectobacterium; species Pectobacterium sp. 1950-15. Next base: position 116,339 of record NZ_JBBBQR010000001.1, on the reverse strand, counting down.
GTCGAGTTGGCAACGAAGCACGGGCTGCCCGTGGTGGCGACCAATGAAGTGTGTTTTATCAGCACTGATGATTTTGACGCTCACGAAATCCGCGTTGCTATCCACGATGGCTACACGCTTGACGACCCTAAACGCCCACGTAATTACAGCCCGCAGCAGTACATGCGTTCCGAAGAGGAAATGTGCGAGCTCTTTGCGGATATCCCCGAAGCGCTGGCGAACAGCGTGGAAATTGCCAAGCGTTGTAACGTAACGATTCGTCTGGGTGAATATTTCCTGCCGCAGTTCCCGACGGGTGACATGACCACGGAAGACTTTCTGGTTGAGTGCTCGAAAAAGGGGCTGGAAGAGCGCCTCGAGTTCCTGTTCCCTGACCCGGAAGTGCGCGCTGCGCGGCGACCAGAGTACGATGAGCGTCTGGATATTGAACTGGGCGTGATTAACCAGATGGGGTTCCCCGGTTACTTCCTCATCGTAATGGAATTTATTCAATGGTCGAAGGATAACGACGTGCCTGTTGGGCCGGGGCGTGGTTCCGGTGCCGGGTCGCTGGTGGCCTATGCGCTGAAAATCACCGATCTGGATCCGCTAGAGTTCGACCTGCTGTTCGAACGTTTCCTCAACCCTGAACGTGTTTCCATGCCTGACTTCGACGTCGATTTCTGTATGGAAAAACGCGATAAAGTTATCGATCACGTTGCGGAAATGTACGGTCGTGATGCGGTATCACAGATTATTACCTTCGGTACGATGGCGGCGAAAGCGGTTATTCGTGACGTAGGGCGTGTGCTCGGGCACCCATATGGGTTTGTCGATCGTATTTCAAAACTGGTGCCGCCCGATCCAGGCATGACGCTGGAAAAAGCCTTTGCCGCAGAGCCGCAGCTGCCGGAAATTTATGAGGCCGATGAGGAAGTTAAGGCCCTCATTGATATGGCGCGCAAGCTCGAAGGTGTAACGCGTAACGCCGGTAAACATGCGGGTGGGGTGGTGATTTCCCCCACCAAGATTACTGATTTCGCGCCGCTGTACTGCGATGCGGAAGGTAACCACCCGGTTACCCAGTTTGATAAGAACGACGTGGAATATGCTGGACTGGTGAAGTTCGACTTCCTCGGCTTGCGTACGCTGACCATCATCGACTGGGCGCTGGAGATGATTAACGCCCGTCGCGCGAAGCAAGGTCAGGAGCCGATTGATATCGCGGCCATTCCGCTCGACGATAAGAAAAGTTTCGACATGCTGCAACGCTCGGAAACCACGGCGGTATTCCAGCTTGAATCGCGCGGCATGAAAGACCTGATCAAACGCCTGAAGCCTGACTGCTTTGAAGATATGATCGCTCTGGTGGCGCTGTTCCGCCCCGGCCCGCTGCAATCCGGCATGGTGGATAACTTCATCGACCGTAAGCATGGCCGTGAAGCGATCTCCTATCCTGATATCGAATGGCAGCACGAGTCACTCAAGCCCGTGTTGGAGCCGACCTACGGCATTATCCTGTATCAGGAACAGGTCATGCAGATCGCCCAGGTACTGGCGGGCTATACGCTGGGCGGTGCGGACATGCTGCGTCGTGCGATGGGGAAAAAGAACCCAGTCGAAATGGCGAAGCAACGTGGTGGCTTCGAAGATGGTGCCAAATCTCGCGGTGTGAACGGCGAACTGGCGGTTAAAATTTTCGACCTGGTGGAAAAATTCGCCGGTTACGGCTTTAATAAATCTCACTCAGCGGCTTATGCACTGGTGTCTTACCAGACGCTGTGGCTGAAAGCGCACTATCCGGCTGAATTCATGGCGGCGGTAATGACGGCCGATATGGACAACACGGATAAAGTGGTCGGGCTGGTTGATGAATGCTGGCGGATGGGGTTAAAAATCCTGCCTCCTGACATCAACAGTGGGCTGTATCACTTTCACGTTAACGACGATGGCGAGATTGTTTACGGCATCGGCGCAATTAAAGGCGTGGGTGAAGGCCCGATTGAGGCGATTATCGAGGCGCGTAATCAGGGCGGTTATTTTAGAGAGCTGTTTGATCTTTGCGCGCGTACCGACATTAAAAAGCTGAACCGCCGCGTGTTGGAAAAGCTGATTATGTCCGGGGCCTTTGACCGCCTGGGGCCGCACCGCGCCGCGTTAATGAATTCATTGGCTGATGCGTTGAAGGCCGCCGATCAGCACGCGAAAGCGGAAGCCATTGGCCAGGTGGATATGTTTGGCGTGCTGGCCGAGGCACCTGAGCAGGTTGAGCAATCTTACAGCACCGTGCCGCCGTGGCCGGAGCAGGTCGTATTGGATGGTGAGCGGGAAACGCTGGGGTTGTACCTGACCGGCCACCCGATCACGCAATATATTAAGGAAATCGAACGCTATGCCGGTGGCGTGCGTTTGAAAGATATGCACCCGACGGATCGGGGTAAAATGACCACTGCCGTAGGGCTGGTGTTGGCAGCTCGCGTCATGGTAACCAAGCGGGGTAACCGTATTGGTGTCTGTACCTTGGACGATCGTTCCGGTCGGCTTGAGATAATGCTGTTTACCGATGCATTGGAAAAATATCAGCATTTACTTGAGAAAGACCGTATCCTTATCGCCAGTGGACAGGTCAGCTTTGATGACTTCAGCGGCGGGCTTAAAATGACCGTCCGAGAGTTAATGGATATCAGTGAAGCGCGGGAAAAATACGCGCGCGGGCTTGCTATCTCGCTGACTGACAGGCAAATTGATGACCAGCTATTAAACCGTCTCCGCCAATCGTTGGAACCCCATCGATCGGGGACGATCCCAGTGCATCTCTATTACCAGCGTGAAGATGCGCGCGCCCGACTACGTTTCGGCGCAGCATGGCGTGTAACGCCTGCCGATGCGCTACTGAACGAGCTGCGCACATTAGTGGGTAATGAGCAGGTGGAACTGGAATTTGACTAATATAGGAATACTATGAGTCTGAATTTTCTTGATTTTGAGCAGCCGATTGCAGAGTTGGAAGCGAAAATTGACTCGCTGACCGCAGTCAGCCGTCAAGACGAAAAATTGGATATTAATCTGGACGAAGAAGTCCAGCGCCTGCGTGAGAAGAGCGTTGAATTGACGCGTAAAATCTTCGCTGATTTGGGCGCTTGGCAGGTTGCGCAGTTAGCGCGCCATCCACAACGTCCTTATACGCTTGATTATATTAAGCATATCTTTACTGACTTTGATGAATTGGCTGGCGATCGTGCCTATGCCGATGACAAAGCCATTGTCGGCGGGATTGCCCGTTTGGATGGGCGTCCGGTGATGATCATTGGTCATCAGAAAGGACGTGAAACCAAAGAAAAAATTCGTCGTAACTTCGGCATGCCGGCACCGGAAGGCTATCGCAAAGCGCTGCGCCTGATGGAAATGGCCGAACGCTTCAAGATGCCGATCATTACCTTTATCGATACGCCGGGCGCCTATCCGGGCGTTGGCGCAGAAGAACGCGGTCAGTCTGAAGCGATTGCGCGCAACCTGCGTGAAATGTCGACGCTGCGTGTGCCAATCATCTGTACCGTTATCGGTGAAGGGGGGTCCGGTGGTGCGTTGGCCATCGGCGTGGGCGACAAGGTCAACATGTTGCAGTACAGCACCTACTCGGTTATTTCACCGGAAGGTTGTGCGTCTATCCTGTGGAAGAGTGCGGATAAGGCGCCGCTCGCAGCGGAAGCCATGGGCATCATCGCGCCGCGTCTGAAAGAGCTGAAGTTGATCGACACCGTGATTCCTGAACCGCTGGGTTCGGCGCACCGTAACGTCCCGGCAATGGCCGAGTCGCTGAAAGCGCAACTGCTGGCCGATTTGCTCGACCTCGACGGTCTGACGGAAGAAGAACTGCTAAACCGCCGTTATCAGCGTTTGATGAACTATGGTTACTGCTGATAGCGTGATTGTCTGATTGATTGCAGTATTATCAATCAGGCAATTCTGGCGTTACTCTGAAAATCCGTTGTCAGAAATGACAGCGGATTTTTTGCTATGAGGGGTTGAAGCATGTTGAAGTTGCTTGATGTCCATCACATTGCGGTTATTGCCTCGGACTATGAACGCAGCAAGGCGTTTTATTGTGATGTGCTGGGGTTTACGTTGAATCATGAGGTTTACCGTGATGCGCGACAGTCGTGGAAAGGGGATCTCTCGCTAAATGGGCGTTATACCATCGAGCTATTTTCTTTCCCCCATTCACCTGCACGCGTGAGTCGGCCAGAAGCCTGTGGCTTGCGCCATCTGGCTTTTGCCGTGGCTGACATTGAACAGGCCGTCGCCTCGCTGGAGCAGTCTGGGGTTGTCTGTGAATCTATACGGATCGATCCTGAAACGCAGCAGCGCTTTACGTTTTTCTCCGATCCTGACGGCTTGCCCTTAGAACTGTATGAGATCTGATGCCGTGAACTGTACTGAACCTGACGATAGATTGCTCCAGACGATCGTGGCACAAATGGCGGGATGCGGGTCGATCCTGCTGGCCTACAGCGGCGGTCTGGACTCCAGTGTGTTGCTGCATCTGCTGGTGGCTGTACGCCAGCGTTCTGGTCTGGCTATTCGCGCGGCTTACATCCATCACGGTTTAAACCCGCTGGCAGATAGCTGGGCTGAACATTGTCGTCAGCAGTGTGAACGTTGGCAGGTGTCGTTTGCCTCGCTGCCAGTGGTGGTTGAGGCGCAGAACGGGGGTATTGAAGCGGCGGCCAGAACAGCGCGTTATCAGGCACTGCAAGCGCATCTGCAAGAGGGAGAAACCTTGCTGACGGCGCAGCATCTTGATGACCAGAGCGAAACGTTTTTGCTGGCGCTTAAACGCGGCAGCGGGCCTGCCGGATTATCTGCGATGGCGGCGCACAGTACGCTGGGCCAGCATCGTCTCATTCGTCCGTTACTGGGGTTTTCTCGTTTGCAGTTGGAAGCGTATGCGCAGCGGCATCAGCTTCGGTGGATTGAAGATGACAGCAATCAGGATGAGCGTTTCGACCGCAATTTTCTACGCCGCCAGATTTTACCGCGTTTGACACAGCGCTGGCCGCATTTCTCCTCCGCTGTGGCGCGTAGCGCCGAGCTGTGTGCCGAACAGGAACAACTGCTCGATGAACTGTTGGAGGAGTCATTGCGGGCGTTATGTCAGCCGGATGGGGCGTTGAGTATTGACGGTCTGGTGCCGCTAAGTTCAGTGCGTCGTTTTGCGCTACTGCGTCGCTGGCTGGCGCAGCAAGGGGCGGCCATGCCCTCGCGTGAACAGCTGCAACGACTCTGGGATGAGGTGGCGACGAGCCGGCAGGATGCGGAGCCTGTATTGCAGCTGAATCAGCAGCAGATCCGCCGTTTCCGTCAGCATCTCTATCTGCTGCCGCTAATGGCGTCGCTACAAGATCGCATTTTACCGTGGCAGCCGACGTCATGTTCGCTATCGCTCCCCGACAATCTCGGCACGCTGCGGTTGGCCGATAGTGGGATGGCGGTTCGCGCGCCGGAAAACGGTGAAGCGGTGAGTATCCGCTTTTCGACCCGTGGAACCGTGCATATTGTCGGCAGGGTCCACGGGCGACACATCAAGAAACTGTGGCAGGAACTGGGTGTTCCGCCCTGGTGGCGCGACCGGACGCCGTTGGTGTTCTACAACGAACAACTGATTGCGGCCGTGGGACGATTTGTCACGCGGGAAGGGCAGGTAAGAGAACATCAGCCTATGTGGCACATTGTTTGGGAAAAATAAGGTTTGGGAAAAATAAGTTTGGGAAAAAGCTAAAGCCGTCTGGATAAAAGCTGAGGCTGGCAACTGCTGGAATAAAAACGGACAACCAGCGTTGTCCGTTTCGGAAGCGTTTGTTCAGCGTTTGCCGCTGAATGAAAGGAGAAGCCTGTCAGGATTCGCTGACGACGACCTTCCCGATTTCAGGATGACTGAAACTGACGATGTGGTCGAGGCGCAGTTCGCGCGTTGCACCGGAGGCTTCGATCACCAGATATTCGACCTGCTTACGGGAGATCATGTCACTGGCTTTACCGGTTACAACTTCACCATTGCGTAGTTCCAGCGTCAGCGTTAGATTCTGCTGACAAGTGGCTTCCAGGCTGTCGTAATCATCACAGTTGATGGGTTGATATTCATTACTCATTGACATAATCACTCACCAATAAGTTAGCGGCGGCAAAAGCTGCCTGTTCCCTGACGGAGGATGGCAGCGCATCATTCGCGGCAATGCCATCCAGGGTTTTCAAAACACAACCCAGCGAATCGGGTATATAGCCCAGATCGCCGCTGGCGATCTCTGCGTATAAGCGACGTACTAATTCACAGTATTCTTGCACTATATCCTCCCTTGAAAGCTTAGCTCGGTAGATATTCATGCATCATCACCTTTTTCGGTGCGCGATGTTGTAAGCCTACGAAGATAAACTCTATTTATCAAACCGACTATAGCATAGGCACTAACAGGATATCAGTAGTCCTTAGAGGCCTAATCTATCAGTTACGTGGCAGATATCACCTTTACTGTGAGGATAGCGCTAACTCAAGTAAACTAAAGGGATTAACGACGAGGTTACTGATGGCATTAAAAGCAACGGTTTACAAAGCAGCAATCAATATTGCCGATATGGATCGGAATTTTTTTCACGACGCGAACCTGACGATAGCGCAGCATCCGTCGGAAACGGAGCAGCGCATGATTCTGCGTCTTTTAGCGTGGATTTGCCATGCTGATGAAAACCTGCGCTTTACCAAAGGGCTCAGTGCCGATGACGAACCGGAAATCTGGCGACGCAACGATACGATGGAACTGGAATTGTGGATTGAGCTAGGCCTGCCGGATGAAAAGCGGCTTAAAAAAGCCTGCAACCAGTCGCGCGCCGTGGTGCTATACGCGTACAGCGAGCGGGCGGCGCAGGTTTGGTGGAGTGCGATATCGGGTAAGGTCTCCGGGTACAAGAATTTGGCTATCCGCTTTTTGGATGATAGTCAGCTGGCTCAGCTTGCCGGACTGGTTCAGCGCACGATGGCCTTGCAGGCAACGATACAGGACGGCACGATCTGGTTGTCTGACGATAAGAATAGTCTGGAAATAGCATTTTCTGAGTGGAAAATTCCTCAGACTCAGGGATGATAACGGGCTGGACAGCGTCCAGGGCATTGAGTCAGAACGATAAAAACAGGGCAGAGACGGCAGGAAAATAATGATGAAAAAACTGGCTATCGGTGTGCTGTTGATTGCAGGGGTTTCTGGGTTGATCGGGTGTCATACCCGTTCACAAGTTCAGGAAGAACCCCTTAAACCAATGGCGCAAAGTTATCGTGGCGTTTTACCCTGTGCGGACTGCGGAGGGATTGATACGTCGCTGTTTTTGGAAAAAGACGGGACTTTTATTCTGCGTGAGCAGTATCAAACGACGCGAGAGGGCAACAACACATTCGCCTCCTATGGGCAGTGGCGACGCACCGCAGATAAGCTGGTGCTGACGGATAGTTCGGGAGAAAAACGCTACTTCCGCCCGGTTGATAAGGGATTGGAAATGCTGGATCAGCAAGGGCTCCCCATCAACTCCTCTCTCCCTCGTCAACTGACGGCAACCGAGCAGGCATTGCCGAATACGCCGATGTCGATGAAGGGAATGTATCGCTATCTGGCAGATGCGGCGACGTTCTCTGATTGCGCCACGGGAAAAACGTTTGTGGTGGTGAGTAATGCCGTGCTGGAAAGAATGTATCTTCGTACGACGGTGTCGGCGGGAGAACCTGTACTGGTTTCCTTTACCGCGCATTTTGCCGTGATTCCGTCGATGGAAGAAGGTCAGATGGTGAAAGCGGTGGTCCCCAACAGCAGTGATAACGCACGTATGCGAGCACGAGCAAACTGCGATACACAGATAGACTAACGCGGCGTTAAAAAGAAAAGGCACTGATTTCAGTGCCTTTTTAGTATCGATTACGCGTTAGAGCATTTTCTTGAGCTGATAAAGCCAGTCCAGCGCCTGACGTGGCGTGAGTACATCAGGATCGATGGCTTCCAGCGCTTCCATTGCCGGAGACGGTTCATCATTGCTCAGCAGCGCCAACTGCGCGCCATCGATATGGCTGGATGACGCATTATTCGATAACGTTTCCAGCTCCTTCAGTTTCTGGCGTGCGCGCTTAATCACTTCTTTCGGTACGCCAGCCAGTGCGGCGACGGCAAGGCCATAACTTTTGCTGGCTGCACCGTCTTGTACACTGTGCATGAAGGCAATCGTATCGCCGTGTTCGCGCGCATCTAAATGAACATTCACCACGCCTTCCATTTTTTCCGGCAGGGTGGTTAGTTCAAAATAGTGCGTTGCAAACAGCGTCATGGCTTTGATGCGATTCGCCAGATTTTCGGCGCAGGCCCAGGCCAGCGACAGGCCGTCGTAGGTTGAGGTGCCACGACCAATTTCGTCCATCAATACCAGACTGTTTTCCGTCGCATTGTGCAGAATGTTCGCCGTTTCCGTCATTTCTACCATGAAGGTCGAACGGCCAGATGCCAGATCGTCCGCAGCACCCACGCGAGTGAAAATACGATCGACGGGGCCAATCACCGCCTGATCCGCAGGCACGAAGCAGCCGATGTGCGCCATCAGCACAATGAGTGCAGTCTGGCGCATATAGGTACTTTTCCCGCCCATGTTGGGGCCGGTGATAATCAGCATGCGACGCTGTGGCGACAGCGACAGCGGGTTCGAAATAAATGGCTCACGAAGCACCTGCTCGACGACAGGGTGACGGCCGCCCATGATTTTGATACCGGGTTTATCACTCAGCGTTGGGCAAACGTAATTCAGCGTATCGGCACGTTCGGCCAGATTCGTCAGGACATCCAACTCGGCCAGCGCGGCTGCGCTTTGTTGAAGCTCGGCCAGATGTGGCAGCAGCAGATCGAACAGCTCATCATAGAGCGCTTTTTCCAACGCTAGCGCCTTGCCCTTCGAGGTCAGAACTTTATCTTCGTACTCTTTCAGTTCGGGGATGATGTAGCGTTCGGCATTTTTCAGCGTCTGGCGGCGTACATAGTGGATCGGCACCAGATGGCTTTGGCCACGGCTTACCTGAATGTAATAGCCGTGTACGCCATTAAAGCCGACTTTCAGCGTATCGAGTCCCAGTTTTTCTCGTTCACGAATTTCCAGACGATCCAGATAATCGCTGGCGCCATCGGCCAGCGCACGCCACTCGTCCAGTTCCGCATTGTAGCCCGGCGCGATGACGCCACCGTCACGAACCAGCACGGGCGGTGCTTCGACAACTGCGCGTTCTAGCAAGTCGCGTAGTTCATCAAATTGCCCAATCAGGCTGACCAGACGACGAACGGAGTCAATATCCAGCAGTGCAAGCTGCTCACGAATATCGGGAAACTGTTGGAAAGCGTGGCGCATGCGTGCCAGATCGCGCGGGCGTGCCGTGCGCAATGCGAGTCGCGCCAGAATACGCTCCAGATCGCCGACCTGTCGCAAATAGGGTTGTAGATCGGGTGTGATGTCCTGCAACGCGCTGATAGCCTGCTGGCGCTGTTGCAACGCATCAATATCGCGGCTGGGCATATGAATCCAGCGCTTCAGCATCCGGCTGCCCATGGCGGTTACAGTGCAGTCCAGTACAGCAGCCAGCGTATTCTCCACGCCGCCGGACAGATTTTGCGTCAGTTCAAGGTTACGACGGGTGGCCGCGTCCATGATGATGCCGTCCTGCTGGCGCTCCATGGTAATCCCGCGGATATGCGGCAGCGAGGTGCGCTGGGTGTCTTTCGCGTATTGCAGCAGGCAGCCGGCGGCCCGTAATGCGAGCTTGGCCTGCTCTACGCCGAAACCGGTCAGATCGCGGGTGCCAAATTGCAGGTTAAGCTGCTGGCGTGCGGTATCGGGCTCAAACTCCCACAGCGGACGACGGCGCAGCCCGTGGCGATTTTCGATCAAATCCATGGACTCGAAAGATTCGGGGTAGAGTAACTCTGCCGGATTGGTGCGTTGTAGTTCGGCTGCCATGGTTTCCCGATCGGTCGGCTCGCTTACGCGAAAGCGCCCTGAGCTGATATCCAGAGTGGCATAGCCGAATCCCCGACTATCCTGCCAGATCGCTGCCAGCAGGTTATCCTGCTTTTCCTGCAATAGCGCTTCGTCGCTGATGGTTCCTGGCGTGACGATGCGCACGACTTTGCGTTCTACTGGGCCTTTGCTGGTAGCGGGATCGCCCACCTGTTCGCATATAGCGACGGATTCGCCCATTTGCACCAGTCTGGCAAGGTAGTTTTCAACGGCATGATGAGGGACGCCAGCCATTGGTATCGGTTCCCCTGCGGAGGCACCGCGCTTCGTCAGCGAGATATCCAGCAGTTGAGAAGCCCGCTTGGCATCGTCATAGAACAGTTCGTAGAAATCGCCCATGCGGTAAAACAGCAGGATTTCTGGATGTTCAGCCTTTAGCCTAAAGTACTGCTGCATCATGGGAGTGTGGGCAGTGAAATCCTTGTCGGTAGAATCTTTCATATTGATTTTACTCAGTCTTAACGCTTTTGTTCGTTCAGGTGACCGCGCTGGGTTTGATGAAAAACCTTACGGATGGCTCATCACCTGATCATTGAAATGGAATGCCAGAAGTATACTGACTGACGGATGAAAAACATCACCCGCGAATGCGCTATCTTATCACTGGTGGCCGTTATTTGGCGTTAGACGACGTTACCAGACTGGGACCGGGATGCGTATGCGATTTTTCCTCTATTGCTCAGGCGCGCGAGGCGGCTCGCAAGTTTGTCTGGAAAAGGCATAAGGTCAACGAGGTGAGGGTTGAGTCAAGTCGGGGAACAATCAATGTTATTGAGTTTATAATGGGTGACATTTCTGCCTAATACCGCAGTCAACCATAGGGTAAGATTGGAGTAGCAAAAGAAGGTGTTAGTCTCGACAATGGGTTCAAACAATTGGCTCGTCAGGAATTGAGAAAGTAACGGATTGAGCCGAAGGGCTGAAAGTTAGCTGATTAGCAAAACAGATAACCAAGGGAATGGATGATGGATAAAAGAACACTAATCTTAAAATCAGGATTGACTGTCAGGGAGCTACTTCGCCTGAAAAATAACTACGTCTATGTTAAAAGCGATGATTTTAAATTTAATACCCCAACGAAGAAATCCGAGTCCTTTGCAGACTATGTTTTTATAGTCGCACGTTTATGCTGGGAAGCAATGTATCTTCCTTTCTTCATGGCCCTATTTTTTTCTTTTTATGATTTTTATAAAAATGGGAATGTAGTTGCAAGTGTAACAGTGTTTTTTATTCTTTTTTCTATAATTATTTTTTGCGTTTTAAAAGTTGAGAGTAATTATTATAGTATACGCATTATTACGGTTGTAAAATTAATTAAATTTAAGTTTTCATTTTCATTATAGATAGTGAATGGTTTTACCTAGGTGTGAGTTTTTTTACTATTAATTTAGTTGTCAGCCATGATAAAAGTAGTGCTATTAATACAAGGAAGATAATTAATGAATCTAAAGATGAATTCATTATGTTAAATGGGTTGGTTAGCTTTGCAATAAATAAGTAAATCTTTTCAGGTAAGTGTTTAAATACTAACTCAAATAAAAATATTGTATATATCACGCTAATTATTAAAAATAAAATTGTTTTTTTCACTTTATCCATCCTTCTTATTTTCCTCAACATAAGGTATCATTTTAAGTAAAGGGATTTTAAAGTCAAATTTTATGAGGTACGGAATGACTATTGCTTATCTGAAACAAAAAATGCAAGCAGACCGAATTATTGCGTTGAAAATTGAGAATGCACTTGTGGAAATTAAGCAGGATCTTAGGGAAACTGCGGATACCTTATATTCTGGAGTAGAAAGAGTAAGTTGGTATGGTTCTTGTCTTTTCGATGATTATAAAGATGTTTGTCGGCAGTTAAGGAAAGAAGATTACAGAATGCTTATTGCTGTTAAGCAGGTGTATCTAAGAGATGATGTTGTTCTTGATATGGTTGAGATTTTTTTCAAAAAAAAGCTAATGAGAATAAGCGAGGAAAAACAAAATAGTATTTTACAGGAGGTTGCAAAAAAAATAGCTGAACACGCCTCCATTAAATTTAGCAAATTATCCCTTGCTTATGTAATCGCTAAAATAGTCAGAACATCGAGAGATTTTAATGATTCACATACCAAAATTATTAATAAAGGTAGTCTGGCTGTTGTACAGGTGGGAAGTTTTTATGGAAAAATGCAAAAAGCAGCGATGGCAGCAAGAAGATTAAAAAATATAGAGCCAGAGTATTATTGGGAGTTATATAATGAAAAAATCGAGTCATTGTATTTTTTAATTGAACCTGAAATGTCAAAAATAATATACATGACTAACTCCGGTTATTATAATGAAGATGATGTCGTTTTTTTGCTAAACCAGGTTTTAAAAAAATGAAATGGATTGTTGAATGGTTAGGTCAGTCTTTTTTTTATTTTGTACCTGTTGTCGCCATTGTTTTAGGTGGTGTTTTTTTTGTTAGTTTTTTTCCAAACTGCGGATTCTATCTTACCGTTATATGGGTGTTTATTGTTATTTTTTTATATGTGAAATATTCTAAATGGTATTAGCAATGTTTAGAATATTTCACTGTCAGATGTTAGTATTTTATTGTTTCCCATAAAATGTAAGAACTGGTTCTTGCTACTACATGCTCCCATTCGATTGATGCAAATTTAAAAGAAATGTTTTCATGAGGTTGAACCTCATTATGTGTTAATGAATTCGGATAATGAAATTGTATACCTGTAATAACTGCATCTCTCAGCATCATTTTAAAGTAGAGCTCGTTGCCACCGGATTGGGACGTTCTGTAAAACAGAAATTCACAGGTTAGTCTTTCGTTATCGCTTAATGCCTGAGCCAGAAGTGGGGTGGCTTTATCTATTGGCTTTCTTATTTCGACGGGATACAAAGAAACGTTATCTTGTCTTGTTATCTGATTCACTAACTCATAAACAAAAATCTCATCTTCATGGGAAATCTGATATTTATTGCCAATCGAGTCTGCACTTGAACAGCCCGCAGAGATAAGACCTTGTTTGATACCAGTGAGTTTTAGATAGATCAAATTCGCCATTATTTATTCCCTAATGTTATCCATAATCCTGCCCCATAAATCCTTTTTCCTTATGGGTGGGTAATTTCTACATTTTTTAATCAATGAGTCAATAGTGGTTATCGTGTGGTGTATATCACTCAGCATGATTGATTTCTGAAGTGATTAACATGTTAATTATTTTTAACTTAACTAACCAGAGGAGAGCAGGAGGGACTGTACAACTCTTTATATTGGGCTGGTTTATCAGTGTGAAAAAGATAAGAGGGGCCAGTTTTCCACAATAGTCTGGGCGCGCGAGGCGGTACGCAAGTTTTCCCGACATCAGCGTGATGCCTCGCGCTGACTCTGACTCCTTATTCTGCGCGTGATTCAATGGCCTGAACTTTCTGCCAGCTCGGCAGATTTTTCAGGCGCTGTGAGTAGCGCTGAATATTCGGGAAGCGCTCGCCGGGAACGAGTCTCTCCACGACGGTGTTAATAACAAAGCCCAGCATAATATCTGCGCCGCTCAGCTTATCGCCCACGATAAATTCCCGTGAAGATAGCGCATCGTCTAAGAATGAAAAGACTTTCTCGAATTCGTTGTCAGCGTAATCTTCGAGGAAATTCAGCGTGGTGCCGGTATTCTTTTCAAACTCGCCAAAGATCTTCAATAACACCGGGAGCATGGCGGAGCTTTCCGCAAAGTGTATCCATTGAAGATAATCAATGTATTCGGCAGCGTTTGCATCCGGGGCCAGGTGTTTTGCGTGGCGATTGATCAGGTATTCAACGATAGCGCCGGATTCTGCGATGATTTTGCCATCTTCTTCAATCAACGGCGATTTACCCAAAGGGTGTATCGCTCTCAATGAGGCTGGTGCTAAATGCGTTTTTTCATCCCGCTGGTATCTGACCAGTTCATAGGGTATTCCCGCTTCCTCAAGTAGCCAGAGGATACGCACAGACCGCGAATCATTAAGATGATGCAATTTTAATCCCATATCGCGTTTCCTTAAATCCTGATGGTTTGAGCTAATAGCCATGATGTTGTTTCCATTACGCGTATTGATCCCATGTCACATAGGCAGAGTAGCGGTTCTGATGGCTCACGGCTAACAAGGCTATTTCTGAAGGGGCATAAATATTTTTATGGGGTAGTTATGCCCACGAATGCTGGATAAAAATATGACCCGCTATCACCGCACCACACACATCGGCTGTCCTGAGACGGGTTCGGCGTGGATCTCCGCATCAATGCTGAACACCTGCTGGAGTAATGCCGGTTTCATGACCTCGTGCGGTGAGCCCTGCGCCATCACGCGTCCGCCTGCCAGCATCACCAGATGATCGCAGTAGCGGCTGGCCTGATTCAGATCGTGCAGGACGGTCACCACCGTTTTACCCGCCTGATTCAGTTCACGTAGCAGCTTCATTAACTCGACCTGATGATTGATATCGAGGTAGGTGGTCGGTTCATCGAGCAGGACGACGGGCGTATCCTGTGCCAGCAGCATCGCCAGAAACGCCCGCTGACGCTGTCCACCGGACAAATCGGTTAATCGTTTGTCGGCGAGGTCGACGATGTGCGTTTTCTCCATTGCACGCTGCACGCGCTGGCGATCGTCCTGCGATAACCGTCCCCACAGTGATAGCCAAGGGCTGCGTCCGTAGGCCACCATGTCACGCACGGTGATCCCCTCTGGCGTCAAATGCTGCTGCGGCAATAGCGCCAGATGGCGTGAGAGCTGGCGGGCAGAGAACGCAGAGAGCGGCTTGCCGTTGAGCTGAATAGCGCCGGATTCCGGGGTAAGCAGTTTGGCGAAGCACTTCAGCAGCGTTGATTTACCGCAGCCGTTGGGGCCGAGCAGGGCGGTAATTTTTCCGGCGGGTAGCGACAGCGACAGTTCGTCAAGAATACGCTTGTCGCCATAGCCCGCCGTCAGGTTTTGTGTTGTCAGTTCCATTTAGCGCATTCTCACGAGAAGCCAAAAAAACCAGGGCGCGCCGATAATGGCAGTGAGCACCCCTGCGGGTAATTCCATCGGCGGGTTCAGCGTGCGTGCCAGCAGATCGGCAAGCAGCAATACCAGCGCACCAGCAACGGCAGAAGTTGGGAGGAGCCAGCGGTGCCGTCCCCCCACCAGATAGCGGATCAGATGCGGCACCACGAGGCTGATAAAGCCGATGGGGCCGCAGACGGCCACGCTGGTTGCGGCGAGTGCGACGGCGAGCGCCAGCCCCCAGAACTGAACGCGCCTTATGTTGACGCCCAGCGTACTGGCGCGATCGTCGCCCAGTGCTAACAGATCCAGATCGCGGCAAAAGCGCAGACTGAGCGGAATGAGTACGCTGAGAACGGGCAGTGCGACCAGAACGAATGACCAGTCGCGCCCCCACAGGCTACCCGTCAGCCACAGTAGCGCGTTGTTGATATCCTGCGGGCGAGAAAGAATCAGGTAGTCGGTGACGCTTGCCCAGGTCGCGGACAGCGCGACGCCGATCAATGCCAGCCGCATCGGGGATGATGTTCCTGCAATCAGTCTCAGCAGCAGTAGCCCGGTGATGCCGCCAAGGAAAGCGAGAAGCGGCAGCCAAATCACCGGCAGCGCAGGCACCAGCATCAGTGCGCCGACGGTCGCCAGACTTGCCGCGTGGTTCACGCCGAGAATATCCGGTGATGCCAGCGGGTTACGCACAATCCCTTGCACCAACACGCCGGAAATGGCCAGCGCGGCGCCGACAAACAGCGCCAGCAGCACGCGTGGCAGGCGATACTGTGTCAGCACATAATGATGTTCGTTGGTGCTGTGCCAGCCGCTCATCAGCGCCGACCACGGCAGCGGAATCGCGCCCATGCGCAGCGACAGAATGCCGATCGTCAGTAGCAGCAGCGTAATTGAAACAAACACAATAACGGGGCGCATTATCCTCGCCTCCTTGCCAGCCAGACGAAACAGGGGGCACCGATGAGCGCCAGTACCGCGCCAGCAGGCAGTTCGCCCGGCCAGGCGAGCGCGCGGGCAAGCAGATCGGCCAGTAACATAAACGCCGCACCCATCAGCATGCTCATGGGGAGCAGCTTTCTTTGGTCGTAACCGATCCAGAAACGCGCCAGATGCGGTATCAACAGGCCGATAAACGCGACCGGGCCTGCCACGCTCACGCAGGCACCCACCAGAATCAGCACGGCCAGATTGAGGATCAGGCGCAGTCGGCCTAAGTTAACGCCCAGCGTGTGGGCGCTCACGTCACCGATGTTCAGCAGATTAAGTTGGTTAGACAGCAGCAGGACAACAGGCGTGACGGTGATGACAAACGGGAAGAGTTGCCAGAATTCCACCCAGCGCGCGTGCGATACGCCGCCCGCCAGCCAGTAAAAAATGCCATAGGCGTGATCTTCCGCTAGCAGAAGCGTAATCCGCGTTAAGGCCATGCATAGGGCAGAAAGCGCGACGCCCGCCAGAATCAGCCGATTGCGATCGAGCGTTTGTCGCCAGCCGCCGCCTGCTGCCATCACCATCAGCCAGCATAGGCCGCCGCCGCAGGCGGCAACAAAGGCGATAGGGTAACCGGAGAGTGAAGAACTGAATGCGCTGGTCAGCGCCATTGCCAACGCCGCGCCGCTGTTGATGCCGAGCAGAGAAGGAGAAGCCAGAGGATTATGGGTCAACGTCTGAAGCAGGGCGCCGGACAATGCCAGACTGGCGCCGATCAGGACGGCAACCAGACTGCGTGGCAGGCGCAGGTTGAGCACCAGCGCCTCGGGGAGCGAAGAGGACGATCCCGTTACCAGCGCCTTGAGGGCACTCAAGGCGGGAATGGGGGTCGCGGAATAACAGAACAGACTAAGCCAGAACACGCCCAGCAGTGCTGCTATCGGCCATCCCCAACGCCAGAACGGATGAAAGCCTTGCCTCATTGCTCGCTGCTGACGCTAACGGGCTGATGCTTAAAAATCTTCACCGTATCGCTGCCGATGCGTTCCGCAGCAAAAATGCCGCGCATCCGTGCCCAGGCGTTACTGTCTACGGCGGCAATCTGTTGTTTTTGCTGGGCTTCCAGCATGTTCCAGAGCGCATCCTGCTGCCAGCGTTTGACGATACTTTCTTCGCGGTAGTGCGTCACAATCAGCCACTGTGGATTAATCGCCAGCAGTTGTTCCAGATTGATCGAGGCCATAGGGGCATTATTAATCGGTTTAGGCACGCTCAGGCCGAGTGCGGCCAGCACGCTGCCAGTGTAGGCATCGCTGGAGTACAGGTTAAACTGCTGCTCGCGCGAGGTGCCGAAGACCACATTCGTCCCTTTGGGAAGCTGGTCGGCGTAGGCTTTCATCGTCTCGCGGTGCTGAGTGAGGCGAGCCTGCATCGCATTGTCTTTCCCCAACACCTTGCCGATGATCTCTGCTGAGTGCAGGTTTTCTTCATAGGTTTCGTTGCGCGACTTCAGCAGCAGCACTGGTGCGATCGCTTTCAGTGCGGTGTAAATGCCGCTATGGCGGCTGCTGTCGGCAATAATCAAATCCGGCTTCAGCGCGCTGATGGCTTCCAGGCTCGGTTGCGCGCGCGTGCCTACGGAATGCCAGGGTTTTAGGTGCTCACGGACATCTGCCAGGATCCGGTCTGGATCGTTGTCATCGGCGATGCCGACCGGGCTGACGTCTATCGCCGCTAGCGCATCGGCAAAAGACAGTTCCAGTACCACAATGCGTTGAGGCGGCGTGTCGAGCGTAAAAGAACCCTGCTCATCCTGCACCGTTACGGCATTGGCGCGGCCCAGTCCAAACAGACACAGTGTTGCAATCAGTGCGACGCGAATTAGAGCAAACATAGTGTAACTCCATAATGGTCATCAATCGTGAACGAAAGTCAGGCCGGGCAGGGGCCCGGCGAGTGCGTGTGGCGATCAGAATTTCAGTGAGCCCTGCATGTAGAAGGTGCGGGGCTGGCCGGCATAAATTCCTTTGTTGTTGTCATCGCTGTTCGAGCGCGTGTAGTAATCGTGGTCGAACAGGTTCTTCACACCAAAGGCCAGATTGAGGTCAGAGAACCGCGGGCCGAAATCGTAGGCGGCGCGTGCGCCCCACAGCATAAAGCCGGGGAGTCGTCCGGCGCTGCCATCGGCGCTTTCGGCAACGGTGTTGGCGTTATCGGCGAACTGGCTGGACTGAAACTCGCTGTTCAGGTTGAACGTCCAGTTGCCCGGCTGGTAATCGACGCCGAATCCTCCCCGGTGTTTTGAAGAGAAGGGCACCTGATTACCGTAGGTGTCGCCTGCTTCACGAATTTCCGCATTCACGTAGGCATAGCGTGCATAAACCGACACCGCTTCCAGGCGAGGCGACAGTTCGGCGAGGCGGTAGCGCGCCTGCGTTTCCAGCCCGGAATGGCGGGTTTTTCCGCGCGTGGTGACGGTGTTGTTGGTCTGATTGGAGTCATACTGGTTATTGAAGTTAACCAGAAAAACGCCCATTTCTGCCGTCAGCGCGCCGTCGTCGTAGCGGGAACCGACTTCCCAGGTGCGCGCTTTTTCTGGCTCCACTTTGCCGCTTTGAGCAGCCTTGCCAATTCGGCTGTACTGTACGGTGCCGAATGATCCTTCGGTGTTTGCATAAAGATTCCAGCTGTCGTTAACGTGGTAGAGCACATTCAGCGCTGGCAGCGGGGCGTTGTAGCTGACCGCTTCGCCCGTGCCTTTCAGCGTGTTGTCCTGGTGAGATTTGATGTGCTCGACACGCATTCCCGGCGTAATCGTCCAGTTGCCGATATCAACGCGGTCGTCGATGTACCAGGCGTGCGCCTCTGTGCCCGCGCGGGTTTCGCGGTCGATAGGGCTGTTGGCATTTGGCAGCGTCTTGCTGGCGGTGCTGGTGAAGTAACGCACCTCATGAGTAGATTCGCTGACATAGCGGTAGCCAACGCCCACTTCATGAGCGGAGGAGCCGAGGGTAAAGCTTTGGCTGTAGCGAGGTTCGATGCCGCGTACCCAATATTCGCGTGGCGACAGGGTGATGATCGAATTCTGTTCCAGATAGCCGCTGCGCAGCGTGCGCGTATAGAAGCCCTGAATGTTGAACTTATGCTGCTGATCTGGCTGATATTGATAGCCTAAACTGGCAAGCTGACGACGCCCCCAGAAGCGATCGTACGGGCGCGTTGACTGCCAGCGGTCAGCATTGTAATCGGCACGCGACAGGCCGCCCGGCATATCGGCGCTGCCATCGTAATATTGCAGCAGGCTGTTAAAGGTGTGCACCTCGTTTGGCGCGTAGCGGCTTTTCAGCATGACATCGTCAATGCGCGTCGCGCTGTGCTCGCGCCAGTCGCTGCCGCGCGTGCCGGAATAGAGCAGTGCTGAACCAAAACCGTTATCCGCCGTGCCGCCAATGAGCAGGTTGTGGGTTTCTTTCGGGTTGTGCTGTGAAGAGGTCGGGCTGTGTTGGCCTTCTACGCCAGCGCTTATGCCAAACGCTTTCGGGATCGCCCGGGTGACAAAGTTCACGACCCCACCGACGCTCTGTGGCCCGTAGCGTACGGCACCGCCGCCGCGTACGACATCAATGGCGTCCATATTGCCAAGCGAAATAGGGGCGAGGGAGAGCTGCGGCTGACCGTAAGGGGCAAACGGCACCGGAATACCGTCCATCAGTACAGTGGAACGGCTGGCGAGACGTGGGCTGAGGCCGCGAATACCAAAGTTCATGGCCAGATCGTGGCTGCCTGTGCCGTTATTTTCCGGCGCATATACGCCCGGCATACGGTTTAAGACATCGCGCATGGTGGTGGCGCCGGTCTTGGCGAAGTCCTCACGACGGATCACATCGCGTGCGCCTGCGTGTTCAAAGACGTCATTTTCACGCGCTTCACCCAGCCAGTCGCCGACGACCGTCAGCGTTTCTTCCGCTGCCGCCGGGATCGGTTCGAGCGTCCAGGCGTTATCGCCCAGCGCTTTCAGTTGCAGACCGCTACCCGCAAGCAGGGCTTTCAGACCGCCATCAACGGTGTAGTCGCCGTGCAGCCCGTTGCTGCGTTTGCCCTGCGTCAGGCTGGCATCGACCGACAGCGTAATCCCGCTACGGGCGGCATAGTGGTTGAGTGCTTTGTCTAAATCGCCAGCCGCAATATCGTAGCGTGCGGTGGCGGGTGCAACTGCCGCGTGAGCCATCCCTGTCTTGATACCGACTGTCGACAGCAGGCTAAGCTGTATCGCCATGGCTAACGGGGTTGCTTTACGAAAGGCGCGTAAAAGCGTCATAACATCTCCATCATCATTTTTGTTCTCTATAGCTAAGTCGAACGAGAGGGAGCAAAAGGACAATCAAGAATGATAATTTTTTTCGTTATCGTTTATTTTGCGGGAAGGATGTTGACCCAGTAGCGAGTAATATACTGAATTTTAACAGGAAGTGTTTTCTCTATGACCTGCAACACCGTATCGGTATTTTTTAACGGGAAGGTGCCGCTTAAGCGCAGCGTGGCGACCTCTGGGCTACAGCGCAGCACGCCGTGACGATAACGCGATAGCGTCGCTATCACCTCGCCGAGCGGTTTATTGCTGAAACTGAGGATACCCCGCGCCCAGTTGCTGTCTTCTTCCTCTGCGGATTGGGTTTCACCCAACTCGCGCGCGCTGAAGCGCAGGCTTTCGCCCTGACGTACGATGCGTGCTTGGCCAGGAGCCCCTGCCAGTACGACTTTCACCGCATGTTGTTGTACGCTCAGTACCGTGCTGTCTGCCTCCTGACGTACCGTAAATTCAGTGCCCAGTGCGGTCAGTTGCCCCTGCCGCGTCTGCACGTAGAAAGGGCGATTGTTGGCATCTTGTCCGGTGGTAATGGCGATTTCGCCATACCAGAGATGAATGCGCCGTTGCTGCGGATCGAAGCGAACATCGACGGCGCTATCGGTGTTTAGCGAGAGCAGCGTCCCGTCTTCCAGACGCTGCTGGCGGATTGTGCCTTTCGCCGTGGCGTAATCGGCGCGCAGACCCGTTCCGGTGTCGGAACGCCAAAGCTGCCATCCGCCGCCAACGCCCAACAGCAGCAGCAGGCCTTTCATCACGCGGCGGCGAGTGAGCTGGGTATCCTGAAGGGCGCGGTGGGCGACGTTGCCGGGCACGACGCTCATCTGGCTGCGCAGGTTTTCTACCTGTAGCCAGGCCCACTGGTGATCCCGATTTTGCTCATACCACTGCTGCCATTTCTCGGTTTGCTGCGGGCTGACGCGTTCGCCGCTCAGTACCGCATACCAGTGTGAAGCGGAGCGCAGGGCCTGACGCTGGGCATCGGTCAGCGGAATACTCATAGACCGTGCTCCAGACGAAACAGCAGGCAATGCTCGGTGGCCTTGGCAACGTACTTTTTGACTGAGCTGACGGACACATTCAGCCGCGTGGCAATCTCACCGTAGGCCATGCCATCAAGCTGGGAAAGCAAAAACGCCTGCCGTGCTTTGTGGCTCAGGCCATCGAGCATGAGATCCACCAATTGGAGCGTCTCAAGTTGCTGTTGCTGGTTTTCCGGGGAGGGCGCCAGCGCCTCCGGCAACTGCGCCAGCATCTCGAGATAGGCTTTTTCCAGCGCCTTGCGGCGGAAAAGATCGACCATCACGCGTTTGGCTACGGTACACAGAAAGGATTTTGGATCGCGGATTGCGGTCAGCGACTCGCCGTTCATCACGCGCAGGAAGGTATCCTGAGCAATATCATCGGCATCAAAAGAGGAGTGGAGCTTGCTCGTTAGCCAGCGCTTCAGCCAGCCGTGATGCGAACCATAGAGCGATTCGAGCGTCAGTTCTGCAGAGCGGGTGGCGTGGTCAGACATCATGGTCAGAAATAGCAAAGCGTATCGGCGGTCAAGAATAGGGCATTATGTTAATATGATAATGGTTCTCATTACAATTAAATCACAGCGAGATAGTGATAAGAAAAAAGTGATAGAAAGCAACTGGCTGTTTTCTAAGGTAAATAGGAAGGCGAATTGAAAAGCAAATAGCGATGTTGCCTTTGCCTGAGAGGCGCTGCGGAACCCGACGGTTACCGAGGTCTTAAAATCAGAATTATTTGAGATATCGATACATTGTGGGGGAGGGTTGTGTGCTATGTTGGATTCTTCATAATAATGATGCGTCGCTCCTATGAAAAAAAGCCTGCTAGCCTATTTTCAAACGCTCTATTTTAAGAAAAGTTTTTTCTTATTATCCTCCGGCCTGTTTTTTACTCTGGTTGCGCTTTTTGCGTTAGTGCTTACAGCTTATTCGACGTTTTCGCTCAGGCAGTTTGAAGGGGAAGTGGATGATTTTTCTAACGTTACGGTTGAACATGCTGGGAAAATCATGCTGCAGGCTACCACTGCACTTGATGTTTTAGAAAAAAACTACCCACCTTATTGTGATAATCCGCATCTGGATTTATTGCGTAAAATTGCTTACGACAATGATTATATCCAGGATGTGGTCTATATCGATGGGAATCGGCCTCGCTGTTCTTCGATGCTGAGTGACATTAATACGATGTTTCTTCCGGAACCCGATTTTCGTTATAAAGATATTTATGACATCTGGTATAAAATTGAAAGTCCGCTGAATAAAAATAAGCCGATGATTTATGTTGGTACCACGCGTCATCTTGTGGTGTTGAATCCTCGTTCATTTCTGGATGTTCCGTCCTACAGCTATAATATCCAATATGCATTGCTGGAGAAAAATAAGCTGGACGGTCGGGTTATTCTGTCGGACTCGATGAGCAGTCATATTTATTCTCGTTTGACTTCTGGGGGCAATAACCCCGATAGATTTTATATTGACGATAAATATTATGTCCTGAAACCCCTACCGGATAGCGATCTGACTTTGGTGGTCAGAGCGGATAAACCCGCGAAATTTTCATTTTACCTAACGATTTTTTTCTCTGTTTTTCCCATTTTTATGCTGACTTCCCTGCTGTTGTCAGAGATTATCACCAAAAAATTCTTGGTCATTCAAAGCCCGCGCTATGTTCTCAATCAGGCGCTGAGGAAAAAAGAGTTTGAATTACATTATCAGCCGATTATTAAACTGGATACCACTCAGGTCGTGGGGTGTGAAGCGCTGATACGCTGGCGTCATTCGGATGGACGCCTGATTACGCCGGATTCTTTCATTCCCATGATTCGTCAGGTTGGGCTAATGAAAAACTTAACGTTTTTCGTTATCAATGAGGCGCTACAAACGGCCAGCGTGCTGAGACATCGTTATCCTGAGATGTTTGTCTCTATCAATCTTGAAGCGGCGGAGTTCGAAGATATTGACGTTTTCAATTATCTCGTTGAGCAGGTTGCCATATACGAGCTCGACGGTGCTAATGTTAATGTCGAATTAACCGAATCATCGATGATCGAACCGCAGAAAGCGGCACCGATGGTGGAGCTGTATCAACAAAAAGGCGTTGATGTCGCCATTGATGATTTTGGCACCGGGTATTCCGGGCTGTCGTATCTTGAGCGGGTAAAAGCCAATAAACTTAAAATCGACAAATCCTTTGTTGGGAATATTAATGACCATTCGCCGACCGATATTGTGCTGTCCCATATTGTCAGCATGGCGCACTGTCTGAATTTGCATATTGTTGCCGAAGGAATTGAGACACCAGCTCAGGAAGCCTATCTGAAAAGCCTTGGCGTCGCTTATGCGCAGGGCTGGCTGTATTCCAAAGCGCTAACGCAAGAAGCCTTGATAGCGTTTCTGGCGGCAAGGGGCGAAGTGATGTCAGATGGGCAGTAAAGTCACGATAAACGCTGCTTCACTATCAAAAATATGCATAAAAGGGTAAAATATCGAAAATATGGTAGTTAACTAATGATATTTATTACTTTTTTATTGTGAATTTTTCAGGAGTTTATCATGCAACAGTTACCTCATTGTCCAAAATGCAGTTCTGAATATACCTGGCAGGAAGGCGAAATGCTTAACTGCCCGGAATGTGGAAATGAGTGGTCCGCAGCAGGCGATGCGGCGGCGCAGGATGACGTTTTAGTGGTAAAAGATGCCAACGGTAATCTGCTGGCAGATGGCGATACGGTCACGGTTATTAAAGACCTGAAAGTAAAAGGCAGTTCGACCCCGCTGAAAATCGGCACCCGCGTGAAGGGCATTCGTCTGGTGGAAGGCGATCACAATATTGATTGTAAAATCGACGGTTTCGGCCCGATGAAGCTGAAATCCGAGTTTGTGAAGAAAAACTGATTCGGGTGTGATGGCGTGCGCCGGTCTGCCATCTGGTCGGCGCGCGGCACTTTTTCACCTCTGGCTGGTTTTTTCACATCAGACAATCCTTTACCATAGCGGGTATTGATTTCTTACCTGGCTATACGGATATCTGATGCGTCATTTGGTTCGTTTTCTCCCTCTGCTTGTTTTGCTCTCGGCTTGTAGCAGTCAGCCGGCTCCTCCCCCCGCAGAAGCACCTTCAGGTAATCCTTTTAAAGGCGGTTTCCTGCTTGAACCTGCACACAATGTCCATCCGTTAGGCGGCGATTTTGCGACCAACCCGGCGACCGCGCGGTTTGTCGATAAAATGGTGCTGGAACACGGCTTTAATCGCCAGCAACTGCATGATGTGCTGGTTCAGGCGAAAAGCCTGGATTGGGTAATCCGCCTGATGGATAAACAAGCCCCGACATCGCGTCCGCCTTCAGGGCCGAACGGTGCCTGGAACCGCTACCGTAATCAGTTTATTACGCCAGACAACGTGCAGAACGGCGTGGCGTTCTGGAATCAATATCAGGATGCGTTACAGCGCGCCCAAAACATTTACGGTGTTCCGCCTGAGATCATCGTCGGCATTATTGGTGTCGAAACCCGCTGGGGCAGAGTGATGGGGAAAACGCGCATCATCGATGCGTTGGCAACGCTGGCGTTTGATTACCCGAGACGTGCTGATTACTTTGCGGGTGAGCTGGAAACGTTCCTGCTGATGGCGCGTAAAGAAGGCAACGATCCGCTCAGCCTGCGTGGCTCTTACGCGGGGGCGATGGGCTACGGACAGTTTATGCCGTCATCCTTCAAGAATTACGCCGTGGATTTCGACGGCAACGGGCATACCAACCTGTGGGATCCGGTGGATGCGATTGGTAGCGTAGCCAATTATTTCAAAGCGCACGGGTGGGTGAGGGGCGCTCCTGTGGCGGTGCAGGCAAATGGTCAGGCGCCGCTGCTGGCGAATGGTTTTAATACCCGTTACTCGCTTACTGAACTCCAGGCCGCGGGCTTAACGCCACAGCATTCGCTGGCGGGATACAGTGAAGCCAGCCTGCTGCGGCTGGATATCGGTACGGGTTACCAATACTGGTACGGCTTGCCCAACTTCTACACCATCACGCGCTACAACCACAGCACGCACTACGCGATGGCCGTATGGCAACTGGGTGAGGCCGTAGGCCGCGCGCGCCAAGGACAGAGTTACTAAGATATCTGCTGTTTGGTGTTGGTAGCCCCATTCGCCGGGTCTGTCTCTTACATAATGCAGGGACATAAGTGGGGTTGGCCGTTATCCGGCATAAGAAATTATGCAGCGGTGAGCGTGACCGCCGAGTGAGCGGCATGGATGCCGCGAAAGCCAGTGCCGCGTCGGACAAAAACGTCATAGACGTTTTTGAACAGCACTTGTGCTGACCCGAAGGGCGAGCCCCATTTATGGGGCGAGTAAACGCGTCACTGGTGGCTCGATTAGCGGTCATGAACACCGATGGCATCGCGCAGCGACATAATTTAGCCGGAAGCCAGGGTTCGCAGGGCGGCGGCGACTGAGCGCCCTGCGTCGGGCGCGTGCGACGAAGTAGCATGAGAATAGCGCTATTGTTGCGCACGAAACGGTCTCTGAGCCTGCATAAACATGTGACAGCGAGAGCCCTCGAGAATATCAATCCTCCCTCTACCTCCAATTTTCCCTGAATCATCCTCAATACAATCCGCATCGACACCAACAGCCGTCTCATTGGACTATTCACGCATAGGGTCTTCCTATGACGTTGCAAACTGAGGCGATGAATGACGACGATGATGGTGGTGTTCCTGCTGGCTGGCGTGGTGAAAGGCGTGATTGGTCTGGGGTTACCGACAATCGCCATGGGCTTGTTAACGCTGGTGATGCCCGCTGCCAGCGCGGCGGGGCTGTTGATTGTTCCGTCACTGGTGACCAACATCTGGCAGCTTGCCTGCGGCCCCGCCTTTATGAGCCTGATTCAGCGGTTCTGGACGCTGTTTGCCGGGATTATTATTGGGACACTCTGGAATGGCCTGCCGACGCTGACCTCGTCATCGTCATGGACGAGCGCGGCGCTCGGCGGCATTTTGGTGGTTTACGGCCTGTGGGGGATTCTAGCGACCACCTTGCCGCAGCCTGGCCGTCATGAAATCTGGCTGTCGCCGCTGGTGGGTTACATCACCGGTGCTATTACGGCGGCAACGGGCGTCTTCGTGATCCCCGCCGTACCTTACCTGCAATGCCTGCGACTCAATAAAAACGATCTGGTACAGGCACTGGGGCTGGCATTTACCGTCTCCACGCTGGGGCTGGCGCTACAGCTAATGCAGGGAATCGGGCTACAGGGCATCGATCTCTGGCAGTCGATGCTGGCGCTGATTCCCGCGTTACTGGGCATGATGATGGGGCAACGCCTGCGCCACGCGATTAGCGAGCAGGTTTTCCGGCGCTGTTTCTTCATCGGGCTGATGGCGCTGGGTGGATACATGGCCATGCGCGGGCTGCTTTAAGCGGCGTTCTCTGCCGTAATAAACGCCACGAAATCCTGAACGTAACCGGGCAGCGTGGAAAACTGGCGGGCGCAGACAACCAGATTACGTGTCGCCCAATCGTCTGCGAGCGGGATCGTACGGATGTCCAGTCGCTCTATCATGCGTTGTGCTGCATGGCGTGGAAGAATGCCAATGCCGATACCGCTGTGAATCACCTGAGTAACCGCGTCGAAACTGGCAAGGCGCACGCGGTAATTCAGGCGTTTCCCCAGCCTTTTGGCGTACTCGTCGATGTGCTCCTGTAACGCCGCGCCTTCGCTAAGCCCGATAAATTCGGCGTCGGCAATATCGGAAAAGGTAAGCTGCGAGGCGTCAGACCAGATACTGGCGCGGGGAACCACAGCCACCAGTTCGTCCTGACGGAACGGGCGCGTTTCCAGCCCGTCGAGCGAAACAGAATCGGCCACAATGCCGAGATCGGCGGTTTGATTGCGGATAGCGTTGACGATGTCGCGGCTGAGTTTTTCATTCACCGATACGGATATTTGCGGACAGACCACCAGATAGCGACCCAGCAGGGCGGGTAAATATTCATTCAGCGCCGCAGAGTTGCACAGCAGCGGAATATGACCGCGCAGCCCCTTGCTGTATTGGTGTAATTCACTGCGCATATGTTCTACCTGACGCAGGATGATGTGGGCATGGTGTGCGAGTGAAAATCCCGCGTCGGTGAGCGAAACGCCCGCCTTTGACCGCAACAGCAGCGGTACGCCAAGTTCCTCTTCCATACCGCGGATACGTTCGCTGGCGGCCTGGACGGTCAGACTGGACGCTCCTGCGCCACCGGTAATGCTGCCTGCTTTCTGAATATTGAGAAACAGCCGGAGATCGGTTAAATCGAATCGCATAGCGGGAATCTGTCTCGGAGAAGCCGATACCCACTATTATGATCGTGAGTCAGGGCGACGGCAATCGCCCGGCACGCGACTTACTGAAATTCCACTCTATTTCTGCCTTTTTCCTTGGCCTGATAGAGCGCGGCATCCGCTGCGCTATAGAGCGCATCGAAACGGGTTTTCTGCGGTGCCCAACTGACGCCAAAGCTGGCGGTAACGCGCTGTTGCGGCAGGACGCTGAGCGGCATTCTGTTGAGATCCTGATGAAGGCGGCTGGCGAGCGAGACGGCCTGCATCAGCGTATGTCCTTCCAGCAGAATGGTGAACTCTTCACCGCCAACACGGCCAATGCTGCTTGTGGTATTCAGCACGTTCTGCACGCGCGATACCAGATCGCAAATGACGGCGTCGCCAGTAGGGTGACCGTAGGTATCGTTCACCAGTTTGAAGTGATCGATATCCAGCACGATGAGCGCCGCCTGATTGCGTTCCAGCGCGTGATTGATGCGTTCAATAATCGCGCCACGGTTATACACGCTGGTCAGCGGATCGTGGCTAGCCTTGTATTCCAGTTCGACCGCCAGTTGATTGAGCTGGGCGTTCACGCGGTTCAGCTCCTTCTCCGCCCGATCGCTGCGTGAAATCAGGCGGTGCGATTCTCGTACCAGCCGCTGGTAGTGGTCGGTTAACGCCAGCAGCGTGTCGCGATAGACTTCGGCTGGCCTTTCCTGCTGGTTAGCGATGTTGCGCGCGGCGAGCAGAATGTCGTATTCCGGTGTAAACAATTCAATTGTGCTCATGGTTATCACTCAAAATCGTGCTGTGAAAGGTCAGGGCAGGGAAGTCGATGTGCAGTTCTTCACCAAATTCTTCCGCAATGTCGTCGTCTTTGTCGTAATACCAATACAGGGCAATCGATAGCGACCGTTCCGCCGCCTGATTAAGCAGGTTGAATAAACTGAACAGCATCTTGGTACTGGAACTGTTGAAGTAAATCAGGGAGACGTGAATCTCGATGCTCGGCAGTGCCTCATCCGGTGGCATCGTTTCCGCATAGGTCGTTAACGCGAGCAGATACGCCTCAATCTCTGTAAGCAGCGGACGGTAAAACGCCGCAGCATTCTCAGGATAAGATTCGCCGGAAAGATAAAGACGGTGTGTGTCAAAGTGAAAATCAACGGCCGGGGTACAGGATGTCCCCGAAATATGGAGGTTGCTTAAGGTTGTTATATTTTTCATGTCAAATGATTGCCTTCAGATAAAACGTAGATAGCCCCGTTGATGCGTCGGCCCGAAACGTAAACTGGAGTGGCTCACTGGCATCACGCGCGACGGTTAGCAACCCCATATCCGCGCCTTTGCTTGATGACGGGGTTTCATCACGCAGAGAGGCCTTGTACGCGAGCCGGATTTCATCAAGCGTCATACCGCGCAGTGGCTCAAGGCGTCCCCGCAGCGTCTCGACATCGTCGGGGTGTATCGGGTTAGCGCATAGCAGGAAGTATTTGCCATTTTCGTAACCCAGACAGACGGAGCCATGCCGAACCTCGACGGGCTGATCGAGCGCCGTTAGCGGGGCGGCGGAATAGCGGGTAATGTTCTGCACCATTTCGACGAAGGTAGAGAACAGTCGACGGCGGATACCGGCAGGAAGCTGCTTTTTCTCCAGCTGTAGCCGCATGGTTTCAGCCAGTGAACTGATGATGTTTTGTGAAAAATAGCCCACGTAATACAGCGTGATGTCATGCTGGTGTGAGGGCGAAAAAAATTCAGTGTATTTGATGTTTGGCATCATTCTGCCTGCCTGATTAAACAAAAGTCGAACAATGTCGGAAGCCCCAAAAAGTTAAATCGTCTCGTCGGGTCTGATCGCCCTGGTAGATCTTGTGTGCCGATAGAAGCTGGTTAGCCAGTTCACGCATCGGCTGGTGTTGATAGTGCTGGAGATGCTCCTGTAGCCGGCGTTTTCCAAACATAATCCTGCGTTCTCCGCCGATTTGGTCCGTCAATCCGTCCGTGGTGGTAAAAAACATATCGTTATCATGGAGCGGCAATTCATAGCTCGACCACTGGTAGTCATAAGGTGTTTCGGTATAACCGATTCCCATACGATCGCACTGGAGTGGCGTCAGCTGTCCGTTCTGGCGTTGCAGCATGAAGGCTGGCATCCTCGCGCCGGCAAACGTCAGCGTATTGCGCGTCATATCGCAGAACACCAGCATGGCGTCGCAGCCGTCGTTAGAGCTAGAGAGCTGGCGCGTTTCGTCACGTTGCCCCAGCGTATCTTTAATATGACGGTTGATGGCCTGTAATAGCTGCGCTGGCAGCATCGGACCGTGCTGTGTCAGCGCCTGTTCTAATGCGGAAGAGAAAATCAGCGTCATAAATGCGCCGGGCACGCCGTGTCCGGTACAGTCCGCGACGGCGGCAAACCAGCCGTTCTGGTAGGTTTTAAAGGCATAGCAGTCGCCGCCGACACAGTCTCGCGGTTCCCAGGCCAAACACCAGTCGGCAAGCGTGCGCGACATCGCCTGCGTTGATGTCGTCAGCATCGCGGCCTGAATCACACTGGCATATTCGATGCTCTGCATAATTTGCTGATGTTGGCGTAGGTGCATATCGGAGACGGCCTTAATCAGATCGATGCCAAGCCCGATACCGATATAACGTCCATTCTCGGTGATCATAAAGCCGTCTGTCAGCGATTTATCACCGGTGATCACCGTTTGATCGGCCACGTCGTTTAGCGACGCCAGCGCATCAACAATCAGCGGGTTTTTATCCATAAACGCGATGCAGCTCTTTTTATCGTACAGTTCGCGATAAAAAGGCCGCGACATCTGTGAGAGAAAAATGTGGCGGTTGATTAAGCCAAAAGGGCGTCCATCCTCAACGACAGGCAGGCTGACCCACTCTTTATTTTTACTGAATAACTGCAATACGGTGGCGTTGTCGGTGTTAGGAGAAACGTCCGGCAAGGGAATGCAAAGATCTCGCGCCACCGGTGTACCCCGGAGGAGCGGTCGGGCGCAAGGAACGGGCATGGCGATCATGGCTAATCTTTGGGCGGATTTGTCTTTAAGTCAAAATACCCGCCCTTGATGACCAAATGATGACAACTCCCGGTTTGCGATAAGGCTATTGCGCGTCCAGTACGTTGGCCATGATCTGATTTTGCCAGTCGAAATAGGGATTAAAGGTCAGGCGCACGTGGGTTTTGCCGTTTTCCACGTATCCCCAATCGGAATACCACAGCGTGCTGCGATCCGCACAGGCCGCGAGGTCGCTATTGGTTTGTCCATTGGCGCAAATGACAATTGCACCGGTTTTGCCGTATTCCTTATTGTCTGGTGAAAACAGAAGTGACATGTGCGAGAACTGGCTGATGCGCCATTCAGGCAGCGAACCCGTACGCACCAAAACGCGCGAGGAATGTATGCCAGCAGGGCGATCGCCATACCAGATCAGGCGGCTGCGTGGGTGGGTAAACAACGTATCGAACGTGTTGACAATGTAAGCTGTATCAACGACGGAATCATGCTCTGCCAGGACGATTAATACCGGTTTGTCATAAGGCTTTTTGGCGAGCTGTGAACGAACACCGCTGCTGGAATAATAATATTGGGCAAAGCCGTTGGTCGGCACGCGCATATAGCGGGTTGCTAACTGCTGTGGGTAGCCGGGGCGAGGCGGCATCAGCCAGTCGGTAAACACCGATAGCAGGGGCGTCATGAAGTCGTATTTTTCATTGGATTTAATCGCAGGAGAAAACAGCACCAGCCCTTTGATTTCAGGGTGTTGCAACGCGTATTCCAGCACCAGATTGCCACCGGTGGAAAAGCCGCCCAGATAGACCTCATCGACTTCTTTGCTGAGAATGGCGGCCTGCTCGGCGACGACTTCGCGCCAGTCATCGACGGTGACGTGCAGCAGATCGGATGGCTGGGTACCATGCCCCGGTAGCAGCACGGTTCTGACCAGAAATCCCTGTTTGACCAGTTGCGGCGTGACGTCAATGAATGAGCCGGGTGAATCTCCCAGCCCGTGAACCAGCAAAATCGCTTTATGCGGCTGACCCGCAGGGCGTGTTTCGCTGGGGGTGTTCCAGCGTAATTCCAGCTGTTTATCCGTGGTTTGGAAGGCGCGATGTTGTTCTACCCAACGCGTCGTGTCTTGCTGATAACGCTCGAATGACGCTTGTCCTAACGGTGTGATATCACGCGGATTGCTATTGCACCCCACGATAAAAAGCACACCGACCAGAGCGAGCAGGCTCGCCATCACCTGCTTCCAGGTGGTCCACGAAACGAACCGGAATACGTTTATTGTCATCTATGCTCCTTGCCTATTGGGCAACATCAACCTGATCGCTAACGGGGTAATGGCGTTTCGACAACACTATATCTGAAATTATTTCGCGTGCAGATTGCTCAACGTGCGGCGTAATAGGGCTTCATGTTATACTTCAGACAAATTGGGCATTTTTCTGTCTTTTGGTCAGGCCAATATTGCGATGGCCGATGTTGAATAAAGGGATGGCGGTATGCGTTTATATCAGCAGATTGGCGACAATCTTCGCGCGGAAATTCTGAAGGGTAACTATCAGATTGGCGATCGCTTGCCTCCCGAGCGTGATATTGCTGAAACCTACAACGTCAGCCGTAGCGTGGTGCGTGAAGCGCTGATCATGCTGGAGCTGGAAAAGCTGATCGAGGTGCGTAAAGGCTCTGGCGTTTATGTCATGCAACTGCCGACCCCGCAGGGAAAAGAGGGCGTAGTGGACAGCGGCTATGGCCCCTTTGAGCTGATGCAGGCGCGCCAACTGCTGGAAGGCGAAGTTGCCGCGTTTGCCGCGATGCAGGCGACCAAAAGCGACATTGTGAAAATGCGCCAGGCCATTGAACAAGAAAGGGCATCGCTTGAAAACGGCAGCGTGGATGAAAGCGCCGATGAGCAATTCCATTGCCTGCTGGCGCAGTCTACTCAAAACAGCGTCTTAGCCAATATGGTGTATGAGGTGTGGCAGGCGCGTAAACGCAGCCCAATGTGGCAGGGCATTCACTCCCATACTGATGATTTCAGCTACCAGCGCCAGTGGCTGGACGATCATGAGCAGATTCTGCGTGCCGTGTCTCGCCGCGATGTGAACATGGCGCGTCAGGCAATGTGGCAGCATCTGGAAAACGTAAAAATTAAGCTGCTGGAAATCTCGAACGTGGACGATCCGGCGTTCGATGGTTACCTGTTCGAGTCCGTTCCCTCACGTCTGGAATCCTGATTCCTTCCTACATGTCCTTTCCCGCGTGGATTTTCTCTCCGGCATCGCATCGGTGTGCGGAGAGAAAAGATATCAGACCAAATAACCTGTTTTTGACTTCATCTTCATTTTTACAGTCTTTTTCGCATTCCTGTTAGGCCAAAAATTGAATTTTTTGTGTAATTGGTCAATCAATTTGTGCATTTCGTTTGACAGCCTGCCCCGGTGAGGTAGTCTTTTCCTTATTTATTGATGAAAAAAGTGACAAAACAACTTTCTCACTTGGCGAAAAAAGGTAACTCGGTATGGAACAAACCTGGCGTTGGTACGGCCCGAACGATCCTGTCTCACTGGATGATGTTCGGCAGGCGGGCGCGACCGGCGTGGTGACGGCGCTGCACCACATCCCCAATGGCGAAATCTGGTCGGTTGAAGAGATTGAAAAGCGCAAAGCCGAATTGAAGGCGAAAGGGCTGGTCTGGTCGGTGGTGGAAAGCGTGCCGGTGCATGAAGAGATCAAAACCCAAACGGGGAATTATCAGCAGCATATTGCCCATTACCAGCAATCGCTGCGTAATCTGGCGCAGTGTGGGATTGATACGGTGTGCTATAACTTCATGCCCGTATTGGACTGGACGCGAACCGATCTGGAGTATGTTCTGCCAGATGGTTCAAAAGCGCTGCGTTTCGATCATATTGCCTTTGCGGCCTTTGAACTGCATATCCTACAGCGTCACGGTGCTGAAAAAGATTACACGGCGGATGAACAGGCACAGGCTGCCGACTATTTCCGTGCGATGAGTGAAGAAGAGATTGCGCGCCTGACAGGGAACATTATCGCGGGCCTGCCGGGCTCCGAAGAAGGCTATACGCTGGAGCAATTTCGCGGACGTTTGGCGGAATATGACGGTATTGACCATGCGACACTGCGTGAGCACCTTGGGCATTTCCTGCGTGAGATTGTGCCCGTTGCGGAAGCTGTCGGTATTCGCCTGGCCATTCACCCTGACGATCCACCGCGTCCGATCCTTGGGTTGCCGCGCGTGATGTCCACGATTGACGACATGCGTTGGTTGAAACAGACGGTTGATAGCCTGCACAACGGTTTTACCTTCTGTACAGGTTCTTACGGCGTACGGGCCGATAACGATTTGGTTACGATGCTGGAAACGTTTGCCGATCGCGTGCATTTCACCCATCTGCGTGCGACCTGTCGCGAAGACAATCCCAATTCCTTCCACGAAGGGGCGCACTTGCAAGGTGATGTGGATATGGTAGCAATCATCAATGCCATTCTGGCAGAAGAGCTACGTCGTCAGAAGGCCGGCGATCGCCGTCCGATTCCGATGCGTCCGGATCACGGGCACCAAATGCTGGACGATCTGAAAAAGAAAACCAACCCCGGCTACTCGGCAATCGGTCGTCTGAAAGGGCTGGCTGAACTGCGTGGCGTCGAGCTGGCGCTGAAGCGCACGCTGTTTACCGAATTGCAGCAAGGGTGATGAAATGAAACAGACCGTGCTTAGTAGCACGGTCTGTAGATGACTGATGCGTCAGGACCCCAGAGGAAGTTAATTACGTGTGAATTCTGCCAGCAGAATTACAGCGGTTTAACGTTTGAACGGCTGACTTTACAGTTCTTGGTATCCCAGAATTCGCCGTATTTCTCAGATTTGCCTTTCCCTTTTTCTACACCATTAAACTCTTCACAGACCGGTGGTTTACCCGCTTTGTAGCCTTTAATACGCAGATCGCGGATCTCAGCGACATCGCCAAAGTTACGGTTTACGCCAGCGATGCTGTCGATGGTACCGTTAACGGTTGCGCTGATGATGGTCAGGTTACGTGGGCCACCGTTGTTGGTGCAGTCACCGCAAGAGCGCCACAGTTTGCCGTGTTGGCCAGTCAGGGTGAAGTTGCCCTGTACGATAGTGTGGCTGTTTTTGGCGTTCTGTTGCAGCACTTTGTCCGGCTTGCCGCCAGGGCCATTGGTGGTGTTATGGGCAACACCGCCGACGATGGTCATGGTTTTACCCAGGTTGGTTGCCGCATCTTCGCAAACGTCTTCCCATATTACGTTTTCAATCCGGCAGTCGCCTGACTTACAGTGGATACCGTCAGAACCGCCTTTCTCAGAGATGCGCAGGTTCTTAATGGTGGCATTTTCCAGCGTGATAACAGGAGGCTGCTTATCACTGTCACCTGAACAGCTCAGGCCCAGAGTAATACCGCCACAGTCGACGGTTTTATTTTTGATTACCGCTCCTGCTTTACATTCTGAACTGGCAGCCTTCAGTGACGCTGCACGCAGTGGTGTTGGCTCCAGGCTAGGATTAGTCGGTGCAGCATTAGACTTCAGTACATTATTATTACCGCTAACGGTATCCACCCAATACCAATAATCCGACTTTGGATTAGCGCTTAAATCGGTAAAGGTTCTGTCGGTGGAATTGAGCTCTGCAATTTTTTCGCTGCTCGCCTGATTATTACTGGTGCTGCGATACACATCCTGGCGAACCACATTGCCTGCATCGGTAGACCAGCTTAAATAGGTGGCATTGTCTTTTTTCAGCAGCATCAACATGGTGTCATCAGCTTGAGCCTGAAAAGAAATAGCAGCGGTGCATAAAAATATCGGTGTTAAATACTTAAACATTTGTTTTTCCTTGTAAATTAAACGGATATTTTTTCTCTTTATTTATTCCAAATAAAGAGGGAGTCCTTGCGCATCGAGAAGGATTATATAGTAGGGAATTAGAAATGAATAATAATTCGACAAAATTGTTGAGATTAATCAGATTATTTAATTTACCCTGTGATTATTTTATATTTAATTTTATCTTTTGTTTATTATATTTTATTTAATTATTTCTTGTGAACTAATAAATATTCGGAAGGTTCTTATTAAAGAAATAAGAAAAGTGAATGGCTTGAAGAGATAAAAATCTTACCACTCGCCCTTGACTGCACGTGACGGGATTCGGTTTCTTTCCACGTTCTGTTGATACTTCATTTACTTTTCTGGTGATAATTTAATCATGCATAAAACTGAATGCTTTTCTTAATAAACATTAGCAAAGTTTTATGTAAATGGACTTTTTATTAATCTACATATGCATGTTCGACAATTCTTGGTTTCTATAAAGGCGTTTCATTTTTCTTAATTAAGAAAAATGAATGCGTCATTCTTTTTTAGTCACAAGAAATTGCGGATATCTATAGGGAAGGTTTGACATGGAATACCAATCAGGTAAGCGAGTTTTATCACTATCACTGGGCCTTATCGGCCTGTTCAGCGCATCGGCATTTGCTTCTGACTCACGAACGGTGAGTGAGCCGAAAGCCCCGTCCTCCTGTACGGTACTGAAAGCGGACAGCAGCACGGCCACCAGCGCTATTCAAAAAGCGTTGAATAACTGCGGACAAGGCAAAGCGGTCAGGCTGAGCGCGGGGAGTACGTCCGTCTTTCTGAGCGGTCCACTTTCTCTGCCTTCGGGCGTCAGCTTATTAATCGACAGTGGGGTGACGCTGCGTGCCGTGAACAACGCCAAGTCTTTTGAGAATGCGGCGTCATCCTGTGGCGTAGTGGATAACAACGGTAAAGGTTGTAATGCATTTATTACCGCCACGAGTACGACGAACAGCGGAATCTATGGGCCGGGCATCATTGATGGGCAAGGGGGCGTGAAGCTTCAGGATAAAAAGGTGAGTTGGTGGGATCTGGCCGCCGATGCCAAAGTGAAAAAGCTAAAACAGAACACCCCACGACTGATTCAGATTAATAAGAGTAAGAATTTCACACTGTACAACGTCTCTCTCATTAACTCCCCGAACTTCCACGTCGTGTTCAGCGATGGTGATGGCTTAACCGCGTGGAAAACCACGATCAAAACGCCGTCCACGGCAAGAAACACCGACGGTATCGATCCGATGTCATCAAAAAACATCACGATTGCCCACAGCAATATTTCGACGGGTGACGATAACGTGGCGATCAAAGCCTATAAAGGCCGTGCCGAGACGCGCAATATCTCCATTTTGCATAATGAATTCGGAACGGGCCACGGTATGTCGATCGGCAGCGAAACGATGGGGGTTTACAATGTGACCGTCGATGATCTGAACATGAATGGCACCACGAATGGCTTACGCATTAAGAGTGACAAATCGGCTGCCGGGGTGGTCAATGGCGTTCGGTATAGCAATGTGGTCATGAAGAATGTGGCGAAACCGATTGTGATTGATACGGTGTATGAGAAAAAAGAGGGAAGTAATGTGCCTGACTGGAGCGACATTACGTTTAAAGATATTACGTCCCAAACCAAAGGTGTGGTGGTGCTGAACGGCGAAAACGCGAAAAAGCCGATCGAAGTGACGATGAAGAACGTCAAACTGACGAGCGACAGCACATGGCAGATCAAGAACGTCACCGTTAAGAAGTAGTGTGATCACTACGTTGTTTTGTCATGACAGCGCCGCACGGGAAACCGGCGGCGCTGTTGTTTGTCAATTACGCTCGTTTTTCCATGCGTGAGTTTAACGTTCACGCAGCGCTTCATTGACCTTGTTCAACGGCTTAATCAGATAGTCCAGCACGCTTTTCTGGCCGGTTTTTATCTCCACGCTGGCGACCATGCCGGGCACGATGGGGAATTTTTCCCCGGCTTTATTGGTCAGCTCCGCCTGTGTGGTGCGCACATAGACCCGATAATAAAACTGATCGCGCCTGACTTCGTCCTGAAGGGTGTCGGGCGATACGCTTTCGACTTCACCCGTTAAGTTACCGTAGATGGAAGAATCATAGGCGGTGATTTTTACCGTAGCAGGCAAGCCCGGCCGGATATAGGCGATATCGCGTGGGTTGATGCGTGTTTCGATCAGCAACTGATCTTCCAGCGGTACGATTTCCATCAGCTTGCCGCCCGGTTGCAGCACGCCGCCAACGGTCGTTACCTGAATATCTTTCACAATACCGCGTACCGGTGACGTAATGGTGGCGCGCTTGAGCTGGTCGGCTTTCCCGCTGACCACTTCCATTTGTGCTTCCAGATCGGCGTTGTTCTTGACCTGTTCTTCCCGCGCCCGCACGGCGTATTGGTTGCGGGCTTCGTCGATTTTGCCGCGGATCTCGCTAATCTGGCGGCGCAGCCGAATCACTTCGACGGCGCTGGCAGCGCCGCGCTGCACCAGCGGCTCTGTCATCCGCAACTCTTGCTCCACCAGCCGCATCGATTGTTGCAGGTTGGCGACCGTTTCATCGCGATTACGCAAGCGTGATTCATAAAGTTGGCGTTCGCGTGCGGCCAGCGCCGGTTCCTTCAGGGTTTCCGCGCTGAATTTGAGTGGTTCGCCGCTGAGCTCGGCGTGCAGACGTTCTGCGGATGCCCGCAACGTCTGCACGCGGGAGAAGGCTTCACCGTAGACCGACTGAAAACGGTTGACGTCTAACTGTGCCAGCACCTGACCTTTCTCGACGACGTTGCCCTGTTGCACGTACAGCTGGCCGATGATCCCGCCGTCCAGGCTTTCAATCACCTGTGCGCGGGTCGACGGCGTCACCTTACCGCTCCCGACGGACACTTCATCCAGCACGGCAAAGGTGGCCCAGATAAAAAACACGACCAGCCCCAACAGGCTGAGCCAAATAATGGCGGAGACGCGTCGACCCTGGCGTTTCAGGTCATCATGGATAGTGATGCTACTCATTGTGTTTCCCCTTACGCCACGCTCTGTGCGGCATCTGCCGGTTTGCTGATCGCTTTCAAAATCTGGTCACGTGGGCCATCTGCCACGATGCGCCCGCCATCCATGACGACCACGCGGTCAACCAGCTTGAGCAGCGCCGGGCGGTGTGTCACCAGCACCAGCGTGCGCCCCGTGAGCCAACTGCTTAGCTGGTGGATAACGTGGTTTTCCAGCTGTTCGTCCATCGAGGCGGTGGGTTCATCCAGCAGCACGATCTGGGGATTGCGTAACAGCATCCTGCTTAGCAGAATCATCTGCCGCTGCCCGCCGGATAAACCGCGTCCGCCTTCATGAATGATGCGATCCAGACTGGAAGCATCCTGTTGGATCAGGCTGAGCGCACCGCTAATACGCAGCGCCTGCAACAGCTCTTGCTCGGTCGCGTGTGGGTTGCCGAGCATCAGGTTTTGCCGCAGGCTGCCGAAGAACAGACGCGATTCCTGCGACAGAAAGCCCAACTGACGGCGGACATCTGCCGGATCGATCTGGCTGATGTCGACGCCATTAATGATGACCTTGCCACGCGTCGCCGTGGCCTGATTGGCAAGCAGCTTGAGCAGGGTGGATTTACCCGCGCCGACCTTACCCAACAGCGCCACTTTTTCGCCCGATTTGATCTCCAGCTTGCCGACCTGCAAGGCGATATCACCCTGTTCAGGATCGTAGCTGTATTGCACGTTATGGAGCTGGAAGTGGCCCTGAAGGATCGGGCAGTGCGCCATTTTGCTGTCTTCTGGCCGATCCAGCGGTTTTTGCAGGATGTCATCCAGCCCGGTCATGGCGGTTTTCGCGTGCTGCCAGCGGGAAAACACCATCGTTAACTGCATAAGCGGCGCGATGGTGCGTGAGGAAAGCAGACTACAGGCCACGAGCGTACCGGTGGTGATATCGCCTGCCAGCACCAGATAGCTGCCGAACACCAGCATGCCAGCATAGGTTAACTGCTGGACGGTCGAGGCCCAGCCGCTGAGCCGTGCGCCCCAGATGCGTTGCTTCATCCCGATGGCGGCGCTGACTTCGTGCGTCTGCTCCCACTGGCGCTGGAAGTAGGGTTCGGCCTGTAGCGCTTTGATATCTTCGATCCCTTCGATGGACTCGACCAGTACCGCATTCCGCAACGCGCTTTCGCGCATCCCTTCCTTGGCGAGCTTCGCCATCGGCCATTGCAGCATCAGACCGGGGATCACAATCAGCGGGATCGCCAGCATGGGAATCAGCACCAGCGGCCCACCGATCATCGCCATAATGCCGAGAAACAGAAAGACGAACGGCATGTCGGCTGCCGCCCCGACGGTGGTGGACGTCAGCAGTTCACGTACCTGATCGATTTCCCGCAGTTGTGAAATAAACGAGCCGGTGGATTTCGGTCTGGCTTCATTTTTGATCGCCAATGCGCGGGCGAACAGCATCCCTGATACGTGCAGATCGATGCTTTTGCCCATCAGATCGGAGACGACGGTGCGTGATAAACGGATGGCGTACTCTAATGCAGCGGCCAGCAGTACGCCGAAAAACAACACCCACAGGGTGGGAATCGACTGCGCCGGAATCACGCGGTCATACACCTGCATGGAGAACAGGATCCCCGCCAGTGCCAGAACGTTACCCACGATAGACGCGAGAGAAATTTCCCCGATCTGCCGTTTTGCACCACGAAAATGTTGCCAGAACCAGTGCTTGCGGTACGGTTTGACGAAATCATCGATGCGGGTATCGCGGCCACGTTCGGCGATGCCGACCAGTACGATAATCCCCTGACTGTGTTTGATGAGTTCCGTCAGTTCGGCTTCACGTTGAAGGTCGCCCCCGTCATTCAGCCAGTAGGTGGCGATGCCCTCATCATTTAACGACTCAATGACGATGACGCCGCCATCGTCGGTTTCCGCCAATACCGGTAATATTTTGTTGCGCCAGTGGAGCTTCTCCGTGTGTCGCAGGCTGATGCTTAACCCCATCAGGTGGCTGATTTGTTCTAACTGGCGGGCAATGGGTTGCTGTTCGTACCAGCGCATCTGCTGGCGTACCGACTGGATATCGACCACCTGTCCATAGTGGGCGGCGGCGCGGGCCATGGCGGCAATCCAGGTTTCAGTTTGGGTGATTTGTGTCATTCACATTCCTGCATGTTCTTATCCGGCAGGTGAGCCGGCTTACAGCGACGGTAACGTCTCGCCAGTGGCTTGATGACGCTCAATGCCCAACATATCCAGCAGATTATCGACGGCCGCGGCATAGTTAACCGCCGCCTCCCAGCCGTCATATAACGCGCCGATGCGTGAGGTTTCAGCCTGCAATACGTCTTGTTCAACGCTGAGCAGGTCATTCAGGCTGCGTTTGCTGAGTTTGTATTCATCCTGATAAACGTTGCGGGTGTAGGTTGCGCTGGTGATTTGTTGCTGGCTGGCTTTCTCACGTTGCTGCGCGCCGATGAGGTCGGCATAGGCCGTTGAGGCTTTCTGGTTCATATCCAGCTTTGCCGCTTCGACTTCAGCCTGCGCCGCTTCACGCGTGCCTGATGCGGCATCAACGCGTGCGCTGACGGCACCGCCTTGATAAAGCGGGGCTTCCACCACCAGCTGTAGCTGATCGTCCCAGTAATTACGCCTGTCGGTTTCATAGCGGGTACGGCCCGCCTGCACGGCAATGGTGGGCCAGTGCTGGGCTTCTGCCTGACGAATCCGATGGCGCGAGGCTTCCTGCTTGGACTGCGCGCTCAGCACCGCATTACTCTGCTGGTAGGGGAGTGCCTTGAGCGTAATTTTTTGTTGCAGCAGCGCACGGGGCAGATCGGGTAGGGCGGTGGGGAGAACGCCGGTCAACACGCTGAGTTGGGCCAGCGAGGAACGTTCCAGCGCACGGTATTGCTCCAGCGTTGCCTTCATGCCCGCGATGCGGGTTTCCGCCTGCAGGATGTCGGATTGCGTACTGAGGCCAGCCTCAGAACGCAGCGTCGCGATGTCTCTGACCTGACTGAGCGACGCGATATTGCGATCTGCTGCCTGACCCAATTCCTGATAGCGTTTGACTTTCAGGTAGGTTAGTAAGGTTTGCTGACCTACCGTGGTCATGACGCCGTAGAGCTGATAGCGATAGGCATCTGACAGGCTGTGCTGCTCATCAATACTGCCGCCCGTCTTACCAAAATCATACAGCAGCTGTTTCAGCGTAATACCCGCTGTGGCGTTGTTGCTCATCGTGCCGCCAGAATCACTTTGATCGGACTGGCCGACATTGCCGCTAAGGCCGATTTGCGGGAACCAGGCACTTTGTGCGACGCGCAGATCGGCTTCACCGACGCGAATCTGCGCCGAAGCCTGTGCAATTTGTGGGTTGCGTGCAAACGCACGGAGAATGGCCTGCTTGAGATCCAGACTATCGACCTGCTGTTCTGTCGGTGCGGCGGACCAGTCAAACGCGACGGCCTGAGCGAACGTCGGCGAGCTATAGATAAAGGAAAGGCCACTGCAGGCCAGCCCGAGCGCCAACACATAACGCGGGGTGTGATGGCGCAGTGTGCGAGTCAAACAAGTACGGTGGTGCGGAAAAAATATGCCCCTGATAAAAAATGGTGTGTGCATCAATGACCCCTGTTTTCATCACTCTTTGTTTTAGTTCCTTTACACATATTTGTGCCGCTATCGAGGCAGTTTCGTACCGTCTCTTGGACACGTATCTATGCCGCTGCTGAGGCCGTTTCGTGCGCGATAATGGCGATTTTTTATGCTATCTCGTAGCACGCGCCCGACTCGGGACGGCTCAAACGCCGCTCGCCCCGAGACCCCAGGCTTTTGGCGGAAATTATGCCGCTGGCGCGGTTCCTTCGTAGATATCAGGTTTAACGGACCGCTTGCGACACGTTTACTCGCCCCATAAATGGGGCTCGCCCTTCGGGCCAGCACAAGTGCTGTTCAAAAACGTCTCTGACGTTTTTGTCAGACGTGGCGCAAGCTTTCGCCGCGTCCATGCGGCTCATCCTAAACCTGCTATCTCCTCAGCATAATTTTTTACGCCGGATAACGACAAAATCCGCGTTGATCTCCGCATTTGTGTATAAGCAGCGGCTCTTGGTAGAGCCAGCGCTTAAAACACCGTTACACCATATTGACGAGCAGGCCTTGCTGCACCAGTACATCTCCCAGGTTGTTGGCGCTATCCAGCGATGAATGGTGGTAGACATCAAAGCGTTGACCATCAATATCGCGCTGTCCTACCGTGCTCCAGATGCCTTCTCCCGGAATCAGGTTCACCCGATTTCCTTCGCCCCCGACGATCAGCAGATCATCTTCGGGTCGGTCGGTGACATTCAGGGCGCGGTCGAGATCCAGCGTGATACTGTTGGTGCCGTTTTGACCTAAATCGAAGATCTCCACGTTATCGATTTTCAACCCCAACGCGGTGAGGTCCAGATTGAGCTCAGTGCCATCCAGAACCAGCGTATCAATGCCGTCACCACCGTCGATTTGGGTAAAGTCGAGCGTTGAAAGCGTAATAATGTCGTCGCCTTCTCCACCTTCGACATCCTCGCCCGTTTGCACACTGCCGTCGGCCAGATTGATAACGACGCCACCGATGGCATAAACGCTGTCTTCCACTTCGGTGCTGGCGCTATTGTTGATGGTGTTTGTCTCACTGAGCGTGGCTGCTGCCATTTTCGAGCTGACAGTAAGGGGCTGTACTTCGGCATTTTCTCCGGTGTCGAGCTGTTCGCTGGACAGTGAGGCCATCTGAACGAGACTGCTATCGTCAACATCCAGCGCCATCATGCTCATTAGCGGCAACCCGAGAGAGATACCGGAAGTTAATCCGGCGGAGACGCCGGTGAAGTTACCCGCCTGATCGGTGACGGAGGCTTCAACCGTTGTTCCCAGCAGCGCGGTCAACACTGCGGCGACGTTTAAGACGTTGATGCCTAAAATTGAGCTGGTGAACTGTGTGCTCCACTTGCCATCCGCACCGACGGTACCCTGTAGCGTCTGGCCGAGCAGCGTGACGGTCACCTTGGCACCTTGCTGCACGTAGCGTGATGTCCCGCTGACAGTGACGCCGTTTGCCAGTAGGCCAACGGTATTCCCCACCAGCGATCCCACCGCATCAATGCCCAACTGCGGCAACTGGTGCGTTTTGACGATCACATTGCTACTGGAGTTATTGGTGTTGCCGTAACGGTCAGTGACGGTGACACCGACAGTCAGGTTGCCATCAAGGATGCTGGTCAGATTGGCACTCGGTACCGTGACGCTCCAGGTGCCGTTGCTGGCGACCGTGGCGTTGAGCACGAGTCCGCCTATGGTCAACGTGATGCTACCGCCCGCTGCATTGGTTGTGGTTCCGCTGATGATCTGGTTTACGCCTGCTTCAGCCAGATTCAGGTAACCGTCTCCGCCAAAAAGAGAACCGAGGCTGACCGTTGGCAACGAGTGAAC
Source organism: Pectobacterium sp. 1950-15 (assembly GCF_037136835.1). Classification (NCBI taxonomy): domain Bacteria; kingdom Pseudomonadati; phylum Pseudomonadota; class Gammaproteobacteria; order Enterobacterales; family Pectobacteriaceae; genus Pectobacterium; species Pectobacterium sp. 1950-15. The sequence goes on along the minus strand of NZ_JBBBQR010000001.1, from coordinate 72,208 downwards.
GCCCACGCCAATCGACGCTCCTGCGCTGGCGCTTTTCCCTGCCGCGTTGGTCAGCGTGGCGCTGAGAGAAAGCGTGCCGTCAGTCAGGCTGTTGAGATCGAGTGAAGGCAGGCTGACGGACCAGCTACCGTTGCTTTGCACCACGGCAGAGTAAGTCTTGGTGCCTAGTGAGATCTGGATTGTGGATCCTATCGCATTGGTACTGGTTCCGCTGATGACCTGACCTGCAGCAGCCTCGACGGCGTTGAGCAAACCGTCACCGCCAAAGAGCGGGTTGAGGGTCAGCGTTGGCTGGCCGTTAATCGCTACGCTGATGTTACTGGCCTGCTGACCAACGTTACCCGCCGCATCCACCAGACGGACGCCAACGCTCGTGACGCCATCCGTGAGAGCCTTCAGGTCAAGATTAGGAACCGGCAAGCTCCAGCTACCGTTTGCGCCGACCGTTGTGGTGTAGGTTTTGCTGCCCAGCGTGACATTGATCGACGTACCCGCTGCCACATTGGTCGTCGTCCCGCTGATGGTTTGCGCGCTCAACAGGCTGGTGAGATCCAGTACGCCGTTGTTAAACAACGGGTTGAGCGTAATCGTCGGCGGTAATATAGCGACGTTGAGGCCGGTGCTGACGCCGGTGCTATTGCCTGCCGGGTCGGTCACCGTCGCACTAATGGTGAGGTTACCGTTAGCCAGCCCGGACAGTTGCAGCGGCGTGACGCTGGTGCTCCAGGTGCCATCACTGCCGACCGTCGCGTTTAGCGTCAGGGTGCCGATGCGTATCACGACGGACGATCCCGCGACGGCGTTGGTGGTGGTGCCGCTAATCGTCTGTGTCAGCGCCGCTTCCGCGGCATTGAGGAAGCCATCGCCGCCAAACAGTGAACCCAGACTAATCGTCGGCAGATTTTTGGCAATAATATTGATGGCGTTGTTTACCGTGCCGGTATTGCCGGAGGTGTTCGTGACCGAGACATTCAAGGTGGTGCTGCCATCGGCCAATGCGCTGAGATCGGACGGCTGCAGCGTCAGGCTGAACGCGCCCCCCGCCCCGACCGTAGACAGGAAGGTTTTACCGCCAAGGGTAACCGCAACCTGCGATCCGGCACTGGCATTGGTAACCACGCCACTGATCGTTTGCGCTACCAGCGCTTCTGCCGCGTTGATGAAGCCATCGCCGCCAAATACTGGGTTTAGCGTAATCACTGGCTGGGCAAAATCGAACTTGATGCCGGCACTGCCGTTGGCAGTATTGCCTACGCTGTCTGTCGCGGTAGCGGTCACGGTGAAATCACCGCTGCCTAGTCCTTGTAGAATACCGAGTACGCTTGGGGTGACTGCGGTACTCCATTTACCATCTGTACCTACAGTAGCTGTAGCAATTTGTGAACCCGCAATGCTCAGCGTAATGGTTCCGCCTGCCAGACCCGTAGCCGTGCCGCTGAGGGTTTGATTGACCAGCAGATCGGCCAGATTGAGTACGCTATCGCCAAAGACCGGGTTCAGCGTAATGCTCGGCAGATTCTTGATGACCGTCGGGACGTTCACGATCTGGCTGGCGGTGTTGCCTGCGTAATCGGTGACCACAACGCCCAGCGCCAGCGTGCCATCTTGCAAGGCCTGCAAGTCGAGGGCAGGAACGGACAGGCTCCAGGCTCCGCCTGCACCGACGGTAATCCCGGTGTAAAGCTTGGTGCCCAGCGTCACACTGACCGTCGCCCCTAGTGCCACGCTGCCGCCGCTAACGATACCGCTGATAATCTGGCTGGTAGTCACATCCGCGGCATTCAGTGCGCCATCCGCGAAGGCGACAATAGAATTAATGGTCGGCGAGGATTTCAATACATCAATATTGACCAGTTGATTCTTCACGTTGCCGTGTGAATCGATGATGTTAACGTTAACCGCCAACAAGCCATTGCTCAGGCCTGTGAGCAGGGTCGGGGAAAGGGCGACGCTCCAGGCACCGTTGGCGCCCACGGTGCCTTCCACCGTATTGCCCAACACGGTGACCTGGACTTTCGCGCCCAGATAGTTGCCGGTCGCGTTACCGCTGATAACCTGGGTTACCAGTGATTCGGCCAGATTGAGGATGCCATCGTTACCGAAGATATCCGTAATACCTGCACCGAGCGTCTTGTTCAGTGCGACGTCCAGCGTAACATCAAGATGGGCACTATTGCCTGAAGTATCGGTCAGCGTCACGCCGATGACCTGCGGCCCGTCGGTCAGGCTTTGCAGGTCGGCAGACAGGATTGGAAGACTCCAGTTGCCGTCGAGGCCGACGGTTGTGGTGCCTGTCAGCGGTCCTGCGGTTAGCGTAACGGTTGCTCCTACTTCCCCTCTGCCGGTAATCGCTGCGCCAGCCAGGGCTTCCGCCAACGTCAGAATATTGTCATCAAACAGCGTAACGCTAAGCAGTGGGATCGCGGTATCGACGGTAACCGTCTGCGTAGTGGTGGTGCTATTGCCCGCTTTATCGGCGAGGGTCGCCGTGATGGTGTAGTTGCCATCGGTTAGCTGTGCCAGATCGGCGGCCGGCACATTGACACTCCAGGTTCCTGTCACGGAAACCTGCGCGCTGTAGGTTTTCCCATTCAGGTTAATCGAGACGATTTGCCCTGCTTCGGTAATGGATGCTGTGCCGGTAATCGCCTCTGCCGTACTCATTTCCGTGGCGTTGAGTACATTGTCCGACGCAAAGGAAACGATATTCAGCGTAGGTGCAAGGGTGTCCACGGTGACGCTGGTTGTCAGGGTGGCATCCAGCGACGTGGCGGTGACGAGCACCTCACCCTGCGAGGAAAATGTCGGCAGAGCCGGGATGGTGATGCTCCAGTTGCCATTCACATCGGTAATCGGCATAAATATTGCCGACCCGACCTGAAGGTTCACGACGGTCATTGATGACGCGGGCCCGATAGAACGTCCGGAGATCGTGACGTTACCATTGATCTCGACGGCGTTGATGATGTTGTCGGTCGAGATCGGGTTGATGGTCATCACCGTCGGAGGCGGCGTCAGGTTGACGTTAAAGTTAACGCTGGATGGCTGCGTTGGATTCCCAGCCCGGTCCTCTGCACTGACAGAAAGTGAATAGGTCGTGTTGGCCAGCACCTGCAACGCAGAGGACGGGATGTTAACGCTCCATAAGCCACCGTTGAGAATTTGGGTTTGATAATCCAGGCCATTCAGCCTGATAGTCACGTTCTGGCCCACTTCCAGTCCGGTAGATGTCCCACTAACCGCCTGCGTTGCCCGGCTTTCTGCATAGTTTAGGCCGTCCAGACCGGCGAAAGTTGAAATCGTGATGGTTGGTGAGGCCTGAATCGCGAGGTAGGCCTGAGAATTCAACGTGCTGCTGTTACCGAGACTGTCCGTGGCCGTGATGCTGATAGTGTGCGTACCGTCAGCAAGCTGAGAAAGCTGGGTTGGGGTCAACGTTGCGGTCCAGACTCCCCCGCTAAGCTGTACGACAAGCGGTTGCCCGCCAAACGTGACGTTCACGCTCACCGCATCTCCTGCGGTACCGCTTAAGGTTCTGCCCGCCAGCGTAGCGGCTTCCGCGATGCTCAGGTAGCCATCGACAAACGGCGGATTCAGCGTAATGGTCGGTGGCGTGAAATCGCTGGTAAAGACGATCGGCGCAGACCCTACGTTGCCTGCTGCATCGACGGCGGTCACCGTGATGGTATGCTGGCCGTCGCTCAGCGAGTTCAACGCATTTGGAGGCAGCGTCACCGACCAGTTACCCGCGCTGTCTACCGTCGCGGTGTAGCGAATGCCGTTGAGGTCGAACTCCAGTTTAACGCTCTGCCCGCTGCCGCCAATCTGCGTGCGACCAGAGAAGGTCAGTGCAGATGCCGCTTCGGCGCTGCTCAGAATATTATCAATGCCAAACGGTATGACATCGATAATCGGGGTGGGCAGCGTCTGCGCCGAACTCACATCGAGCGAGGCGCTGGTGTTGGTATTGCCGACCCAGTCGGTGACCTTGACGCTAATGCTGTAATTGCCTTCGGTAAAGATCGCCAAATCGGCAGGGGACAGTTCTCTGGACCAGCCGCCCAACCCGTCAGCGACGGCGGTAAAGGTCGTGTCTGCCAGCGTGGTTTTATTGGTCACCGTCACGATGACTTCCTGACCCGCGCTGGTAATACCGGTTTTACCGGTTAATGTCTGAATGGCCTGAATTTCAGTGGTGTTAAGGATGCCGTCGCCAAACGGCAGGTCCAGCGTTGCTACAGGCAGGGTGGTGGTCAGCACATTCGCTGTGGTTGCTGTGGTACTGGTGTTGCCCGCAGCGTCGGTCACGATAACGGTGAAATTCACCGTGCCATCCGGCAGGTCGATCAGCGTCTGGCGGCCCAGCGATAATGACCAACTGCCGTCGGCATTCACCGTGGCGGGGAGGCTGGTGCCGTTAATGCTGACTGACACGGTTTGCCCCACGTTGCTGGGGAGCCCCGTTTGCCCGGACAGCGTCGCGCCCGGCTGCGCATCAGCCAGGCTCAGTTTACCATCGCCGAACGGGGTATCGATCGAGGCGACAGGAACGCCCACAATGACGCTGGAGAACGTGCCGCTTCCTGACCCGGTATTGCCCGCATGATCCGTGACGGTGACGTTGATGGCGTGTGTGCCGTCACCGAGTGAAGCCAAATCGGCGGCAGGTAACGTCACACTCCACTGGCCGTTTGCCGCGACTGTGGCGCTGTAGGTGGTGGTGATTGTGCCGTTGGTAATGGAAACTGACACGCTCTGGCCAGGATCGAGGAGCCCCGTTGTGCCCGTCAGCAACTGGTCCACCGTGCTTTCCACCTGATTGAGCACGCCGTCAACAAACGGTGTCGCGATACTGATGGCGAAATTGGTGTGGATGACGACATCCAGCGTGCCGCTCGCACTACCGGTATTACCTGCGCTGTCTGTTACCGTCGCGCTGACCTGCACGTTGCCATCTGCCAGAATGTTAAGCGCATTGGCCGGAATGGTGGCGCTCCACAGGCCGCCCGCGAGCGTCACGCCTGTTACGGTGTAAGCCCCGATCGTGACCTGAATCGCTGCCCCGACGGGCAGATTAGTGTAGGTGCCGCCGATGGTCGTTTCCGCCGCCAGTTCCGCGCTGGTAAGGACATTGTTGTCATAGAGCGCATTCAGCGTCAGCGTTGGAAGCGACTGCGTTTTTAGCGTGATATCAATGCTGCTTGTGCTGGTATTTCCTGCGCCGTCGGTCACGCTGGCTTGAAGCGTCTTCACGCCGTCGCCCAACGCCAGCAGATCGTTCGCCGTAATGGCGATTTGCCAGATGCCGTTGCTATCGGCGACAGTGCTATAGACCGCTGTACCGACTTTGATGGTGATCAGAAGGCCCGCTTCGCCCTTGCCGCTTAACGGGAGCCCAGCCAGCGCGTCAGCCAAACCGATATCGCTGGTGTCAACCAGCATATCGATAGACAGCAGCGGTGGAACAGTATCGACGGTAAACGGGTGGGTTGCCGTGGTTGGGTTCTGTGCGATGTCGTTGACTGCTGCGGTTACATTCTGATTGCCCTGCGGCAGATTTTGCACATCGCTGGCGGGAACGGTCGTGCTCCAACTGCCGTCTGCGCCAACGGTCGCCAGATAGGTTTTATTATTCAGCGTTACCGTGACGCGCTGTCCCGTCTGAACATTTGTCGTTGAACCGGAAATGAGCAGATCAGATTGTGCATCCTGCGCGCTGACGACATCGTCGCCAGACAGGGTCGCGATGGTGATACCGGGCAGGTTGGCGGCATCGGTGATGACAGTGATGTTATGCGTCGTCGAACCAGGGTTACCACTCACATCTGTCACGCTGGCACTCACGGTTTGTTTACCGTCAGGGATATTGCCGACATCCGTTGCGGGAACCTGTACGCTCCAACTGCCATCTGCGCCCACGGTGGCAAAGTAAGTTCCACCGTTGAGGGTGATGGTGACCTGCTGGCCCTGTTCCACATTTTGGCTGCTGCCGCTGATCGTCAACGGCTGGCCAGATTCGGCCAGATTGAGATAATCATCGGTCGACAGCGTTGCTATCGTCAGGGTTGGCGCTTTGGCCGGATCGGTATCCAGCGTAATCGAATGGCTTACCGTGCCGGTGTTTCCGGCGGCATCGGTCAAGGTCGCGGTGATTGCCGTGATGCCGTTCGGCATGTTTTGCAGGTCGCCGGCGGGCACGGTGACGCTCCAGGTGCCATCGGCCTGTGCCAGCCCTTGATAGATCTGCCCGTTGATGGTGACGTTAACAATGATGGGACGGCCGCTGTCGTTGATGGGGGACGTACCGCTGATCACCAGTGGTTGCAGGCTTTCTGCGATGTTGATGATATCGTCAGTGCTAATCGTGTTGATGGTCAGCACCGGTGGGGTCAAATCAACGAATGCGCTGCCCTGAACGGTGGAGGTATTGCCCGCAGCATCGCTGACAGTAACAGAAATGTTGAGCAGGCCGTCTGCCAGTGCGGTCAGAACGGATGATGGCAGTTGGAGGCTCCAGTTGCCGCTGCCGTCAACCGTACCGGCATAGACCGTGGTTCCGATGGTAATACTGACGGTTTGCCCAGCTCCACGGAGGCCCGTCGTACCGTAGAGGGTCTGCCCGCCCTGTGCGTCGCTGAGATTCAGATAACCGTTGCTGAATGGCATATGCAGCGAAGCCACTGGTGGGTTATGGATGCTGACGCCCAGTTGTTGTGCCCCCGACAGGGCATTACCTGCCTGATCGACCGCCGTGACATGAACGGTGATAACGCCATCCCCCAGCGCTTGCAGATCGGCTGGCTGAATAGTGGCGCTCCAGGTGCCGTCTGGTTGCACCTGGACGGTATAGGTTTTCCCGTTAAGTATGACGTTGACGTCCGTACCAGGCGCGACGTTGACGGCACCGCCGTTAATGGTTATGCCGCTTGCCGCTTCCTGCACATTTATCTGGTTATCCCCGGTGATTGGCGCAATAGACAGGCCGCTCGCATTGGTATTCACCGTCACGGTGCTGCTGGATGTCGCGGTATTACCAGAGACATCGCTCACGCTAACGGTAATCGTCTGGCTGCCGTTAGCCAGCAGTGCCATGTCGGCATCCGAGATCGTGGTGCTCCAACTTCCGTTCGACAAAACCTGCGCGGTATACGGTTTGCCATTGAAGCTAATCGTTACCGTCTGGCCTTGCTCAACGTTTTTACTGGTGCCGCTGAGTACCTGACTGACTCGGACTTCCGCGCCGTCAATAATGTTGTTGCCGGCGAAAGTCCCAATCGTGACGACCGGTGCGTTGAGCGGGCTGGCATCGACGATAACGGTCTGCGTTATCGTCGTGGTATTGCCTGCGGCATCGGTCAGACGGGTCACAATACTGTAATTGCCATCGGACAGATTGCTCAGATCGGCTGATGGAATGGTGATGCTCCAGATACCGTCACTGCCGACAGTGCTGCTGTAGGTTTTGCCGTTCAGCGTGGCGGTAACGGTTTGCCCCGCGCTGGACGGCGAGGCGGTGCCGGTCAGCAACTGGCTGCTTTGCACCTCGCTGCTATTCAGAATGTTGTCGGTAGTAACGTTGCCCGTCGTCAACGTAGGCGGCGTACGAGCGACGGTGATGTTGCTGGTTAGCGTGCTGCTGTTTCCGGCCGCGTCGCTGACGCTAACCTGCAATGCGGTGGTACCGTTAGGCAGATTTTGCAGGCTATTTACAGGCAGCGAAATCGTCCAGTTTCCTGCTGTATCAACAACTCCTGTGTACGTCACGCCGCCGAGTGTGGCGGTGACGGTTTGCCCTGGTGAGGCGATACCGGTTGTGCCGCTGAGCGTCTGGGTAACGCCAGCCTCTGCGGCATTGAGTATGCCGTCGCTGAACGGCGTGTTCAACGTCAACGTCGGGCTGCTATGGGTAAACACATCGATCGTACGGCTGCCGTTCAAGACGTTCCCTGTACTGTCTACCGTTGTTACGGTGAGGGTTGACGTGCCGTCGGCCAGTGCGCTGACGTCAGCCGCCGATACGATGATGCTCCACGAACCGTTCGACTGTACCACGCCGTCGTAGCTTTTCCCGTTCAGCATGATCGTGACGGTGGTGCCTGCCGCCACGTTCTGGCTGCTGCCGTTGACGGTCAGATCTTGCGCCGCCTCGGTTTGATTCAGTTTGTCGTCACCCGCGACGGTATCGATAGCGATGCCGCTCAGGGAGGTATTCACCGTAATCGTCTGGTTGAGCGTCGCGGGGTTACCGCTGACATCGTTGACGCTAATCGTGACGGTATGCGCGCCTTGGGCCAGATGGAGGAGATCGACAGACGGCACGCTGACGCGCCATTGACCGTTGCTGTCAACCGTTGTGGTGTAGGTGTTGTCGCCGAGGGTCACGGTAACGCGTTGCCCCGCCTCGACATTCCGGCTGCCGCCGCTGATGACTTGCGCGACGTTGATTTCGCCCCCGTCGATGATGTTATTGAGCGCGATGGCGTTGACGGTGAGCAGAGGCAGGTTCGCCGGATTGGCATCCAGCGTTAATGTCCCCGTGACGGCGGTGCTGTTGCCTGATGCGCCGGTCAATGTTGCTGTCACCGTGTAATTGCCGTCAGCCAGCGCCTGAAGATCGGCAGCGGGAACGGTAGTGCTCCAACTGCCATCAACCTGAATCTGAGCCTGATAATTTTTGTTGTTGATTGTGACAATGACGGTGCGTCCTGCTTGCGACTGTAACGCATTACCGGAGATGACCTGATCGTTCAGGCTCTCGGCGGCGTTGATGATGCCGTCGCTGGTCAGCGGTTTCAGCGTCAGAAGAGGACGAACCATGTCGACGGTAATATCGCGGACGCTCTGTATGCTGTTGCCTGCGGTATCCGTTGCCTCTACGCGGATGGTCTGTACGCCAGTTGGCAGAAATTGCAGGTCGGCGGCAGGAAGGGCTGCGCTCCAGTTACCCTGATTATCGACGGTTGCCGTGTAGGTTTTGCCGTTCAACGTGACGATGACGCTTTGGCCCCCTCCGGCAATCCCGGTTTTCCCTGTCAGGCTCTGCCCGCTGGCGGCTTCGATGATGTTCAGTATGCCGTCGCCGAAAGGCGGGTCAATCGTTGGCTGTGGCAGATTGTTAATATGGATATCAATATCGCGGCTGGCAGTGACAGGAACATCGCCGGGGTTGGCGACGCTGGCGGTAATGGTCGTTGTGCCATCCGGTAAGGCGAGCATGTCACTGCTGTCGATGATTACGCTCCAACTGCCGTTTGCGGCAATGGTGCCAGTGTAGGTCTTGCCATTGAGCGTAACGGTAACGCTTTCTCCTGGAGTCACGTTGACCGTCGAGCCTGAAATCGTTAGCGGCTGTGAGGCTTCAAGTCGATTAATCTGGTTATCTAGCGCGACAATGCTGATGGAGATACTGTCATTACTGGTGTCGATTGAAGACCAGATTTCATGGCTGCCCTCGTTACCGGCCAGATCGGTAATGGTGGCAGAGATCGATACCGTTCCCTCGCTGAGTTCAGCCATATGCTCAGCGGGAATTTCCACACTCCAGTTGCCACCGCTCTTGATCGTGGCAAAGTAGAATTTTTTGTTGAGAAGAATCGTGGCGACCTGACCTGTTTCCACATTCAAACTGGTGCCCGTCAGCCATTGGCTGACTTTGAGATCGGCCGCGCTAATAACGTTGTTCTCATCAACAAAAGCGTTAACGAAGATTGTTGGCTGGAACGCAGGGTCTGCACTGAGCGTAATGGATTTTTCGACGTTGACGGTATTACCGACTGCATCGGTTAGCGACGCGGACAGTTTGTAGCTGCCATCGGCCATGCCGCGCAGCGCGGCTGTAGGTAAGCTGATACTCCAGTTGCCATCGGTACCGACAACCCCGGTATAGAACTGCCCATCGAAGGTGATAACGACAGTACGACCCGCTTCGCTGAGTGAGGCGGTACCGTTGACTGTCTGGTTGTTTTGCGATTCGACCATATTGATAGTGTCATCGCCGGCAACGGTGCCGATGGTCAGGGTTGGAGCGGTGAAGTCGGTATGGCTGACAAATGTTTTACCCGCCTGATTGCCTGCGGCATCCAGGGCGGTTACCAGCAGCGTGTTATCACCTTCTGGCAACTGCTGGAGATCGGCCGCAGGGACGGTGACTTTCCAGTTACCTGCCGTATCAACCGTTCCGGTATAGGATTTCCCGCCGAGGGATAAGATGACCGTCTGACCGGCGCCGCTAACGCCGGTGTGGCCGGTAATCGTCTGACTGACCAGCGCTTCTGTACCGTTGAGTGAACCGTTGCCGAATGGGGTATCAATCGTCGGCTGCGGTAGCGTATTAATGTAGACGCCGAGCGTGTGAGCGTCCGTTACGGGACTGCTTCCGGCAACACTCACGCTGGCGGTCACGGTGGCATTGCCGTCTGACAGCAACTGAAGATCGGCGCTGGGGATTTGCAGCGTCCAACTGCCGTCTGCGGCAACGGTGGTGGTGTAATTTTTCCCATTCAGCGTAACGGTCACCGTCTGCCCTGCGGGAACATTGGCGGTATTACCGCTGATCGCCAGCGGTTGGAGGGATTCTGCCCGGCTTAACAGGTTATCGCTGGCGATAATATTGATGGCGATGCTGTCGCCAGATTTATCGACGTTAATACTCTGGCTTCCACTCGCGGCGTTGCCCGCTTTGTTACTGACGTTAACGCTAATGCTGTGTGTGCCGTCTGCCAGCAGAGCCATATCTGCGGTTGAAACGTTGATGCTCCAGACGCCGCCAGACTGCACGGTCGCAAGATAGGTTTTCCCATTCAGGCTAATGGTGACAACTTGCCCCGCCTCAACGTTAGTGGTCGTCCCGCTCAACTGCTGGCTGACTTTTGCTTCTGCGCCATCAATGACGTTATCGCCCGCGAAGTGATTGACAGTAATGGTTGGCGCCGTGGTTGCGCCGCTGTCGATGGTCAGCGGACGGGTTACCGTTGTGGTGTTGCCTGCGGCGTCGGTCAGCGTAACGGTCAGGTTATGGTTCCCGTCCGCGATCGCCACCAGATCGGCCGTTGGCAGCGTGATACTCCAGTTTCCGTCGTTGCCGACGGTGGTGGTGTAGGGTTTGTCATTCAGCGTAACGGTGACCGTGCGACCGGCTTCACTGAGCGAGGCTGTTCCGCTGACCACTTGATTGACGACCAGTTCTGCACCGTTGAGGACATCGTCCTGCGCGATAGCGGAGACGTTGAGCGTCGGCGGGGTCGTATCAACGCTGATGTTCTGCGTTACGGTGGTTTCGTTGCCAGCGATATCGCGGACAACAATCTCCAGCACGCTGATGTTGTCCGATGGCAGGCTTTGCAGGATGTCTTTGGAGATTGTCACCGTCCAGTTCCCGTTGGCATCCACCGTTCCGGTAACGTAGTTCCCACCGATCGTCAGGCTGACGGTTTGTCCTCTGCCGCTAATCCCGGTTTCCCCCCTGATGACCTGATCCTGTGCGGCTTCGGCTGCGTTTAATACGCCGTCGGTGAAAGGCGGTGTCAGCGTGATGGAAGGGAGCGTGTTGATGTGTACATCCAGCGTGTGGTTGACGGTGACGGTATTACCACTGACTCCCTGAACGCTGGCGGTCAGGGTATTACTGCCGTCTGACAGCACAAGTAGGTCTGCGCTGGGGATGTCCACAGACCATTTGCCGTCTGCCCCCGTTGTGGTGGTGTAGGGTTTTCCGTTCAACGTCACCGTCACGGTTTGGCCAGCGGCAACATTAGCGGTGGTCCCGTTGATCGTCAGCGGCTGTCCTGCTTCCACGGCATTCAGGCGGTCATCTGCTGAGACGATGCTGATGTTGACCGCTTCGGCGTTAGTGTCCACCGTGATGGTTTGCGGAGGCAGCGTAGTGGTGTTGCCTGCTTTATCCGTTAATGACGCGACCAGATTGTAGGTGCCGTTAGTCAGTGCCTGCATGTCGCCGGGGGGAATGAACACACTCCATGAACCATCGCTTTCTACCGTTGTTGTGTAGGTCGTGCCGTTAAATGTCACCGTCACGGTCTGGCCGACATCCGACAGGGAAGCGGTACCAGAGACAGTCTGCGAAGACTGGAGTTCATCGGCGGTGAGCAGGTTGTTGCCGGTAAACGGCGACAGAGACAGCTCCGGCGGCGTGGTGTCGACAATAATGGTGCGCTTGACCACGGTGGTATTGCCGGCACTATCGCTGATCGTAAACGACATCGCGTGTTCGCCTTCGCTCAGTGCGCGAAGGTCTGCGGCCGGCACGGTCAGGGTCCAGTTACCCGCGGTATTAATGGTCGTGGTATAGGTTTTCCCATTGAGCGTGATAGTGACGTTCTGACCCGCTTCCCCCGTTCCGTTCAGGACCTGGCCGTTTGCCAGCTCTCCTACGGTGAGGTAATTGTCACCCGTAAATTTATCAACGGTTAAATTCGGCGGTAGGGTGTCAATGGTGAGATCGATCGTTTTCTCATGGACGACGCCGTTCGTACCCGGCACGCTCACTTTTAGTGCGTAAATGCCGTCTTGCAGTCCGGTAAACGCATCTGCTGGCAGCGTAAAGTGCCAACTGCCGTCGGCAGCAACGGTGGTGGTGTAAACCACGCCGTTCAACGTGATAGTGACGGTTTGCCCCGCGCTGACGCCCGTTGTTTTCCCGCTGAGGACGTGAGGTTGACCGATTTCCGCACGGTTTAGCCCGTTATTTCCGGCAAAAGCATCGACGGTTAAGGGTTCTTGCGGTGGCGGTGTGGCGCTGTTGTCATTGTTTGATGACGCGACAGCGACGGCGACCCCAGCGACAGCGACCGCGCCCAGAACGCTGCCCAGTGTGGTTGCAGATAACGTACTGGTGGTGGTGCTACCAATCAGTAATGACGTCATATCGCCCAGCGCGGTGTATTCTGGCGTAAGGGCAACGGCTTCTGCTGCGAGTGTGGCTCCTTCTGCCGCCGCTGCACCCGAGAACTGCGCATGGATGAGGCGGGTACCATCGTCAAAAACCAGCTCGCTGTGATAACCCGCGGCATCCAGCGTGAAGAAGCTTTCATAGCGGACGGTGGTACCGTCTTTCATGTGCAAGATAAGGTCGTTGCCGACGCGCTCATAGCGAGACACGATATCTGGCGTGCCATGGATTCGAACGGTGCTGCTTTCCAGTAGTTCGATGTTTCTCGTACCCTGTGGAACGTTTTCTATGAACTGGCCATTCTGGCGCGACAGGATATTCACATTTCCAGCAATAATATTCATATCTGACATGAAATAGCCTCTTGCTTATCTGCAACCATTGTCTTAATACCTCTCCCATCGGATCGGTGCCGAGACGGGGGACGTATGGGGTGATGCGCCACCAACAAAAAGCGGGGCGCTAAAGTTGACCTGGTTCAGAAACAAAAAGCATAAATAGTCAAATTTGGCTAAATAGATTGCTGTCTATCCCTCTTCCATGGGGAGTAGTCCATTGGGATGATAATCATTCAATTCTTGATATTTATAGGTGTGGCTTAAGCAAAAATCCAACTTTTTTGAAATGTTTTGAAAATAAAAAAAAGATGACAATATTCTTACATATTAAATAACTTAGCGACATTACCCTTTTATCCTTATCATTACCACACTAACTATAATGTTAAAATACCGTCTCCTGGCGCATTTTGTGGCGTGGGAATACGCCTTTTGTCCGCAGGTGAGCCGGAGCCGATGGGTGATACTCACCGTTAAGGCAGTGTCTTTATCTTTATTTTTTGTATCAATTTGTGTTTTTGTTAATACGTGAGCGTTAAACAAAGCGTGTTGCCAGAAAAGTGATCACGAAGTGTGATAATCAATGACTTTTTCTTATGGTTGGTGCTGGCGATGTCGGGTGTGGGGTTTGCAGATAGGGCGTCTGGCGCAACGCTGGATATGAGAATTATTCTTGATATCACGGTTATCCCTATTACACTGCGGGCGATTGTTTTCATCAGAGAGACCAGGTTGTTATGGAGTTGCTCCGCATTGTTTACCAGCAGTACCGTTGGCCATTTCTGGCCGTTATCCTGTTAAGTTTGTTGAGTGCCGCGCTGGGCATTGGGCTTATTGCCTTTATCAATCTGCAATTGATTGAAACGGTCAATCAGTCGTTGAGTGTATTGCCGCAATTTCTGGGCTTGCTGCTGCTCTTGATGGGCGTCACGCTGGTGTCGCAATTGGCGCTGACCACGCTGGGGCACCACTTCGTTTATCGTCTGCGCGGGCAGTTTATCAAACGTATTCTGGACACCAACATTGCGCGTATCGAGCAGATCGGCAGTGCGCAACTGCTTGCCAGCCTGTCCAGCGATATCCGCAATATCACGATTGCATTTGTGCGTCTGCCGGAGTTGATTCAGGGCATTGTGCTCACCATTGGTTCAGCGGTTTACCTTGCCTGGCTCTCCCCGAAAATGCTGGTGGTCACGTCCGTTTGGATTGCGATAACGCTCTGGGGCGGTTTTATGCTGGTTTCCCGCGTGTACAGCCATCTCACTAAGGTGCGGGAAGCGGAAGATCGTCTTCAGAAAGATTACGAAACCGTGATTAACGGGCGTAAAGAACTCACGCTCAATCGTGAGCGGGCGCAGAAGCTGTATGAAGAAATTTATCAGGCCAATGCGCAGGATTACCGACAGAACGTGATTCGGGCTGACACCTTCCACCTCAGCGCGGTGAACTGGTCGAATATTATGATGTTGGGCGTGATTGGCGCAGTCTTTTTCATGGCAAACAATCTCGGCTGGGCGGATACCAATGTTGCCGCGACATACTCACTGACGCTGCTTTTTTTACGCACGCCGATGCTACAGGCCGTTGGTGCACTGCCGACGCTGCTGAGTGCGCAAGTTGCGTTTAATAAGCTGAAACGTTTTGATTTGGCGGATTATCAGGAGCCGTTTCCCGCGGCGATTGCCCCTGCGGACTGGCACACGCTGGAATTGCGTGATGTGGTGTTTCGCTATGACGAGTCTGGGTTTGAAGTCGGGCCGATCAATCTGGTGATAAAACGTGGCGAACTGGTGTTTCTGATTGGCGGTAACGGAAGCGGAAAATCGACGCTGGCGATGCTGCTGACTGGGCTTTATACCCCGGTTTCCGGCTCGTTGCTGCTGGATAACCGCCCCGTTACGGCGGAAACGCGCGAGGATTACCAAAAGCTATTCTCCGCCATTTTTACCGATTTCCACCTGTTCGGGCAGATGATGGGCCCGCAGGGAACGGCGCCGGATACGGCGCTGATCGACAACTGGCTGGATCGCCTGAACATGCGGCATAAGCTGACGCTGGAGAATCATCAGGTGATGAACTTACAGCTTTCTCAGGGGCAGCGTAAACGTGTTGCGCTGCTGCTGGCCGTCGCCGAACAGCGGGACATCCTGCTACTGGACGAATGGGCGGCCGATCAGGATCCGCAATTCCGCCGAGTGTTCTATCTTGAGCTGTTACCGCAATTGCGCGCATTGGGGAAAACGATTGTGGCGATCAGCCATGACGATCACTACTTTGAACATGCCGATCGCCTGCTTGAAATGCATCAGGGGACGCTGTCTGAGCTGACGGGTGCCGCGCGTGAACAGGCCTCGCAGGATGCCGTGGCACAGATTAGCCGATAGCGTAAATCAGCGCAGCGGAATGCTGCGCTGTGAGGGATAACACACCGTTAACATGAAGTCTGACAGGCATATATTAATTCGTTGAATTCTGGGGCAGAATAAGCGCCAATGTTGGCAGGCTGCCAACAGAGTGGACGTTTTTTACTTACAGATCAGGCACCTGACGTATCTGGTCTGCCACTTAACTCAATAAGTTGGTATATGTTATGAAAAGGATGTTTAACGCATTATTCGTTGTTGTTTTTGTTTGTTTTTCGTCTCTGGCAAATGCGGCAGAAAATCTACCTAACATTGTCATTCTGGCAACGGGCGGTACGATTGCGGGTTCCGCAGCGGCCAACACGCAAACCACGGGGTATAAAGCGGGTGCGTTGGGCGTAGATACGCTGATTCAAGCGGTGCCAGAGCTGAAAACGCTTGCCAATATCTCAGGTGAGCAGGTTGCCAGCATCGGTAGTGAAAATATGACCAGCGATGTTCTGCTGAAGCTGAGCAAGCGTGTGAACGAGCTGCTGGCACGCAGCGATGTTGATGGCGTGGTGATTACACACGGTACGGATACGCTCGACGAATCGCCTTACTTCCTGAACCTGACGGTGAAGAGTGACAAACCTGTGGTCTTTGCTGCGGCGATGCGTCCGGCAACGGCAATCAGCGCCGATGGCCCAATGAATTTGTACGGTGCGGTAAAAGTGGCAGCGGATAAAAATTCCCGCGGCCGTGGGGTGATGGTGGTACTGAACGACCGTATCGGTTCTGCCCGCTTCATTAGCAAAACTAACGCCTCTACGCTGGATACCTTTAAAGCGCCGGAAGAAGGTTATCTGGGTGTGATTATCGGTGACAAGGTTTACTACCAGACTCGCCTGGACAAAATCCACACTACGCGTTCTGTATTTGACGTGACCAACGTAGATAAACTGCCTGCTGTCGATATTATCTATGGCTATCAGGACGATCCAGAATACATGTATGACGCTGCCATCAAACACGGCGCAAAAGGCATTGTGTATGCGGGTATGGGCGCAGGTAGCGTATCCAAGCGCGGTGATGCAGGCATCCGTAAAGCGGAAAGCAAAGGCGTTGTGGTTGTACGTTCCAGCCGTACCGGTAGCGGTATCGTACCACCGGATGCAGGCCAGCCCGGTCTGGTTGCCGATTCTCTGAGCCCAGCTAAATCACGTATCCTGTTGATGCTGGCGCTGACGAAAACGACAAATCCTGCGGTAATTCAGGACTACTTCCACACGTATTAATCGCCTGAGCGGTTTTTTCGTGTCATAGCCCTGCCGTTAAACGCGGGGCTTTTTATTTCCTGTCATCCCATTTTGACTTTTCGTTATTCAACTTTTCATTCCCACTGAGAAGTCACTTCCCTCTCTGTTGATTTTATCGGTATGATTTAGCCCACGACAAAGCAGGTAATCACCCCCATTTATCTTTGATACCCGAAATAGTTCGAGTTGCGGGATAGCCGACGTGCGTGCAGCTTGAGGTATGGCAGGGCAGGTGAGTAAAGAAGAAGGATACGTCATTACATGACACACCCCATTTTTATGGTTGGTGCCAGAGGCTGTGGGAAGACCACCGTCGGGCATCAACTGGCGCAGGCGTTGGGATATGACTTTGTCGACACCGACCTGTTTATGCAGCAGACCACCAATATGACGGTGGCTGATGTGGTCGCGCAGGAAGGATGGCATGGATTCCGCCAGCGTGAAAGTCTGGCGCTCCAGCAGGTGACATCTAACCGCTGTATCGTCGCGACGGGCGGCGGTATGGTGCTTGCGGAAGCCAACCGGCGCTTTATGCACGATAAAGGCACCGTTATTTACCTTCATGCGGATGCGGAGCTGCTGGCCCAGCGGCTGGAAGAAAACCCGCAGGATAACCAGCGGCCCACGCTGACTGGCCGTCCTATCGCGGAGGAAATGGCCGATGTACTGGCTGCGCGCGAGGCGCTTTATCGCGGTGTCGCTCACCACGTTATTGATGCATCTCAGTCGCCGGAAGTGATTGTGGCAAGCGTATTGAAGGCGCTGCGTTTGTCGGCTGCATAGAAGGTGACCGGACACTGGCAAAATAATCACCAGTCAGTGTTACCGAACACTAACTTTCAATGAATAGATCGTGACAGTAGCGCGACTCTCCTTTTAAGATGAATTTTCTGAATTTTTCGACGATAGGTGCCGCGCTATGCTGAATGTAAATGAGTATTTTGCAGGGAAGGTAAAATCAATCGGTTTTGAAGGTGACGGCATTGGCCGCGCGAGTGTCGGCGTCATGGATGCGGGTGAATACACGTTTGGAACCGCGCAGCCGGAAGAAATGACGGTCATCACCGGGGCATTGAAAGTCCTGTTGCCAGGCGCGCCGGATTGGCAGGTTTTCACACCGGGAGAAACGTTTTTCGTTCCGGGAAAAAGTGAGTTCAATTTACAGGTGGTCGAACCGACCTCTTATCTGTGTAAGTACCTGTAATTTATCCTCTCTGTAGAGTAGATCATTCTCGCCGCGTTATGTACGACATAACGCGGCGTTTTTTTATGCGAGTCCTGCCTCATTCCCCTTGTTACCCCTAACGCGGTTAGCGCCTTTCTCTGCCATTCTTCCCCTGATGGTAATAAATAATGCTGCAAAAATGTTAAGTAGCTCAAGTAATGAACGCAAAGGTATTTAAAAGGTATTATTAATTGGTATTTTAAAGGTGTACCTTACTCAGTCATGAAGGATGTAAATATGAAAACTACAGCAAAGCTGTCGTTCATGATGTTCGTTGAATGGTTTATCTGGGGAGCCTGGTTCGTTCCACTCTGGCTTTATCTGAGCAAAAGCGGATTTACGGCGGGTGAAATCGGCTGGTCGTATGCCTGTACTGCGATTGCCGCGATTTTGTCGCCGATTCTGGTGGGATCGCTCACCGATCGCTTCTTTGCCGCGCAAAAGGTGCTGGCAGTACTGATGTTCGCCGGGGCGATACTGATGTACCTGGCGGCTCAGCAAACGGAATTTATGTATTTCTTCCCGCTGCTGTTGGCCTATTCGTTGACCTACATGCCGACTATCGCACTGACTAACAGTATCGCTTTCTCGCATGTGGCCGATGTGGAGCGTGATTTTCCTCGCATCCGGGTATTGGGAACGATTGGCTGGATCGCTTCCGGGATCGTCTGCGGCTTTCTGCCGACATGGCTTGGATTTAGCGATATTTCGCCCACCAATATTCCGCTGCTGATTACGGCTGCCAGCTCCGCGTTGCTTGGCTTCTTTGCATTTTTCCTGCCCAATACGCCACCGAAAAGCACCGGCAAGATGGATGTTAAAGTCATGCTGGGGCTGGACGCGATTGTGTTGCTGAAAGACAAAAACTTTCTGGTGTTTTTTGTCTGCTCCTTCTTATTCGCGATGCCGCTGGCGTTTTATTACATTTTTGCCACGGGCTTCCTCACCGAAGTCGGCATGAAAAATGCCACTGGCTGGATGACGCTGGGCCAGTTCTCTGAAATTTTCTTTATGCTGGCGCTGCCGTTTTTCACCAAGCGTTTTGGTATTAAAAAGGTATTGTTGCTGGGGCTAATTACGGCGGCTATCCGCTATGTCTTCTTCGTCTACGGCGACGCTTACCACTACTTCACCTATGCACTGCTGTTCCTCGGCATTCTGCTGCACGGCGTGAGTTACGATTTTTACTATGTGACCGCCTATATCTATGTTGATAAAAAAGCGCCGGTGCATATGCGTACGGCCGCGCAGGGGCTGATTACACTCTGTTGTCAGGGGTTCGGCAGCCTGTTGGGATATCGTCTGGGTGGCGTGATGATGGAGAAACTTTTCGCCCACGGTGAGCCAGTTAACGGCCTGACCTTTAACTGGACCGGCATGTGGCTGTTTGGTGCAGTGATGATCGCGATTATTGCGCTGATCTTTATCCTGTTTTTCCGTGAATCGGATAAGACGATCTCGACCATTGATGTAGACGGTGCAAAAAACAAGCATTTCAGTACAGAGGAAAGCAAATGAAACAAGAACGTATTCTCGGTGCCTTATACGGCCAGGCTTTAGGGGATGCGATGGGTATGCCATCGGAACTGTGGCCGCGAACGCGCGTGAAAGCACATTTTGGCTGGATTGATCGCTTTTTACCCGGTCCGGCGGAAAACAATGCGGCGTGCTATTTTGGCCGTGGTGAGTTTACGGATGATACCTCGATGGCGCTGAGTCTGGCCGACGCCATCATTGAATGTGACGGTGAAATCAATGCCGATGCGATTGGCCGTCACATCCTGAAATGGGCGGAATCGTTCGACGCCTTTAATAAGAATGTACTCGGCCCGACCTCTAAAATTGCGTTGAAGGCGATTCGACAGGGCACACCGGTCAGCGAGCTGGAAAATAATGGCGTCACGAACGGCGCGGCGATGCGGGCGTCTCCGCTAGGCTGTCTACTGCCTGCGCACGATCTTGATGAATTCATCGATCAGGTGGCGCTGGCATCCAGCCCGACGCATAAATCCGATTTGGCAATTGCGGGAGCGGTCGTCGTTGCCTGGGCTATTTCCCGTGCGATTGACGGTGCCAGCTGGCAGGAGATTGTCGATGCGTTGCCGTCGGTGGCACGCCACGCGCAGGAAAAGCGTATCACGACGTTTAGCGCCTCCCTTGCCGCGCGTCTGGAGCTGGCGCTGAGTATCGTGCGCCGTGCAAACGGGACGGAAAGCGCTAGCGAGCAGCTTTATCAACTGATTGGGGCGGGAACAAGCACCATTGAATCCGTTGCTACCGCCATCGCGATGGTGGAACTGGCACAGACCGATCCAAATCGCTGTGCGATTCTGTGCGCCAACCTCGGAGGGGATACCGACACGATCGGGGCGATGGCGACCGCAATATGCGGTGCGCTGCACGGGGTCACGGCGATTGATGCCGCATTGAAGCAGGAGCTGGATGACATTAACCAGCTTGATTTTTGCCGTTATGCCAGCCTGCTCCAGCAGTACCGCTCAGCACGGGAGGTGTGATGAAGGCCAGCGAACTTGCCGCAAAACTGGATGGGCTAACGACGCGTCAGCCGCTGACCATCATCGGGGCAGCGGTGATTGACGTGATTGCCGATGCTTACGCCCTGCCGTATCGCGGGTGTGATATCGAGTTGAAGCAGCAAAGCGTGAATATTGGCGGCTGTGCCTTGAACATTGCCATCGCGCTTAAACGCCTTGGTATAGCCGCACAAAACGCTTTGCCTGTCGGGCAGGGCGTGTGGGCGGATATCATTCGTCATAGCCTGGAAAAGCAGAATATCACCACGGTGGTACAAACCGATTCGGGAGACAACGGCTGGTGTCTGGCGCTAGTTGAACCGGACGGTGAACGGACTTTCATGTCCTTTAGCGGCGTCGAGAACCAGTGGAGCGACAGTTGGCTGGCGTCATTATCCGTCGCATCGGGAAGTTTGGTCTACCTTTCTGGCTATCAACTGGCGGCACCGTGCGGTGAACGTTTGGTTAGCTGGCTGGAAAACGTGCATAACGTCACGCCATTCATCGATTTTGGCCCACGCATTGCCGATATACCGGCAAGCCTGATGGCTCGCATTATGGCGCTTCACCCTGTAGTTTCCCTTAATCGTCAGGAAGCGGACGTGGCGGCGGACCTGCTCGGCGTGTCGGCTGATGTACAAACGCTGGGACGAGCCTGGCGGGCTGCGTATCGTGCTCCGGTGATTATTCGTCAGGACAAAGCGGGGGCGTGGTATTTCGATGCCGCTTCTGAGGGCATCGTTGCCCCGTTCCCAGCAACAGTGGTGGATACTATCGGGGCGGGGGACAGCCACGCAGGCGGGACGCTGGCTGGCCTGGCAGCTGGATGGTCGCTGGCCGATGCCGTCACGCTGGGAAACGCCGTTGCGGCATATGTCGTGAGCCACCGCGGCGGAGACTGTGCGCCTACGCTGGCTGAACTGCGTGCGCGGTTACTCCTCGCAGACGAAAACGTATAGATCGCTGCGGCAATAGCTGATGCTGTACTCAATGGGCCGGTTCTGTGGGTCGAGCGCAATCTGCTTGATGACCAGAACCGGTACTTTATTATCAAGCTGGATGTGTGACTGAAACTCGGCATCGGGCATACGGGCGCTGACACGGCTGCGTGTACGCTGTGGATTAATGTTCTGGCTGCGAAAATAGTCATAAAGCGAGACGCCGATATCGTCAGCGTCAGCGATCAGATCAACGGGAACATACGATTCTTCAATCGAAACGGCGTCCTCATCCACATAGCGAATACGTTTCAACAGAAAAACAGGAGTGTCTGGCGCAATAGCCAACTGCTCGGCCACTTCCTTGCTGCTTTTTACGATCTGTTTGTTCACCCACAGCGTATTGGGCTTTTTGCCCCGCAGCACGACCTGCTGTGAAAATCCGCGCGCCTCTTTCAACGAATATTCAAAAATATTATTGATTTGCGTACCGTAGCCGCGTACGCGGGTCACCACGCCTTCTTCTTCCAATGTCTGCATCGCTTTACGCACGGTAATGCGCGACACGCCAGCCAACTGGCTCAGGTCACGTTCTCCCGGCAGAATATTGCCATGTTCCAATGTGCCGCTGCGTACTGCATTTTTTACTGTTTCGGCAAACTTTAGGTAGAGTGGGGTATTGTCTGTTGCCGCAAAGCGCTGCGTAAGCTGTTCTATTAATCGAGTATGCGCGAGTTCCATTTTTCTCTGATCCTGATCGGCTTGCGTAGACGCCATAATACCACTGGTCTTATTACCTCTATACTGAAAATGGCAACCGCGTGTTACCACATAAAATAAAATATTTTTAGTGATTTTTAGCATGTTACTCTGTAAAGAAAGTGTCACCCATTCTTTGTAACGCTAATCATTAATTCCATATATGAGTTATTTTATTTAATGATTTTTATTAATTAACAGAGTAAAAGAATGTCATGATTATTAGGAATAATCCCTGATTTGTAAAAGTGCAACACATTACGGCATGTGATAATAATTTTACATTATGTGGTTAAGTAAGTTTTTTATTTTATTTATTTTCTTTAATTTGGTTGTTTGTGTTAATTTAACAATCGAAAATCCATTTGATGTCTTCTTTTTTATAAGAGTGTGGTTAAACGTAGTAACTATTTTTCTGAGTTTTAAGATAAATATCGGTTGTTGAATGTGATCGCATTCAAGTTTTATTTTTCTCTGCCGTTATGGATAGTATAACTATTCTACGTAAAGAGTATTTTATGCTGAAAACGACCCGCTCCCGCATCCTTGCGGCCTGTTCGACCATTGTTGTGCTTTCACTTGTTATCAATACCTTTCTTAATTACACCATCGCCAATAACGCGAATAAGGAATCGATCCAGAATACGCTGAATGCGGTAGCCACTAGCCATAGTATTGCTATTAGCGACTGGGTTGCTTCTAAAACGCTGATGATTTCTGCGTTACACGATCGTGTCATCACCGATGAGGATCCGATTCCGCTGTTTAAACAGATTGCGGCATCCGGCGGACTCCTGAATGTGTACATGGGTTATGCCAATGGCACGGCTAAGTTTGCCGATTCTGGCGGTATCCCTCCCGATTACAACCCTACTGTCCGTCCCTGGTATCAGCAGGCGGTGAAAGAGGGCAAACCACTGGTCACTGCCCCTTACGTTGATGCGGTGACGAATACGCTGGTGGTTTCTTTCGTTGCTTCCGTGGTGGAAGGCGGAACGGTCAGAGGCGTCGTCGGTAGCGACGTCACGATGAAAAGCGTGATTGAAAACGTCAAAGCGATTAACCCAGCCAAAGATAGCTTCGGTGTTCTCATCGAGCGTAGCGGTCTGATCATTGCTCATCCGGATGAAAAACTGACGCTGAAAAATATCACCGACATTGCTCCCGGGATTGATCTGAAGGACATTCTTTCAGCCGATAGCGCCCGCGATGTGGATTTTTCTGGCGTGACAAAGCTCGTGGTGGCAAAACCCATTGCGGGCACGAACTGGTTCATGCTGGTGGCGTTGGATAAAGCTGAAGCGACAGCGGGCATGAATTCTCTGCTGTCTACCTCTGTTATCACGCTAGTTGTTATCGCGCTGCTGGGCACGCTGGTGATTGGTTTTATCATTGCGTCTGCGCTCAAGCGTCTGCTGCAAATTCGCGACGCTATGGATGATATTAGCAACGGTAATAACGATCTGACGCAGCGCCTGCCGGATGAAGGGCATGATGAAGTCGCGCAAATTGCCCGCTCGTTTAATATTTTTGTCGATAAGATCAGTCAGGTCATGATCCAGATTCGCGATATCAGCGCCTCGCTTCAGGTCGCGGCGGATGAAATCTCTGCGGGGAATAACGATCTTTCTGCGCGTACCGAATCTGCGGCGTCGAGCATTCAGCAAACCGCAGCCTCGCTGGAAGAAATCTCCGCGGCGGTAACGCAATCGGCGGGATCGGCGCAGCAGGTTAACGCTAAGGCGTTGTTACTGTCGAAAGATGCTGGCACGGGCGGAAAAGTGGTGTCCGATGTGATTGTCACGATGGAAGAGATCGTAGTCGCGTCTGGCAAAATCGGCGATATCATCGGTGTGATCGATGGCATTGCATTCCAGACCAACATTCTGGCGCTTAATGCCGCGGTAGAAGCGGCGCGTGCGGGTGAACAGGGGCGTGGTTTCGCCGTGGTTGCTGGCGAGGTTCGCAGTCTGGCACAGCGCAGTGCGCAGGCCGCAAAAGAAATTAAAGAGCTGATTGAATCGACGGTCTCCAGCGTGACGTCTGGCTCAGTGCAGGTTCGTCAGGCCAGCGACACGATGAATGAAATTGTCGGCGGTGTGTCTACGGTGAGCTCGGTGATGTCTGAAATTACGCATGCGGCGGATGAACAAATGCGTGGCATCAACGAGATCAACAAAGCGGTCGCGCAGTTGGATTCGATGGTGCAACAAAACGCCGCGCTGGTGCAGGAGTCTGCTGCTGCGTCGGGGGCGTTGCAATCACAGGCTGAAGAACTGAACGCCGTCGTCGGGGCATTCCGGGTTTAACGGGTTCAGGCAGTGAAGTGGTATTGCCCGCCGAACATTGGCGGGCAAACTGCATTAACAATCGACGGTACTAAAAATCGACGGCATTAACGTTGGGCTTCTCCGCCCAACGCTTCAATCAGATTCGCAATCAACGCAGCCAGTTCGCTGGTCATCAAAATGAAATCGGCATCAAACCGCTGAGCAAAATCTTCCCGATCGATATCGTCATTTTGTTCCCGCAGCGTATCGGAAAACTTCAACCGTTTTACCGAACCGTCTTCGGACAAGACCAATTGAATACGTTCCTGCCAGTCCAGCGCCAGCTTGGTGACCAGTTTGCCTGCTTCAATGTGTACGGCGATTTCATCGCAGACCAAATCCTGTTTTTTACAGCGGATAACGCCACCGTCTTCCAGAATCGCTTTTAGCTCTGCTTCATCCTGTAACGTGAAACCAGCGGCTGGCTCACCGGAACGAACCCATTCGGTCAGCGTCAGCTCGATAGGGTTTTCCATCGTCAGTGGCACAACGGGCAGTGACCCCAGCGTTTTGCGCAGCAGCGCCAGCGTATCTTCCGCTTTTTTGGCGCTGGCGGCATCGACCATAATCAGGCCATTAACCGTATCGATCCACATCCAGACCTGACTGAAACGGCTGAACGCACGCGGCAGCAGGCTATGCAGCACTTCGTCTTTCAGCGAATCTTTTTCGGTTTTTTTCAGCTTGCGGTGCTGTTCCGCTTCCAGACGTTCGATTTTGGCCTGAAGGGTTTGTTTGATGACCGGAGACGGCAGGATTTTTTCTTCTTTACGAACGCAGATAACGATTTGCCCATTAACGACGTGCGTTAATGCATCGCTATGCGATCCCATTGGCGATACCCAACCCGTTTTCATCATATCCTGACTGCCGCACGGGGTGAACGTGAAAGCGCTGAGCCGTTTTTCCAATTCATCCGCAGATAAAACGTTATCTTTGGACAGCGCGCTGTCTCGGCTTAGGCGGTAAATCATTAAGTTTTTAAACCACAACATGTTGTTATCCCTGACTGGGCGCGCAGGTTTGCACGCGGGTTTGTAATGTTGCGCGCATGATAACGAATTCGAGGCCGTAATGTGGAATAAAATGCCGGGATTCAGAGGAATACCTATCACGCTTTGAGTTGTCGCTGATTGGTTTCTCTGGTTATACCCGTCATACTTCACGTTGCATGTGCGTTGGCTGCGCGACTCGAAGTATTTAGGGTGCCTACTACAAATAAGAACGTTTTCAGGTCGGTGACAAACTTACGCGGGCCTATTGACAACACGTGGGGAGACATCATGAGAATCGGTATCGATCTGGGCGGGACGAAAACGGAAGTTATCGCGCTGGATGATGAAGGGCTGGAACGTTTTCGGCAGCGTATGCCGACGCCAAGAAATGACTACCCGGAAACGCTACGGACTATTGTCACGCTGGTGGAGATGGCTGAAAAAGCGATTGGCTGTCGTGGCAGTGTTGGCGTAGGGATTCCCGGTACGCTGTCGCCGTTTACCGGCAAGGTAAAAAATGCCAACTCCACCTGGCTCAACGGCCAGGCACTGGATCGCGATCTCGCCGCGCTGCTGAATCGGCCCGTACGGGTCGCCAATGACGCGAACTGTTTCGCGGTTTCAGAGGCGGTTGACGGCGCCGGGGCAGGGAAGCAAACCGTCTTCGCGGTCATCATTGGAACTGGCTGTGGGTCGGGCATTGCGCTGAACGGTCAGGCTCACGTCGGCGGCAACGGCATTGCGGGTGAATGGGGGCATAACCCGCTGCCCTGGATGGATGACGATGAGTTGTGCTACCGGCAGACGGTTCCCTGCTACTGCGGTAAGTCCGGCTGTATTGAAACGTTTATCTCCGGCACCGGGTTTGCGGTGGATTACCAGCGCCTGAGCGGCCAGCCACACAAGGGTGAGGCAATCATTGCCTTAGCAGAGCAGGGTGATCCCATCGCCGAGCTGGCGTTGCAGCGCTATGAGCATCGTCTGGCAAAATCGCTGGCGCATGTGATTAACCTGCTCGACCCTGATGTGGTGGTGCTGGGGGGCGGAATGAGCAACGTTTCTCGCCTTTACCAGACCGTGCCGGAAAAGATTAAACCGTGGATCTTTGGCGGTGAGTGCGAAACGCCCGTGCTTCAGGCCATTCACGGCGACTCCAGCGGAGTACGCGGAGCCGCCTGGCTTTGGCCGAAGACGAAGTAATTGCAGATCGAATGATGGTTAAACGGCGTACTGTGGCGCCAGTCGGCTGACGCCCAGTCCGTTAACCTTCTGCACTTTGATCTGTACCGGAATACGCTCCTTCATGGCTTCGACATGGCTAATAACGCCGATGGTTTTACCCGAGGCGTTCAGGTTATCCAGTGCGTCCAGCGCGATATCCAGCGTCTCGGCATCCAGCGTGCCGAAGCCTTCATCCAGAAACAGCGAGTCGATACTGGCTTTATGGCTGACCAGATCGGACAGCGCCAGCGCCAACGACAGACTGACCAGAAAGCTTTCGCCGCCGGATAGCGTTTTTGTGTCGCGTTCGGCGTCTGCCTGCCAGGTATCCATCACCAGAAGTTCCAGCTCGCCACCGGCCTTACGCTTTAGCTGATAGCGATCGTGCAGGCGTGAAAGCTGGAGATTGGCGAGATAGACCAGATGATCCAGGGTCAGCCCCTGAGCAAATTTGCGGAATTTATCCCCTTTACTGGAGCCGATCAGCAAGTTTAGCGTCTCCCAGTCGTCATTCCTTTGCTGGCTTTGGGCGATCTCGTTAAGTAAATCCTGCTGGTTCTGACGCTGCAGTCGATCGTCAGATAACTGACGCTGGAACTCACCCTGCTGCCGCAGGTTAGTTTTCAGCGTGTCATCCAATGCGGCCAACTGCTGCTGTATCGCCTCCTGCGTGACGTCTTCCGTGAGGGATGTTGACCGTTTTTGCTGATGGGCAAGCAATTCCTGTTCAGCCTGCTGGTGCAGCGCTGCCGCCTGCTGCAAGCTCTGATACAGCGTTTCCTTTAATGCCTGCAGCGTCTGGCGTTCCTGCTCATCAAGTAGGGCATGGAGAAAGGCCGTTTCATCATCGAAAGCGCTTTGCTGCAACGCCTGAGTGAAGCGTTCGGTCGCACTCTCATGCTGGCGCGCGCTCTGTTCATACTGCTGTTGCGTGCTAGCCAGCTCGCCTGTCAGACGGCTCAACGTCGTTTCGGTTTGCTGACGGGCTGACAGGGCTAGCCTGAGCGCATCGTCATACTGCTGGCTGGTTCGCTGTAGCTGTTCGCGCACAGCAGCGATTTGCCTGTCCCCAAACAGCTTTTGCCGCTCTTGTTGGCTTGCGCTGAGCAACGCCAGGTGCTGCTCCAAGTGCTGTTGCTGCGTTTGGATGTGCTGTGTTGCCTCGTTCACACTGTAATGCAGATGTTGAAGATCGCTTTCCAGCGTGGCTAACAGAGGAATTAAGCGAGATTGCTCCTGCTCTTTGCTTTTCCAGTCTTGCCATTCGCTTTCGCGCTGGGCCAGCCAGCCATCCTGTGCGCCAACGTCTGGCAGAAGAAGCCCCATCGTTGCCAGCGTCTGCGTAATTTCCTGAGTATGCTGCGTGAGCTGCTGATGCACATTTTGCAGTGACTGAGTTGTCTCTTCCTGCGTAACGCGTAGCGAAGTGTGTTGCTGGGTGTTCAGCGCGACTTTCTGGTCGAGTTCCCGCTGCAATGCTTCTGCGGCAGTCAGTAAATCCTTACTTTCCTGCCACTGTCTTTGCAATTGCTCGCGAACGGTAATTTGCTGCCGAATAGCCTGTTCTTCGGTTTCACATTGTGTAAGCCAGGTGGCGATCTCGTCCTGCTGTTCCAGCGTGTAGTTAACTTGTAAGCGCTCACTGACATCTTGCCACTGTTGGAGCAGAGTTTGATATTCGCTATCGAGCTGAACGATATCCTGCTGCAACTGCTCCCTCTGCTGTTCTAGCGAGGCCAATTGTGCCGTCGTATTCGCCAACGCCGTTGTTAACCGATTCACTTCCTGCTGTAGTGCCGTCAGGCGCTGTTGGGTCTCAGACGGTTGCAGTGCCTGATAGCGTTCGATTGCGGGATGCTCGGTTGAACCACATAGCGGGCACGCTTCTCCGGCCTGTAGCCGTTGCCGCTCGGCTTCCAGCTTAACAATACGCTCTTCCTGACGGTATATGGTTTCCATATCGGCCAGATGCTGGCTACGTTGTTCATACTCAGACTGCTGCTGTTGCTTTAAGGCTTCTGATTGGCTGATATGCTCAAATACTTCACCCTGTTTGGTGAGGTACTGCTGCTTGCGCACATGAAGACGCTGGAACTGGTCGCTGACGGTGGCGAGCTGTCGACATGCCGTTCGCTGATCGATGAGTTGATTGAACCGTTGGTGCAGGGTGGAAAGCGATTGGTGCGCGTCCTGATGTTGCCGCGTCTCATCGTGTTGTGTGAACTGCTGGCGCGCGGCATCAACGACCTTTTGTTGTTCACGACGTTGTGCCGTCAGCGTTTCGGCTGCTTGCTGTAGCATCCCCGCCTGTTCTGTGTGCTGTGCCTGTTTTTGCTCCAGCTTCTGCTGCTCGCCCCGAAGCTGGCTCAACTGCCGAAACTGGGTGCGCCACACAGGCAACTGCTCTCCCCACTGCTGATGATGCGCGTGCTGCTGGCGGTAAGACTGGATCTGTTCAAGGTGCCGTTTAGCCTGCTGTTGCTCTGCCGCTGTCTGGGTTTGCTTGCTTTCATCGGCGTGCAGACGAGCCTGCGTTTTTGCCAGATCGTCCTGCTGCTGGATTTTTTGCTGTTCCAGCGTGGCAATACGATGGTCAAGCGGCACAACCTGCTCGTTGATCAGTTGTTCTTGCTGTTGTCGTACCTGCTTATGCTGATTAACGTCTTGCTCGGCCTTGTCTTCCTGCTGGCGTAGCGTTGCCAGGGTCGCTTGCTCGGCGGTTTGCTTCGCGGTCAATTGTTGAATGTGCTGGGCGAGCGTAAAAGACTCTTGTCGACAACGCTCTCGCTCCTGATGTAGCGGCCTCAGTTTTTCTGCGGGTTCGCTGTGAGTTAACCTGTCGAGCTGCGGTTTAGCCTGCTGAATGGCGGATTCGGCGCTCGCGTGTTGCGCCTGCGTATTGGTCAGCTGTGTTTGCCGCTGCGTCAGTTGCTCAAACCAGCGCAGCGTAGTCAGTGCTTGCTCACGTTCGATGTTGCCCCGTTGCTCCTGCTGGATCAGCTCGGCAAGCTGTTCTGCCACCTGCTGACGCTGTTCATCGGTCAATAGCTGAATGCCGGATGCACGCGCCTGTAGCGTATTCAAGGCGACATTTGCCTGCTTGTGCTTGTCATAGACGCGCTCAGATATCAGACCATAGATATCTGTGCCGGTCAGCTCTTCCAGTAGCTCCGCGCGGTCATCTGCTTTCGCATTGAGGAAAGCGGCAAACTGGCCTTGTGACAGCATCATGGATCGCGTGAAGCGGCCGAAATCCAGCCCGGTGAGCTGCGTGATCATCTCTTTCTTATCATTGAGCTTTTCACACAGAATTTTGCCGTCTTCAATGAGCGCAAGTTCGGCCTTGGGAGACTGCAAATTGCCGTCAGGGGCATTTCTTGCCCGACGCTGGCTCCAGAAAGCGCGGTATCCCACGCCTTTCACCTCGAATTCGACCTCGGCAAGGCACTCTGCGGTATTACGCGTCATCAGGTCATTCTGGCTGGCGGAAAGCAGGCCAAGTCGTGGTGTTTCGTGGTACAGCGCCAGACAGATGGCATCCAGCAGCGTGGTTTTTCCCGCGCCAGTGGGGCCGGTAATGGCAAATAAGCCGTTGCTGGAAAAGGGCTCCTGCGTGAAGTCGATCTTCCATTCGCCTTTCAGCGCGTTGAGGTTCTTTAAGCGCAGACTGAGAATTTTCATTTGGCTGGCTCGCTATTTTCCAGTTCATCAATAACCTGATTAAACAGCGTACGGACACGCTGCTGGCGACTCTCTTCCATGTCTGTCTCCGTTGCCAGACGACGTTCAAAAACGTCATACACGCTGAGCTCGTTGAGCGTTTCCTTGTCCTGCTGCGTCATTGCCTGCAGGCTCTGTTCACGCGTGCGGCGCAGCAGCAGCACCTCAACGGGCAGGTTCTCGGTCATTGCCTGAATGCGCTTCTGCATGTCGCTGAGATAATCCTGTGTGCTGATTTCGATATCCAGCCACACAGGCTTGTCACCCTGATAGTGCTGGAACGCGGACAGCTGTCGTTCAATGTCACTCAGACTGCCTTTAATCAGCTGCATCGGTTGGGTGACGGGGATGGGCAACGTATCTATCTGCGGGGGAATGGGCGGCGACGCGTCGGGTGTAAAACTGACCAGACAAACGGATTTCTCACTGTTGAGTTCGTCAAAACTTAGCGGAATAGGCGAACCGCTGTAGCGAATGTGCTCGCTTTGGGTCACGCGCTGCGGACGGTGAATATGGCCGAGCGCAATATAATCTGCAGGGGGAAAAGCCTGAGCCGGGAAAGCATCGAGCGTACCAATATAGATATCGCGCACGGATTCGGAGGCGGTGGCGCCAATTGTCGTCAGGTGGCCGGTTGCAATAATGGGTAGCGGCAGGCCAAGTTCATCGCGCTTTTGGCAAGCCAGTTGGTAACACTGCTGGTAGTGCGCGGTAATCGCTTCCTGCAGTGCCAGCTGTTTTTCATCTCCAGATTGCCCGGCTTTGCTGGTTAATACATCGCGCGGGCGTAAAAAAGGAATGGCGCAGAGCAGTGCACCGGGCTGCTGCTGACGATTTTCCAACAGGAGCACCTGCTGGGCGGGATCGTCGCTGGCGCAGGCAATCACGCGCGTGTTCAGGCAGGCCAGCAAATCGCGGGATTCGTTTAACATCGCGACGGAATCATGGTTTCCGCCGAGAACGATGAGCTGGCAGCCGGTACGCTGTAGTGCTACCACGAAGCTATAATACATTTCCCGGGCATAGCTGGGGGGCGAGCCGTTATCAAAAATATCGCCTGCGACGATAATGGCATCGACCTGATGCTGCTCCACCTGAGCGATGAGCCAGTGAAGAAAAGCCTGATGTTCAGCGGCGCGGCTTTTGGTATAAAAATATTGTCCTAAATGCCAATCGGCGGTGTGGATAATGCGCATCGTGCTCTCTCGATATTCATGCCGCGTGGCGGTGGATGACGTTGTCATTATAGGGAAGGGTGTGTTGTCATCGTAATGCCATGATTATATATAGCAGGGATGACGGCTGTCGCGCCGGAATCCGGAGTTTGGAAAGCGGCTCGAAAAATCGGGTGTATGCGTTGTAACATCGCGCGGAGAGGGCCGTGTGTTTTTCATAAATCTGTCATAAAACTGACGCATAATGCCTTTCGCTTGCTAACAGCGACGATGATTAACGACAGGATTAACAATGGCAAAACGCATATTAGTCGTGGAAGATGAAGCACCAATTCGTGAAATGGTCTGCTTTGTACTGGAACAAAATGGTTATCAGCCAGTTGAAGCCGAAGATTATGACAGCGCGGTCACGCAACTGTCGGAGCCGTTCCCAGAACTGGTGTTATTGGACTGGATGCTGCCAGGAGGTTCGGGCCTGCAATTCATCAAGCATATGAAGCGCGAGGCGCTGACGCGTGATATTCCGGTGATGATGTTGACCGCACGCGGTGAAGAAGAAGACCGCGTACGCGGCCTTGAAGTGGGTGCGGATGATTACATTACCAAGCCGTTTTCACCTAAAGAATTAGTGGCGCGTATCAAAGCCGTGATGCGCCGTATTTCACCGATGGCGGTGGAAGAAGTCATTGAAATGCGTGGCCTGAGCCTCGATCCTTCCTCACATCGCGTGACGACCGAAGAGCACGCGTTGGATATGGGGCCGACGGAATTTAAGCTACTGCATTTCTTTATGACGCATCCTGAACGCGTTTATAGCCGGGAACAGTTGCTGAATCACGTTTGGGGCACTAACGTTTATGTTGAGGATCGTACTGTCGACGTTCATATTCGTCGCCTGCGTAAAGCACTGGAAACCAGCGGACATGACAAAATGGTGCAAACCGTTCGGGGAACGGGCTACCGTTTTTCAACGCGTTACTGAGGTGATCGTAACCGGAGACACATTAACGTGCTAGAACGCTTATCCTGGAAAAGGCTGGCATTGGAGCTGGCTTTTTTTTGTTTGCCCGCGTTGCTGCTGGGGCTGATTTTTGGTTATCTGCCCTGGTTTCTGCTGGTCGCCGTCTTAGGCTTACTGTGCTGGAATTTTTATAACCAGCTGAAACTCTCTTATTGGCTGTGGGTTGATCGCAGCATGACGCCACCGCCCGGTCGCTGGAGCTGGGAGCCGCTGTTTTACGGGCTTTACCAGATGCAACTGCGTAACCGACGCCGACGCCGTGAACTGGCACTTCTGATCAAACGGTTTCGTAGTGGGGCCGAATCCTTGCCGGATGCTGTAGTGATCACCACCGAAGAAGGAACCATCTTCTGGTGTAATCATCTGGCGCAGCACTTGCTCAATTTCCGCTGGCCGGAGGATAACGGTCAGAATATCCTCAACTTATTACGTTACCCCGAATTCACGAATTACATGAAAGGGCAAGATTTTAGCCGTCCTCTCACGTTGCAGTTGAATAATTCTCACCATGTTGAATTCCGCGTGATGCCTTATTCCGAAGGGCAACTATTGATGGTCGTGCGTGATATTACGCAGATGCACCAGCTCGAAGGTGCCAGACGTAACTTCTTTGCCAATGTGAGCCATGAGCTGCGTACGCCGCTGACGGTGTTGCAGGGCTATCTGGAAATGATGCAGGAAGAAACGTTGGATGCGGCGCTGCGCGGAAAAGCGCTGAATACCATGCAGGAACAGACCCGGCGCATGGACGGGTTGGTCAAGCAACTGCTGACTTTGTCCCGCATTGAAGCGGCGACGGCGATCGATTTGAATGAAAAAGTCGATATTCCATTGATGCTGCGTGTGTTGCAGCGTGAAGCGCAGACCCTGAGCCAGGGGCGTCATGAGATCGTCTTTCGTGTGAACGAAAATCTCTGCGTGTTTGGTAATGAAGAACAGCTGCGCAGCGCGGTATCCAATCTGGTGTACAACGCGGTCAACCATACGCCAGCGGGAACGCGTATCGAAGTCTGCTGGCAGAAGATCCCTCAGGGGGCGCAATTTCAGGTCAGCGATAACGGGCCGGGCATTGCGGCCGAGCATTTGCCGCGTCTGACGGAGCGCTTTTATCGGGTCGATAAGGCACGTTCACGCCAGACGGGCGGCAGTGGCCTGGGGCTGGCGATCGTTAAGCATGCGCTGAGCCATCATGATTCCCGTCTGGAAATCATGAGTGAGGATGGTCTGGGCTCGCGTTTTGTCTTTACGTTGCCGAATCGGTTGATTGTCCCTGCCTCTCTGGCTGAAAATACGGTGAAACCTTCGGCCTGACGGAAAACGCTACCCATGACATCCGCCACTCGTATTGCGGGCGCTTTTTTACTGCTGTTCAGCGCGTTTTGCGCTGCGCAGCCTCGCCAGATGTTGGCAGGCAACCTCTCCAGCGCGGGGTCGGATACGCTGGCTAACCTGATGGCTTTTTGGGCGGCGGATTTCAGCCAGCACTACCCGAACGTGAATTTACAGATTCAGGCCGCCGGGTCATCCTCTGCGCCGACGTCTCTGGCATCGGGTGCCGCGCAGCTTGGGCCGATGAGCAGGGCGATGAAGGCCAGCGAAATAGAAGCGTTCGCCCAGCACTACGGCTATCCGCCGCTGGCGGTGCCGGTCGCGATGGATGCGCTGGTCGTGCTGGTCAATCAGGATAACCCGCTGCCCGGGCTGAACTTGTCGCAGTTGGACGCCATTTTTTCGATTACGCAGCGCTGCGGTAACCACCAACCGATAAAACAGTGGGGCGATCTTGGCCTGCAGGGCAGTTGGGAAAAACGCACGCTGCTGCGCTATGGGCGTAATTCTGCGTCGGGAACCTATGGGTTCTTTAAGCAAAAGGCGCTATGCCGGGGTGATTTCCTTCCTCAAGTCAATGAATTACCCGGTTCGGCATCCGTTGTACAGGCGGTGGCTGCGTCAACTGATGCCATCGGCTATGCCAGCGTGGGCTTTCGCACTAGCGGCGTGAGAATGCTGCCGTTAGCTGCACAAGGGACCGACTACATTTACCCCTCAACTGAAAATATCCGCAGCGGTTTATATCCCTACACCCGTTACCTTTACATCTATGTGAACAAAGCGCCCAGCCAGCCGCTGGAAGCGCTGACGGCGGCATTTTTAGATCGCGTGCTGTCCGAAACGGGGCAGTCGCTGGTGAATCAGGATGGCTATTTACCGCTGCCGGAAGAAACGCGTCGTCAGGCGCGTCAGCTGATTGGTCTGCCAGAATAATTTCTCTTGCCCACGAATTGGCGATGTTTTCACATTAAATGAATTTTCTTCATGTAATGTGAAAATTCTTCCATTGCCCTGTGGGTTGTCACGTGACAGGATAGTTTTAAATTTAGACGTCCAGATGGCTAAATAAGATTAAATGTAACTATCCCTCTGGGTAAATATTTCATATTGAAACTATCTGCCAGCTCGCTTCTTCTATGAGGATCCACGCTGGCAACATGTCAGGAGCGACACATGGCGAACACCTTATCCCCTTTCCGTGCCGATATCGTCGGCAGTTTCTTGCGTCCCGAGGCCATCAAACAGGCGCGTCTTCAACATCAAGCGGGCGAGATTGATGATATCGCGCTGCGCAACATTGAAGATCGTGAAATCCTGCGAGTGGTAGAAAAGCAGCGCGAAGCGGGCTTACAGATTGTGACGGATGGTGAGCTGCGTCGTGCCTGGTGGCATTTCGACTTTTTTGCTGATTTGCACGGCGTAGAGCGCTACGAAGCCGATCACGGTATTCAATTCAACGGTATTCAGACGAAATCTCATGCGATTCGCGTCGTAGATAAAGTGAGTTTCAACCCTCAGCATCCTATGCTCGATCATTTCCGCTACCTGAACAGCATTTCTGGCGATGCGGTCGCTAAAATGACGATTCCTAGCCCCAGCGTGATGCATTTCCGCGGTGGACGTAAAGCGATTGATGCGACAGTTTATCCCGATCTGGCCGACTACTTCGACGATCTGGCGCAAACCTGGCGCGATGCGATTCATGCATTTTATGACGCAGGTTGCCGCTTCCTGCAACTGGATGACACCGTGTGGGCCTACCTGTGTTCTGACGATCAAAAGCGCCAGATCCGTGAACGTGGTGAAGATCCGGCTCAGCTGGCGCGGACATACGCCGACGTGTTGAACAAAGCGCTGGCAGATAAGCCTGCGGATCTGGTGATCGGTTTACACGTCTGCCGCGGTAACTTCCGTTCGACCTGGATTTCTGAAGGCGGCTATGAGCCTGTGGCAGAAATTCTGTTTGGCGAAGTCAATGTCGATGCCTTCTTCCTGGAATACGATACCGAGAGAGCGGGCGGATTCGAGCCGCTGCGCTTTGTGAAGCCGGGCCACCAGCAGGTCGTTCTGGGGCTGATTACCACGAAGAACGGTGAGCTGGAAGAGGCTAAGGTGGTGCAGGCGCGTATCGCGGAAGCGGCAAAATATGTCAATCTCAGCCAGATTTGCCTGAGCCCGCAGTGTGGTTTTGCTTCAACGGAAGAGGGTAATAGCCTGACGGAAGAGCAGCAGTGGAATAAGCTGAAGTTTGTCGTAGATATTGCCAATCGCGTGTGGTGACACTCAGTGAAATAACCGTATCACTGTAATGGATAAACAAAGGCCGGATCATTCGATCCGGCCTTTTTTGTGCTCATTCTTCTGCTCTCTACCCGCGACGTTCTGTGAAATATGTTTTTTTATGATCGAACAACGCATTTTATCTCGATTTTTGTCAGTTTTATTGCAATGAAATATCGATAAATGCGCAAATCATGTGTTATGCAAAACGAGATAAACCAATTTATATTCTTATTTTTTGGCATAGTTAGGCTGGATACTCTGGTTTTTGGATCTCTGCTTGTCTTTTTACGCTATAAACGTTTTACTTAGCACCCAATATGGCTGTGCAAAAAATAACTTCTATGACCGCCATTTTCGCGTCGCCGGAGTGTTGGCATCATGCTTCGAGCTAACTCTTGATAAACGGCTTTTGGCGGCGATAAACGACACAGCTTTCTTTTTATCGATTTGATACAGGCAACACGACATAACTATGAGTCATCGTTTAACGTCCAAAGATATTGTGGCATTAGGTTTTATGACCTTTGCTTTATTTGTGGGGGCTGGAAATATTATTTTCCCGCCTATGGTGGGATTACAGTCGGGAGAGCACGTTTGGACGGCGGCGATCGGCTTCCTGCTGACCGCGGTTGGTCTACCGGTGTTGACCGTGATTGCGCTGGCTCGGGTTGGCGGTGGCGTAGATGCGCTCAGCTCGCCGATTGGTAAAAAAGCGGGCGTGGTTCTGGCCACGGTGTGCTATCTGGCCGTTGGGCCACTGTTCGCTACGCCGCGTACGGCAACCGTGTCGTTTGAAGTCGGCCTGGCCCCTCTGGTCGGCAACGGAGCGTCTCCGCTGCTGATTTATAGCCTGATTTATTTTGCCATTGTTATCGCGATTTCCCTGTATCCGGGCAAACTGCTGGATACGGTTGGTCATGTGCTCGCGCCGCTGAAGATCATTGCACTGGCGGTATTGGGTATTGCCGCGGTGCTGTGGCCTGCGGGTACACCAATTCCCGCGACGGAAGCGTATGAGCAACTGCCGTTCTCCAATGGCTTCGTCAACGGCTATCTGACGATGGATACGCTGGGCGCGATGGTCTTTGGTATCGTGATCGTCAATGCGGCGCGCTCACGCGGGGTGTCGAGCCCTATGCTGCTGACGCGCTACACGATGTGGGCGGGTTTGATTGCCGGTATTGGCCTGACTCTTGTCTATTTGAGTTTGTTCCAGCTTGGTTCCGTCAGCGGCGAGCTGGTGCCGCAAGCGCAGAACGGCGCTGAAATTCTCCATGCCTATGTACAACACTCGTTTGGCAATATGGGGAGCAGCTTCCTGGCGTTGTTAATCTTCATCGCCTGTCTGGTGACGGCGGTGGGGCTAACCTGTGCCTGCGCTGAATTCTTTGCGCAATACCTGCCGTTGTCTTACCGCACGCTGGTGTTTGTGCTGGGCATCTTCTCAATGGTGGTGTCTAACCTGGGTCTTAGCCATCTGATCCAACTTTCTATTCCTGTACTGACGGCGATTTATCCGCCATGTATCATTCTGGTTTTATTGAGCTTTACGCTGCGCTGGTGGAATAGCGCTTCACGTATTGTGGCGCCCGTCATGCTCGTCAGTCTGTTATTTGGCATGATTGATGGTATAAAATCGTCGGCTTTCAAATCGCTGTTGCCAGAGTGGAGCCTCAACCTGCCGCTGAGTGAGCAAGGGTTGGCCTGGCTACCACCGTCACTGCTGATTTTGCTGGTCGCGGTGATTTACGACAGACTGTGTGGTCGTCAGGAAGTTACGGTACATCAATAATATCGTTAATGCCTGATAGTGCTGGGGCGGTAGGAATATCGTACTGCTCCAACACAGCGTTGGGTTTCTGCACCACAGGTATTTGCCTGTGGTTTTTCTTTTTGTAATGTTTTTCTTTCTATAAGACAGGGTTGCTTATCAATGGAACAACCATCTTCCAAGCTCAAGCGTGGGTTAAGCACGCGGCATATTCGCTTTATCGCCCTTGGCTCTGCGATCGGAACCGGTCTTTTTTATGGTTCCGCAAGTGCGATCCAAATGGCTGGCCCCAGCGTGTTACTGGCTTATCTGATCGGTGGGGTTGTCGCGTATATCATCATGCGCGCTCTGGGCGAAATGTCGGTACACAACCCGCAGTCCAGTTCGTTTTCTCGCTATGCGCAAGATTACCTCGGGCCATTGGCGGGATATATCACCGGCTGGACCTACTGCTTTGAGATGCTGATTGTCGCCATCGCCGATGTGACCGCGTTTGGCATCTACATGGGCGTCTGGTTCCCTGCCGTGCCGCACTGGGTGTGGGTCTTGAGCGTGGTACTCATCATTGGCGCCATCAACCTGATGAATGTGAAAGCCTTTGGTGAATTGGAGTTCTGGCTCTCTTTCTTCAAAGTTGCCACTATTATCATCATGATCGTTGCCGGGATCGGCATCATTGTCTGGGGGATTGGCAACGGCGGCGAACCGACCGGCATCCATAATCTCTGGAGCAATGGCGGGTTCTTCAGTAACGGTGTGATGGGGATGATCCTCTCGCTGCAACTGGTGATGTTTGCGTACGGTGGCGTGGAGATCATCGGGATTACCGCCGGTGAGGCCAAAGATCCGCAGAAGTCTATCCCTCGCGCGATTAACTCTGTGCCGTGGCGGATTCTGGTGTTCTATGTCGGTACGCTGTTCGTGATTATGTCGATTTACCCGTGGAATCAGGTTGGCACTAACGGCAGTCCGTTTGTGCTGACATTCCAACATATGGGCATTACGGCGGCGGCAGGTATCCTGAATTTTGTCGTGATTACCGCATCGCTGTCGGCGATTAACAGCGATGTCTTCGGCGTAGGCCGTATGCTGCATGGGATGGCGGAGCAGGGGCACGCGCCGAAAGTATTTAGCCGCATTTCCAAACGCGGCATACCGTGGGTAACGGTCGTTGTGATGATGATGGCGTTGCTGGTCGCCGTGTACCTGAACTACATTATGCCCGGCAAAGTTTTTCTGGTGATTGCTTCACTGGCAACGTTTGCGACGGTGTGGGTGTGGATCATGATTCTGTTCTCTCAGATTGCGTTCCGCCGCCGTTTGAGCCCGGATGAAGTGAAGGCGCTGGCGTTCCCGCTGCGCGGCGGTATCGCGACCTCCGTGTTCGGTATTATCTTCCTGTTTTTCATCATCGGTCTGATTGGCTACTTCCCGGACACACGTGTGTCGCTGTATGTCGGTATTATCTGGATAGCGCTGCTTTTAGTGGGTTATGTCTGGAAGAAGAAGCGTCAGAATGCGGTAGCGGCACAGAATTAAGCGAGTCGCTTGCTATCAGAAAAAGCGCTCCGACTATCCGTTGACAAACCTATTTGTCGAACGAAAACGGGAGTAACGGAATAGAAGAGTAAAGCGTTTGCGCCATGGATGGCGCAATTCGAGCTTACAGGGACGTACTTGCAGCGTCTTTACGATCTATTCGTTACTCCCGCAATACGGACTTTGTTAGCAACCTCTGCGTTTCCATTGGAGGTGCCTATTTTTACGCTTTCGGCGTCGTTATTTGCTGTGCCATGACCCGCATATCGTGACCGGTTGGCGTCTGGTGAACGCGCAGATCGAACTCCGGTAAGATCGCAAAGATATGGTCGAAAATATCGGACTGAATGCTTTCATAATCGACCCAGGCGGTTGTGTTGGTAAACGCATAAATTTCCAGTGGCACCCCTTCTGACGTTGGCGCGAGCTGCCGTACCATCAGCGTCATCCCCTTGTGAATCCCCGGATGAGTGCGCAGATAAACCTGAAGGTAGGCGCGGAACGTGCCTAAATTCGTCAGGCGGCGGCCATTCAGCGGTGAGGTCAGATCGGAGTCGGACTGTGCGTTGTGCTGTTCCAGTTCGCTCTTCTTGTTCTGAATATAAGGTGACAGGAGCTTGCTACGCAGCAAGCGTGCCTGTTCGTCTTCCGTCATGAAATGCACGCTGGTGGTATCGATGTTGATGCTACGCTTGATACGCCGTCCCCCTGATTCCGACATCGAACGCCAGTTTTTGAAAGAATCAGATACCAGCGAGTAGGTAGGGATGGTGGTAACGGTATTGTCCCAGTTTTTCACTTTTACCGTTGTCAGCCCGATGTCGATAACGGCGCCGTCAGCGCCGTATTTTGGCATTTCGAGCCAGTCTCCCAGCGTTAGCATATCGTTGGCGGAGAGTTGGATGCCCGCGACCAATCCCATAATCGGATCTTTGAATACCAACATCAGCACGGCGGCCATCGCGCCTAAACCGCTAATCAGAATCAGCGGGGATTTCCCGATAAGTAATGAGACCACCATGATGCTGATAACGATGGTGGCAATCAGCTTCAGGCTCTGGAAAATACCGCGCAGCGGCAGTTGTGTAGCGACTTTGGTTCGGGCGGAAACGTTGAGCAGAACGTCGAGCAGCGAGAA
Organism: Pectobacterium sp. 1950-15; assembly: GCF_037136835.1. Classification (NCBI taxonomy): domain Bacteria; kingdom Pseudomonadati; phylum Pseudomonadota; class Gammaproteobacteria; order Enterobacterales; family Pectobacteriaceae; genus Pectobacterium; species Pectobacterium sp. 1950-15. The sequence goes on along the minus strand of NZ_JBBBQR010000001.1, from coordinate 31,321 downwards.
CAAGGACAGCAGCGCAAAAATCATGATCCACACCTGAGAGCAGATGATGAGCGCTTCACGGGTTTCACTCTGCGAGGGCAGCCATACGAAGACCTGAATGTTGAGGATCACCCCTTGTAGCAGGAAGGCCAGCCGATTAAACAGGTTGTGTTGCGTTAGCGCCTGTTTCCACCCATGCCCCTCGGTTTTCCCTGGCTTATTGAGTGAACGCAGCACCATTCTTTTCAGCACAACCTGATGCAAAATCAGATGAATGACGGCAGAAATGAGCAATATCAGCCCAAGAACAATCAGTAACGCAATGATGCTAGCGTGTTGTATTCCGGCTTCTCTCAGCCACAGCGCGAGATTTTGTTGCATGCGTTCTCCTTTATTCCAATGAATCTGTCGTGCATTAACACGATGTGGCTTTAAGGCTAAGGATTTAGCGCCCCCAGTCAACCTTTTGTATTCTTTGAGATCGTCGTGTTAGGGAGCGTTGAACAATGTGGATAAGCGGTGAGGGAAATATCGCGGGCAAAAAAAAGCCAGTCGCATAGCAACTGGCTTGATTATCACATTACCCCTGAGGGCAGCGATGAGGGATTACAGCTTGTCTGCGTTTTCAGACAGGTATTTCGCTACGCCGTCTGGTGATGCGCCCATACCGGATTTGCCTTTTTCCCACTGTGCTGGGCACACTTCGCCGTGCTCTTCGTGGAATTGCAGCGCGTCAACGGTACGCAGCATTTCATCGATGTTACGGCCCAGTGGCAGATCGTTCACCACCTGGTGGCGAACCACGCCGTTTTTGTCGATCAGGAAAGAACCACGCAGTGCAACACCGGCTTCTGGGTGCTCAATGCCGTAGGCCTTCTGGATTTCGCGCTTAATGTCAGCAACCATCGCGTATTGCACTTCGCCGATGCCGCCTTTGTCCACAGGGGTTTTACGCCATGCGTTGTGAACGAATTCGGAGTCGAAGGAAACACCAACCACTTCTACGCCGCGTTTCTTGAACTCGGCATAGCGGTGATCGAAAGCAATCAGTTCTGACGGACAAACGAAGGTGAAGTCCATCGGCCAGAAGAAGATCACGGCAGCTTTACCGTTGATGTGCTTCTTCAGGTTGAAGTTTTCGACGATTTCGCCACTGCCTAAAACGGCAGCTGCGGTGAAGTCTGGGGCTTGACGAGTTACCAGGACCATAATTACTCCTGTAGATAGCGGTTAATGATCGGATGATATAAAAAACAGCGACTAGTATAGGGACTCTATCTGAGTGAATACAGGCAAAGAGACCAATCAATGAGATAGCTTCTGTCTATTGAACTCATCGCTATTTCCTTTCAAGGGGATAGATTAACCCTTTTAATTGAAAGGACAATACCCGTCATACTTCAAGCTGCTTGTGCGTTGGCTACTCTTACTCACCCCAGTCACTTACTTGTGTAAGCTCCTGGGGATTCGTGCGCTTGCCGCCTTCACGCAACTCGAATTATTTAGGGTATACGTTGCGTAGAAAAATGGAAACGTTGCGATCTTTCTTACAGCTGTTGCGCTTTCGCTAATTGCATCATCCGTGGATAAAACTGCCAGAAGAGTGTTTCAAATTGGTGATAGTGCTGCTCGATATCCTGAAAAGAACCGGACAGCGCCGCCAGTTTAGGACGGCGTACCGACATTCTGTGCAACACATCGGCGATAAACGGCAGCTCTGCATAGCGCGTCATCCAGCGCTCCGGCCACAGATAGCGATTCAGGTTCTGAAAGCGTTCAGGCGTGTGTTCCAGATGTGGTTCGATTTGTGACTGCGCGCCGTCGATAAAGGTTTGCAGAGGGGTATCCGGCACCAGCTGTAACCAGTGACGTGCAAGGTAGTGATCCCACAGCACATCCAACGTAATGGGCGCAACGCGGCGAAATTCATCGCTGAAATACTGACGCGCCTGTTTGACTTCCGGCAGGCTGTCGGTCAGCGAATCAACGCGGCGATGCAGGCGGATACCGTCGACGATCTCGTCAGCATAGCTATCCTGCGGGTTGCCGCGCACGAAATCCGCCATCAGATTGCCTAATAGAGAACTGTCGGCCAGCGTGGCCAAATGGAGGTGAGCAAGAAAATTCATGGCAGTAGTATATCCGCTTCTTCTTTTATTGTGCACGTCCTCTTACATGTAGGTGTGAGCATTCGCTGAGCGTGATGTTATGCGGATTGTGATGCGTTACGCCTGCCGCGTGCTTATTTCTTGCAGCCATGCGCTTGCGGCTCTAGACTAGGCCGCCCATTTTTAATGTATTAACAGCTAAGTGAATTGCCATGCGTGTTGCCGATTTTTCGTTTGAACTTCCAGAATCATTGATTGCCCATTATCCACAAGCGGAACGCAGTGGTTGCCGTCTGCTATCGCTGGACGGGCCGACGGGAGATCTAACGCACGGCGTGTTTACCGATTTGCTGGATAAACTGAATCCCGGCGATCTGCTGGTGTTCAACAACACGCGCGTGATTCCGGCTCGTCTGTTTGGTCGTAAAGCCAGCGGCGGTAAGCTGGAAGTGCTGGTGGAACGCGTGTTGGATGATCATCGGGTGCTGGCGCACGTTCGGGCGTCAAAAGCGCCAAAACCGGGCACTGCGCTGCTGTTGGGCGATGATGAAAGCGTTAAAGCAACGATGGCGGCTCGCCACGATGCGCTGTTTGAACTGCATTTCGATGATTCCCGCGATGTCCTGTCGATCCTGAATGATATCGGCCACATGCCGCTCCCGCCTTATATCGACAGGCCTGATGAAGACGCCGATCGTGAGCTGTATCAGACCGTGTATAGCCAACGTCCGGGTGCCGTAGCGGCGCCGACAGCAGGTTTACATTTTGATGAACCGATGCTGGCTGCGCTACGCGAGAAGGGCATCGAAATGGCGTTTGTAACGCTGCATGTGGGGGCGGGGACTTTCCAGCCTGTTCGCGTCGATACGATTGAAGATCACATCATGCACGCCGAATATGCCGAAGTGCCGCAGGACGTTGTTGATGCCGTGCTGGCGTGCAAGGCGCGTGGAAACCGTGTGATCGCCGTTGGCACCACCTCGGTACGCTCACTGGAAAGTGCCGCACAGGCCAGCCAGAACGCGCCAATCGAACCGTTTTTCGGCGATACCAAAATTTTCATCTATCCAGGCTATCACTACCGCATTATCGATGCGCTGGTGACCAATTTCCATTTACCCGAATCGACGTTAATCATGCTGGTGTCGGCCTTTGCTGGCTACCAGAACACGATGTCTGCCTACCGCGAGGCGGTGTCAGAGCAGTATCGTTTTTTCAGCTACGGTGATGCGATGTTTATTACGCACAACCCGATGGCCGAACAGGAAAAAGTGGGATAAATCCTGCTTTTTGCATAATAGCGATGCCACAGACCACGCTCTGTCAGGCATTAATACATCATTACCATCAGACTGTTTTTCTGATGCCGGAGGCTAAGTGAAGTACGAATTACAAACAACGGACGGCCGTGCGCGACGCGGCAGATTGATTTTTGAACGTGGCGTGGTGGAAACCCCGGCTTTTATGCCCGTGGGAACTTACGGCACAGTGAAAGGCATGACGCCGGAAGAAGTAAAAGAGACCGGCGCGCAGATCCTGCTTGGTAATACGTTCCATCTGTGGCTGCGTCCCGGTCAGGAAATCATGAAGCTGCACGGCGATTTGCATGATTTCATGCAGTGGCACGGCCCGATTCTGACGGATTCCGGCGGTTTTCAGGTGTTCAGCCTCGGCGATATTCGCAAAATTACCGAACAGGGTGTGCATTTCCGTAACCCAATCAACGGGGATTCGATTTTCCTTAGCCCGGAAAAATCAATGGAAATTCAGCACGATCTCGGTTCTGACATCGTGATGATCTTTGATGAGTGTACGCCGTATCCTGCCGACTGGGATTACGCCAAGCGTTCGATGGAGATGTCACTGCGCTGGGCGAAACGTAGCCGTCAGCGTTTTGATGAGCTGGAGAATAAAAACGCGCTGTTCGGCATTATTCAAGGAAGTGTTTACGAAGATTTACGTGATGTATCCGTAAAAGGGCTGGTAGACATTGGTTTTGATGGGTACGCTGTGGGCGGTTTAGCGGTGGGCGAACCGAAAGAAGACATGCACCGCATTCTGGAGCACGTTTGTCCGCAGATCCCTGAAGATAAACCGCGCTATTTGATGGGCGTTGGCAAGCCGGAAGACCTGGTCGAAGGCGTTCGTCGCGGTGTCGATATGTTTGACTGCGTGATGCCAACGCGCAATGCCCGTAACGGGCATCTCTTCGTGACTGATGGCGTGGTGAAAATCCGTAATGCGAAGTATAAAGACGACGTGAATCCGCTGGATGAACACTGTGATTGCTACACGTGTCGCAATTATAGCCGTGCCTACTTGCATCATCTTGACCGTTGCAACGAAATACTCGGAGCACGACTCAATACCATTCATAACTTGCGTTATTATCAGCGTTTAATGGCAGGTTTACGTCAGGCCATTGAAGAGGGTAAATTAGAGCACTTTGTGGTGGATTTTTACCAGCGGATAGGCAAACCCATTCCGCCGCTTGCTGAAAAAGACGTTGCCGCAAGCCACTGAAGCCCGTTTGCTATGAATTGCATTTTGCTGTGAAGCGTTTTTACGATTGTAAGGTTGATAATTTATCTTTTTGATAGCTTATCTTTTGACAAAAAAGAGGATATTTAAATGAGTCTTTTCATCTCCGATGCTGTAGCTGCAACCGGCGCTCCGGCTCAGGGAAGCCCGTACTCTCTGGTTATTATGCTGGCCGTTTTTGGTCTGATTTTCTACTTTATGATCCTGCGTCCTCAGCAAAAACGCGCCAAGGAACACAAAAAGTTAATGGATTCTATCGGCAAGGGCGATGAAGTATTAACGACCGGTGGTCTGGTTGGTCGCGTGACTAAAGTGTCCGAAACTGGCTATATTGCGATTGCGTTGAACGAAACCAATGAAGTGGTTATCAAACGTGATTTCGTGGCTGCCGTGCTGCCGAAGGGCACGATTAAGGCCCTGTAATTTCCGATTTTCCCGAAGGGAACTGCCGTGTTAAATCGTTATCCTTTGTGGAAGTACCTGATGCTGGTCGTGGTGTTGTTTGTCGGCCTGCTCTACGCACTTCCTAACCTATATGGTGAGGATCCGGCGGTACAAGTTACTGGCGCGCGGGGAACCGCCGCCAGCGAAACGACGCTGATCCAAGTCCAGAATGTCTTAAAAGAACAAAACATTACCAGTAAGTCGATTGCATTGGAAAATGGTGCAATTCTGGCTCGCTTCTCTAACCCTGATATTCAGCTCCGCGCGCGTGAAGCGCTCGTTAATGAGCTGGGCGAGAAATTCGTCGTCGCACTTAACCTGGCTCCTGCTACGCCGACCTGGCTGCGGTTGTTAGGCGCTGAACCGATGAAATTGGGGCTCGACCTGCGCGGCGGCGTTCACTTCCTGATGGAAGTGGATATGGATACGGCGCTGGGTAAACTGCAAGAACAAACCATGGACTCTTTGCGCAGCGATCTGCGTGAGAAGAACATCCCTTATGCCTCTGTGCGTAAAATTGATAATTACGGCGTCGAAATTCGTTTCCGTGATGCTCAAACGCGTGATGACGGCATCAACTATCTGACGTCTCGTCATCGCAACCTGGTTCTCAGCAGCAGCGGCAGTAACCTGCTACGTGCGGTGATGTCTGATGAACGTCTACGTGAAGCGCGTGAATACGCCGTACAGCAGAACATCAATATCCTGCGTAATCGTGTGAACCAACTGGGTGTTGCCGAGCCGCTGGTACAGCGTCAGGGTGCTGACCGTATCGTCGTTGAGTTACCGGGTATTCAGGATACGGCGCGCGCGAAAGAAATTCTTGGCGCAACCGCTACGCTGGAATTCCGTCTGGTCAACAGTAATGCTGATGCGACCGCAGCGGCGAACGGCCGTGTGCCGGGCGACTCTGAAGTGAAGAACATGCGTGACGGCTCACCAGTGGTGCTGTTCAAGCGCGTGATTCTGACGGGCGATCATATTACCGATTCGACATCGAGTACGGATGAATACAACCAGCCTCAGGTGAATATTTCTCTGGACAGTGCGGGTGGCAACACCATGTCCAACTTCACCAAAGACAGTATCGGCAAGCTGATGGCGACGCTGTTTGTTGAATACAAAGACAGCGGTAAGAAAGATGCGACGGGCCGCTCAGTGCTGGAAAAACACGAAGAAGTGATCAACGTGGCGACAATTCAGTCGCGACTGGGTAACAGCTTCCGTATTACCGGCATTGATAACCCGAACGAAGCGCGTCAGCTTTCTCTGCTGCTGCGTGCGGGTGCGCTGATTGCGCCGATCCAGATCGTGGAAGAACGTACCATTGGGCCAACGCTGGGGATGCAAAACATCACTCAGGGGCTGGAAGCCTGTCTGTGGGGCTTGATCGCATCGATCCTCTTTATGGTCTTCTTCTACAAGAAATTTGGCGTCATCGCGACCAGTGCGCTGGTGGCTAACCTGGTGTTGATTGTCGGGGTTATGTCGCTGTTGCCAGGGGCAACGCTGACCATGCCGGGTATCGCGGGTATCGTGCTTACGCTGGCGGTTGCAGTAGATGCTAACGTACTCATTAACGAACGTATCAAGGAAGAACTCAGTAATGGTCGCTCTGTGCAACAGGCCATTCATGAGGGCTACAAAGGTGCATTCAGTTCGATTGTTGATGCGAACGTCACGACGTTGATTAAAGTCATCATCCTGTATGCGGTTGGTACCGGTTCTATCAAAGGGTTTGCTATCACGACTGCGATTGGGATTGCGACCTCAATGTTTACGGCGATCGTCGGTACTCGTGCCATCGTTAACCTGCTTTACGGCGGTAAACGCATCAACAAGCTGTCTATCTGAGGAGTGCGTTGTGGCACAGGAACAGGAATACAACATTGAACAACTCAATCATGGACGTAAAGTCTATGATTTCATGCGCTGGGACACATTGGCATTTATCATCTCCGGCCTGCTGATCATCGCTTCTATCGCGGTTATGGGGGTACGTGGTTTCAACTGGGGACTCGATTTTACCGGTGGTACGGTCATTGAGATTAACCTTGAGAAGCCGATCGATCTCGATGTCCTGCGTAGTTCGTTAGAGACCTCTGGGTTTTCAGAGCCGCAGGTACAAAACTTCGGTAGCAGCCGTGACGTGATGGTGCGTATGCCACCGGTTTCTGGCAGCGAGAACGAAGCGCTGGGCAACAAAGTGTTGAAGGTAGTGAATGATACCTTCCAGCAGCATGCGACGGTGAAACGCATTGAGTTTGTCGGGCCGAGCGTGGGTAGCGATTTGGCACAGGCGGGTGCGTTGGCGCTGTTGTCTGCGCTGATTGCTATCCTCATTTATATCGGTTTTCGTTTTGAATGGCGTTTGGCGATGGGGGCCGTGCTGGCTCTGACGCACGATGCGATCATCACGATGGGTCTGCTGTCTCTATTCTCTATTGAGATTGACCTAACGATCATTGCGTCGCTGATGTCGGTAATTGGTTATTCACTGAACGATAAGATCGTGGTATCTGACCGTATTCGTGAGAACTTCCGCAAGGTTCGTCGTGGCACACCTTACGAGATTACCAACATTTCTCTGACGCAGACGCTGCATCGTACCATTATCACATCAGCGACCACGTTGGCGATGATCGTGATCCTCATGGTCTTCGGTGGCGCCTTGTTGCATGGCTTCTCGCTGACGATGTTTATCGGTGTGATCATCGGTACGATCTCTTCTATCTATGTTTCTTCCGCTCTGGCGCTGAAACTGGGTATGAAACGTGAACACCTGATCGTTCAGAAAGTGGAAAAAGAAGGGGCGGACCAACCGTCTATCCTGCCTTAATCTGCCGACTGTAAACATAAAAAACCCCGCGTCGCTGCGGGGTTTTTGCGTATTAGCGTCAGGAGGTTCGTTTGCTAGGGGGATTCGGTGGCGGCAACAGGTGGCGGGCTCTGTATCTCCTGAACCTGATGTAAGCGAACAAAACCGAGTTCTTCCGGTGGTAAACCGCTCAGGCGTAATTCAATAACGGCTTCGGCTTTAGGTAACAGCGTAGGGGAAACCACAAAGGACTGGGTTTGTGTATCGCCCGCTAAAGGCTGACCACTCACCGGGTCGAGTCGCCCCCAGTCAAGCTGTGCGCCAAAGGCCGGTAACCCCTTCGCATCAAGCGTACGAATATGCAGTAACGCGCTTGTTCCATTCGCTTCCGTCTCAATATTGCGTAACGACACGCTGAGTCTGCCAATGCTGCTTTCCAGCATCGTGCTGGTTTGCGCTGAGGGCAGTAAATAAACGCCAGAGGTAGATTGGGAATTCAACGCATTTTGTCGTTCTAATGCCGTAGCCTGATCGGTCAGCGTTTGTAATTGCTGGTTTAGCTGACCTATCTGATTCTGTAGCTTTGGCATCTGGCGCTGTTCAGCGCACCCAGCGAGCAAAAGCAGCGCTGGCAGGAAGGTCAGTACGCGATATCGGGTTCTCATATCTGTGGTTCCCCTTTCGATGTTTTATTCATTGATCCGTTGATCCCTGTTGCTGAGTTTAGCTGCGATTAAGCCTAAGTCATAGTTGAGACAGCTTTTTTCATCCTATTACCGGAAGAGATGCGAAACCCTTCGCAACGTAGATCAGGAGTTTTGGTTAGTCCGTTAATTCAGGGTAAACTGTCTTTACGTTAAGGATTACTGGTCAGGACACATCATGCATTGCCCGTTTTGTTCCGCTGTTGATACCAAAGTCATTGATTCCCGTCTGGTCGGCGAAGGTTCCCAAGTACGCCGTCGTCGGCAATGTCTGGTTTGTCATGAACGCTTCACCACGTTTGAAGTGGCTGAACTGGTGATGCCGCGAGTCATCAAAAGCAATGAAGTGCGCGAGCCTTTTAATGAAGATAAATTGCGTAGCGGCATGCTGAAGGCGCTGGAAAAAAGGCCGGTCAGTTCTGATGACGTCGAAATGGCGATTAATCACATTAAATCTCATCTGCGTGCGACCGGAGAACGCGAGGTTACCACCAAGATGGTTGGTAATTTGGTGATGGAAGCGCTGAGGAAGCTGGATAAAGTGGCGTATATCCGCTTTGCATCGGTGTATCGCAGTTTTGAAGATATCCGAGAATTTGGCGAAGAGATTGCACGTTTGCAGGATTAAGCCGCGTCGATTTGAGAGAGATAAGAGGTTCGGGAATGAGCGTTTTTCAGGAAAACGGCCACTTGCCGCAGGATGAATTATACATGGCACGCGCGTTAGAGCTGGCGCGCCGTGGTCGTTTTACGACGGCACCCAACCCCAATGTTGGCTGTGTGATCGTGCGTGATGGCGACATTGTCGGTGAGGGCTATCATTTCCGTGCTGGCGAACCTCATGCTGAAGTTCACGCGCTGAGAATGGCAGGGGAACGCGCACGTGGCGCGACGGCCTACGTCACGCTGGAGCCGTGCAGCCATCATGGCCGAACGCCGCCTTGTGCCGATGCGTTGGTTGCTGCTGGCGTTTCCCGTGTGGTTGCCGCGATGCAGGATCCCAATCCGCAGGTCGCGGGTCGTGGTCTACATCGTTTGCAGCAGGCGGGGATCGCCGTCGGCCATGGTTTGATGATGGCTGAAGCAGAGAAAGTCAATGTAGGTTTCCTGAAGCGCATGCGGACTGGCTTTCCTTATGTGCAGCTCAAAATGGCGGCATCTTTGGATGGGCGTACTGCGATGGCGTCGGGAGAAAGTCAGTGGATTACCTCACCGCAGGCGCGGCAGGATGTGCAGCGTTTTCGCGCGGAGAGCGCAGCGATTTTGAGCAGCAGTGCCACGGTGCTGGCTGACGATCCTTCTCTTACCGTGCGGTGGTCAGAGCTGGGCGCCGATGTGCAGACTCGTTATTCAGAAGCGGATCTCAGGCAGCCTGTAAGGGTGATTGTGGACAGTCAGCAGCGCGTTACGCCGCAGCATCGGATTGTTAGCCAACCGGGTGAGACTTGGTTGGCGCGCGTGCAGGCCGACGAACAGGCGTGGCCACAGGACGTTGAGCAGATCACCTTACCGCAGCACAATGGCGGCGTTGATCTGGTCGCACTGATGATGGTGCTGGGGAGACGGCAGATTAACTCTGTCTGGGTTGAAGCCGGAGCCAGTCTGGCTGGTGCGCTTCTGAATGCGGGTGTCGTTGATGAACTTATCGTTTATCTTGCGCCAAAACTGCTGGGTGAAAACGCTCGCTCGCTGTGCCTCTTGCCAGGACTGGATCAGCTCTCTCAGGCACCGGAATTTGACATCGCAGAGGTTCGCCAGATTGGCCCGGATTTGCGATTACGTCTGAAACCTAAATTCTGATGTGTATGTAAATACGTGGCGCAGGTCCGACAAAACCGGATACGTGCCAACAAAAATTATGATAGAATCCGCCCCCCTGCGGGCCATAAAGACCAGATACAAGGAAAGCTATGAACGTTATCGAAGGTGTTGTTGCTACTCCTGATGCCCGTGTGGCGATTGCGATTGCGCGTTTTAACCATTTTATTAACGACAGCCTGCTCGAAGGTGCGATTGATGCATTGAAACGCATCGGTCAGGTTAAAGACGAAAATATCACCGTTGTTTGGGTGCCGGGTGCTTACGAACTGCCATTGACGGTTCGTGCGCTGACTAAAAGCGCGAAAAACGGTGGGTATGATGCCGTTATTGCTCTGGGAACGGTTATCCGTGGTGGAACAGCGCATTTTGAATTTGTTGCTGGCGAATGTAGCTCTGGCCTGTCCTCCGTTGCGATGGACAGCGAAATCCCTGTTGCTTTCGGCGTTCTGACGACGGAAAGCATTGAGCAGGCGATCGAGCGTGCTGGCACGAAAGCGGGTAACAAAGGTGCAGAAGCTGCCCTGACCGCGCTAGAAATGATTAATGTATTGAAAGCGATTAAGTAAGCCTGATTAAGTAAGGGGAATTCCGTGAAACCTGCTGCTCGTCGCCGCGCTCGTGAATGTGCGGTTCAAGCGCTTTACTCCTGGCAGTTATCTAAAAATGATATTGCCGATGTTGAACACCAGTTCCTGAGCGAGCAGGATGTCAAAGATGTCGACATTACCTATTTCCGTGAATTGCTGGCGGGAGTTGCCACTCAGGCTGAGAAGCTTGATCAACTGATGGCACCTTTCCTGTCTCGTCAAATTGAGGAATTGGGACAGGTTGAGAAAGCGATTCTGCGTTTGGCGATGTTTGAGCTGAGCAAGCGCGAAGACGTTCCTTACAAGGTGGCGATTAATGAGGCCATCGAACTGGCTAAAGTCTTCGGCGCTGAAGATAGCCATAAGTTTGTGAATGGCGTGCTGGATAAAGCTGCTCCGAGCGTACGGAAAGGCAAGAAGTAAAATGAATCGAATCAGGGCCGGATATCCGGCCCTGATCGCTTTTGAATGATAGGCTGGCTGGAAAGGTTATGGTTGAAGGTGAGTTTGACCTTATTGCCCGCTATTTTAATCGGGTCCGAAGTTCACGTCGCGATGTTGAGTTAGGCATTGGTGATGACTGTGCGTTACTGACGGTAGCAGATAAGCAGATGCTGGCGGTGAGTACCGACACGCTGGTATCGGGCGTTCATTTCCTACCCGATATCGATCCCGCCGATCTGGGTTACAAATCTCTGGCGGTCAATTTAAGCGATCTGGCTGCAATGGGCGCCGATCCTGCCTGGCTTTCTCTGGCCATTACCCTACCGAAAAGCAATAGCCAGTGGCTGTCCGCCTATAGCGACAGCTTGTTCGAGTTACTTGATTATTACGGTATGCAGTTGGTTGGCGGAGATACGACGCGCGGCCCACTGAGCCTGACGCTGACTATCCACGGCCTGGTGCCTGCGGGTCGGGCGCTGACGCGTCGCGGGGCCAGAATTGGCGACTGGATTTATGTTACTGGTTCATTAGGCGACAGCGCCGCCGGTCTGGCTATTCTACAGAATACGCTGCACGTTGAGGATGAAGAGGCGCGTCAGGGATTGATCCAACGTCATCTGCGTCCTCAGCCCAGAATTCTGCAAGGTCAGGCGCTGCGCGATCTAGCCAGCTCGGCTATCGATCTTTCCGACGGCCTTATTTCCGATCTACAGCATATACTTAAAGCCAGTGAGTGTGGCGCGCGGATTAATTTGGACGCGATTCCACAGTCTGATTGGCTGCGGGGCTGCGTTGATGAAGAGCAGGCGTTGCGTTGGGCGCTCTCTGGCGGCGAAGATTATGAACTGTGCTTTACCGTACCGGAGATTAACCGCGGTGCACTGGAGCTTGCCTTGGGGCATCTCGGTGCCGACTACACCTGTATCGGGCAAATCGGGCCTTCCTCTGAAGGGCTACGCTTTTTCAGGGATAATAAAGCGACCGAGCTGAACTGGAAGGGGTATGACCATTTTAGCGAGCAAAACTGATTCCGCGAGCAAGACGAAAGGCGCTGAGGTGGCGAAACGCCGCCTACGGCTGAGTAATCCGTGGCACCTGCTGGCGACGGGGTTTGGCAGCGGCCTGTCTCCCTGGATGCCTGGCACGGTAGGGTCGCTGGCGGCGATTCCCCTGTGGTATCTCATGTCCTTCCTGCCGCTTGAATTGTATTCGCTGCTGGTCATGCTGAGTATTTGTATCGGTGTTTACCTGTGTCACCAGACGGCGAAGGATATGGGGGTTCACGATCACGGCAGCATCGTCTGGGACGAATTTGTCGGCATGTGGATTACTCTGATGGCGATTCCGGTGGATGAATGGCAGTGGGTAGCGGCTGGATTTGTCGTCTTCCGCTGTCTGGATATCTGGAAACCCTGGCCGATTCGCTGGTTTGATCGCAACGTGCATGGCGGTATGGGGATTATGGTCGATGATATCGTCGCGGGGGTTATTTCGGCGGGGATTATCTATTTTATCGGCTATCACTGGCCGATATTCTGACGATGTCGAATTATTGAACCACTGTATTACTGAACCATTGCATTAGTGAACCGGGGCCATGTGCCCCGGTTGTCGTTTAAATCGCTTATTCCATCCACTGCGTGATTTTGCGCTCGATGCCCGCGGCATCCAGACCCAGATCGGCACGGATTTCTTCCTGTGAACCTTGCGGAATAAAGACGTCTGGTAGCCCAATGTTCAGGACCGAGACGGTAAGGCGCTTCGCCATCAGGAACTCATTCACGCCGCTTCCCGCACCGCCCATGATCGCATTCTCTTCCAGCGTCACAAACGTGCTGTGAGACTGTGCCAGTTCTTCAAGTAACGCTTCATCCAGTGGCTTCACAAAACGCATATCGACGAGGGTGGTGTTTAACTTCTCTGCCGCAATCTGGGCTTCTGGCAGTAGCGTACCGAAGTTCAGAATCGCGATCGTTTCGCCCTGACGGCGCACCACGCCTTTACCGATTGGCAGTTCTGAGAGTGGCGTCAGTTCAGCACCCGTACCGTTTCCTCGTGGGTAGCGCACCGCTGTTGGGCCTTTCTGGTAGTGATAGCCCGTGTGCAACATCTGACGACACTCATTTTCATCGCTGGGTGTCATGATGATCATGTTCGGGATACAGCGTAAGAAAGAGAGATCGAACGCTCCCTGATGCGTTTGCCCATCTGCACCCACAATACCGCCGCGATCGATGGCAAACAGAACCGGTAGATTCTGGATCGCCACATCGTGGATAACTTGATCGTAGGCACGTTGCAGGAACGTTGAGTAAATAGCGACGACCGGATGATAGCCGCCAACCGCCAGACCGGCAGCAAACGTGACGGCATGCTGTTCGGCAATCGCGACGTCAAAATATTGCTGTGGATAGTCGCGGGAGAATTGCACCATGCCCGAGCCTTCGCGCATTGCCGGCGTGATCGCCATGAGTTTGCTGTCTTTGGCGGCCGTTTCCTGTAGCCATTGACCGAAGATTTTGGAATAGGTGGGCTGAGCGCCTTCCTTGCTTTTCGGCAAGGTACCGCTAGCTGGATCGAATTTTGGCACCGCGTGCCAGCTAATCGGATCCTGTTCGGCAGGGGCGTATCCTTTGCCTTTTTTCGTCATGATATGCAGGAGCTGCGGGCCTTTCAGGTTGCGCATGTTTTTCAACGTATGCGCTAGCGCCTGAACGTCATGGCCGTCGACCGGGCCAATATAATTAAAACCCAGCTCCTCAAATAGCGTGCCCGGCACGACCATGCCTTTGAGGTGTTCTTCGGTGCGTTTCACCAGCTCTTTGATTGGTGGCAGGCCGGATAAGACCTTTTTGCCGCCTTCACGCAGGCTGGCGTAGAGCTTGCCTGACAGTAGCTGTGCCAGATGGTTGTTCAATGCGCCGACGTTTTCCGAAATTGACATTTCGTTGTCGTTCAGCACAACCAGCAGGTCGGAGCGGATATCACCCGCGTGGTTCATCGCCTCAAAGGCCATGCCTGCGGTAATTGCGCCGTCACCGATTACACAAACGGTACGGCGGCCTTTGCCTTCACGCTCGGCAGCAACGGCCATACCCAGCCCGGCACTGATTGAGGTGGACGAATGCCCGACGCTTAATACGTCATAGTCGCTTTCATCGCGCCACGGAAAGGGGTGCAAACCGCCTTTTTGGCGGATCGTTGAAATACGATCGCGACGGCCCGTCAGGATCTTATGCGGGTAAGCCTGATGGCCGACATCCCACACCAGATGATCGAAAGGGGTGTTGTAGACATAATGCAGCGCAACCGTTAATTCAACCGTCCCTAATCCTGAAGCAAAATGGCCACTTGAACGGCTGACGCTGTCCAGCAGGTATTGGCGCAGCTCATCGCACAGCTTCGGCAGGCTATCTTTCGGCAACAGTCGAAGTTCATCCGGTGTTTCCACTAACGCCAATGTAGGGTACTTCGCGGTATCAAAACTCATAGAGACTCATTAGGTAATTACTTATCGCGTTCAACGATGAAATTCGCCAGCGCTTGTAGTGGGGCAATATTCAGGGGAATCGAGCTGGATGCGACGAGATCGTCCAGCGATGCCAGTGATTCCTGATAAAGCTCCTGTGCTTTTTTTCGTGCGTTATCTAACCCCAGCAGGCTGGGATAGGTGCTTTTACCTAACTGCTGGTCTGCACCCTGACGTTTGCCTGTTGTCGCGCTGTCGCCAATAACATCGAGAATATCGTCCTGAACCTGAAAGGCGAGCCCAATCGCATTAGCGTAGCGATCCAGATGGGGCAAGGCGTTGCGTCCTGTTTCACCAGCGGCCAGCGCGCCTAGTCGGACTGCTGCGCGAATCAAGGCACCGGTTTTGTGGCGGTGAATCCGCTCTAACGCGGCCAGATCGACCTGATGACCTTCCGCTTCCAGATCGAAAGCCTGCCCGCCGCACATACCTGCAACACCACTGGCCTGAGCCAATTCTGAGATCATCGCCAGCCGATCGCGGTCAGAGACCTGCGGCATCGGTGCGTCGGCCAGAATGGAGAACGCCAGCGTTTGCAGTGCATCTCCCGCCAAAATGGCATTGGCTTCGCCAAATTTTATGTGGCAGGTCGGCTGTCCGCGACGTAAATCGTCGTCGTCCATCGCTGGCAGATCGTCATGAATCAGTGAATAGGCATGGATACATTCTACTGCCGCAGCAGGGGCATCCAAGCTCTCTAACGGCATGCCAAACAGTTCGCCTGTAGTATAAACCAGAAACGGGCGCAGGCGTTTGCCTCCTAAGAGTGAGCCATACTCCATTGCATT
Source organism: Pectobacterium sp. 1950-15 (assembly GCF_037136835.1). Taxonomy (NCBI): domain Bacteria; kingdom Pseudomonadati; phylum Pseudomonadota; class Gammaproteobacteria; order Enterobacterales; family Pectobacteriaceae; genus Pectobacterium; species Pectobacterium sp. 1950-15. Next base: position 15,558 of record NZ_JBBBQR010000001.1, on the reverse strand, counting down.
GACCAGTGGACTACTCTGAAAGGGGAGGTCGGCGATGAAATGGCCCAACATACGGTTAGTGCGTTGGTAATGCGCATTCAGTTGCGTGCTGAAATCGGTCATAGCGCGTCATTATCCGGCGTGAACGGTGACAGCGGGGCATTGGGATCGTCGCTCAGCAGGATTTGTACGCGCTGTTCCGCCTGTTGCAGTTTTTGCTGACCCTGACGAGCGAGCTGGATGCCATGCTCAAATTCATTTAGCGCATCGTCCAGCGGCAGTTCGCCTGATTCGAGGCGGGTAACGATTTTTTCCAGTTCATTCAGCGAGCTTTCAAAGCTGACTGGCTGCTCGGTCTTCTTAGGCATAGTGGTTTCAGAATCCTGGTGTTATACGCCGTTGGCTTGTGGCGGCAGAGCGTGGTGTTGCGTTTGGTCATCCGTGGATGCACAACAATTATACGGTTAAAGCGCACAGTATATCTTCATATAATGATATACTCCGCGCCCTGGATGCTATTGGTAAAATCATCTCTGTTCTGGCTGATTTTACCGATAACGTGATTTTAGTGCTCAGGGTAAATTTATTTACGCCTTTCTGACCAAGTAACGACAGCCACCATGAAGTTTATCATTAAATTGTTCCCGGAAATCACCATCAAGAGCCAATCTGTGCGGTTGCGCTTTATCAAGATTCTAACCGGAAACATTCGCAACGTATTAAAACACTATGATGAAACGCTGGCGGTTGTCCGTCACTGGGATCATATCGAAGTTCGGGCCAAAGACGAAAGCCAGCGTTCGGCGATTCGTGATGCGCTGACGAGAATTCCGGGTATCCACCATATTCTGGAAGTGGAAGATCACGCCTATACCGATGTGCACAATATCTTTGAACAGGCGCTGGCGCTGTATCGTGAGCAACTGGAGGGCAAGACGTTTTGTGTGCGAGTGAAACGCCGTGGTAAGCATGAATTTAGCTCACAGGACGTAGAGCGCTACGTCGGCGGTGGTCTGAACCAGCATATTGAAACGGCGCGAGTTAATCTCACTGCGCCACAGGTTACCGTGCATCTGGAAATCGAGCAGGACCGTTTGCTGCTGATTAAAGGGCGTTATGAAGGGATCGGCGGCTTCCCGATCGGTACACAGGAAGATGTGCTGTCGCTGATTTCTGGTGGTTTTGACTCCGGTGTATCCAGTTATATGCTGATGCGTCGTGGGTGTCGCGTGCATTACTGCTTCTTTAACCTTGGCGGTGCGGCGCACGAGATTGGTGTAAAACAGGTCGCACATTATCTGTGGAACCGTTTTGGTAGCTCACACCGGGTGCGTTTCATTGCTATCGATTTCGATCCTGTGGTGGGTGAAATTCTGGAGAAAGTTGACGACGGCCAGATGGGCGTCGTATTGAAGCGCATGATGGTGCGTGCGGCCTCCAAAATCGCTGAGCGTTACGGTGTTCAGGCGCTGGTGACCGGTGAAGCGTTAGGGCAGGTTTCCAGCCAGACGCTGACCAACCTGCGTTTGATTGATAATGCCTCCGATACGCTGATTCTGCGTCCGCTGATTTCTCATGATAAAGAACACATTATCAAACAGGCTCGCGAACTCGGAACGGAAGATTTCGCCAAAACGATGCCGGAATACTGTGGTGTTATCTCGAAAAGCCCGACGGTGAAGGCGGTAAAAGCGAAGATTGAGGCTGAAGAAAGCCACTTTGATTTTGCCATTCTGGAGCGTGTGGTGAGTGAAGCGCGGAATATTGATATCCGTCAGATCGCCGAGCAGACCAAGCAAGAAGTGGTTGAAGTCGAAACGGTCGCGTCATTTGCCCCAACAGATGTACTGCTGGATATCCGTGCGCCGGATGAACAAGACGATAAACCGCTTGAGCTGGATCAGGTCGAAATCAAATCCTTACCGTTCTACAAGCTGGGTACACAGTTTGGTGATTTGGATCAGAGCAAAACCTACCTGCTTTACTGTGAGCGTGGCGTGATGAGCCGCTTGCAGGCGCTATACCTGCGTGAGCAAGGTTTCAGCAATGTGAAGGTGTACCGTCCGTAATGTAGAAAGGCGCGCAAGCGCCTTTTTCATCTACGTTAATCGCGATAGTTATGAATGCCCGGCGGCAGGATGAGCTGTGCGGCGACCTCGGCGGCTTTTTCTTTGCCCAGCAGTAAATCAATAATCTTCAGGGCGAAATCCATGCTGGTGCCCGGCCCTTGTGTGGTTAACAGATTCACGCGCGGATCGTACACGACACGCTTTTCCATCCATTTTTCTGGCGCAATCTTATCCTTAAACGCCGGATAGCCCGTCATGTTTCCGACGGGAAACAGCTGATGATATTCCAGTACCAGCGCAGGCGTTGCACACATCGCAGCGATAATTTTCCCTTCTAGATGCGCTTGTCGAATGCATTCCACCAGTATTGGGCTATCGCGGAAGCACTCCGCACCTTGCAGCCCACCCGGTAACACCAGCACATCGAAAGGCCGATCGGCGACGGTAGCCAGCGGTGCATCCGCCAGCAGCCTTACCCCGCGTGAGCAGACGATTTCGAGATTGCCATCGCTGGCGACGCTGGCAAGCGTGACCTGAATACCTGCCCGGACAAGCAAATCGATGGTTGTGACGGCTTCAGTTTCTTCACTACCAGGTGCCAGACACACCAGTGCCGATGCGGTCATAATCATTTTCCTTTTGCTTAATGTAGTCAAACAGGCGGGCATTTTCGGGGAGCGTCAGGCCGTGGAGGCGCGCACGGTGCAGTAAATACCCGGTAATGTAGTCAATTTCGGTATGTCGCTGAGCGATGATGTCCTGCAACATCGATGAGGTGTTTGCCGCGGTGTTCTGAATAATTTGATTAACGTAGAGCAGCAGACTGTCTCGCGATGTATGGAAACCCTCTCGTTCCATGACGCTGGCCACTTCCTGACAAAGCGATGCAATCAGTTCTGGGTACGCAGAAAGCTCGCCATTGGTGCAGCGATATTTCACCGTGAGTGGGTTGATGACGCAGTTAGCCGCCAGCTTCAGCCAGCAGGTGGCGCTAATATTGGTGTGCCAGGCGACATCAGGTAAGGCTTGATGCAGCACTTCGGCCAGATGACTTTGGCTGCTGTCGCCGTTAAACGTGCCGATATGCGTTGTGCCAGCGGCAACATGCACGACGTTGTTTGCGTCGCGCCGTGCGGCATGGGTGGTGATACCCAGCACCAGTGGCTGTTGTAGCGACGGTAATTCTTCCCGCGTGCCCATCCCGTTGTGTAAAAGCAGAATCGTGCAATGCGGGTTGAGCTGTGGCAACAGTACGGTAACGGCATCGGAAACCTGCCAGGCTTTTAACGTCACCAGCAGCAGTTCGCTTTGGGCAAGGTGTTCGGGATCGTTAGCCGTCAGGTTGAGATTACAGTGCTGACCATCCAGCATGGTGACATTGACCGGACAATATGGTTGCGGAATACGCAGCCATCCCTGGACATCATGCCCTTGCTGATGCAACGCGGCGAGCCAAAGTTGGCCCAGCGCGCCACAGCCAAGAACGGTGATTTTCATGTACGTCTCCCTTATTTGATGCGGGCGCTGTCGTTCTGCCATCATAGGCTATCATTCACGTTACGATCTTGTGCTATTCGGCCTGTTTACCAGATGCAGAGTAAAATCGGGATCGTGTCTGGCATCTTGCTTATCGCAGAAGAGCGGTTATTATGCTCGCCAGCCAAATTTGTCAGGAGAGCGAATTATGCCATCTTTCGATATTGTTTCGGAAATTGATATGCAGGAAGTCCGTAACGCGGTGGAAAACGCCACGCGTGAGCTGAGCACCCGCTGGGATTTTCGCAATGTTCCGGCCAGCTTTGAACTGAATGAGAAATCGCAAAGTATTAAAGCGACCAGCGAGTCTGATTTTCAGGTACAGCAACTGATTGATATTATGCGCGAGAAATTGTTGAAGCGCGGAATTGAAGGCGGGGCGTTAGAGGTCCCGGAAGCGTTCGAGCACAGCGGTAAAACGTACAGCGTGGAAGCCAAGTTGAAGCAGGGCATTGAAACCACGCAGGCGAAGAAGATCGTCAAGCTGATTAAAGACAGCAAACTGAAAGTGCAGGCGCAGATTCAGGGTGAACAGGTTCGCGTTACCGGAAAATCACGTGATGATTTGCAGGGCGTGATGGCGTTGATTCGCGGCGGAAATCTGGGGCAGCCGTTCCAGTTTACCAACTTCCGCGATTGATGTTTTCTCGTCATTTGCCGACGACAAAAGGCCAGCGAAAGCTGGCCTTTTGTTTAATCAGATCTGGCCGGCGAGTTGTTCTAGCTGCTGACGATTGGTCTTTTTATTGTCGATCTTCACATAGGCGCTGTACTCATCCGGCACGATGACCACCTCGGCAACGCCGGGCTGAGTACGCATTTTCTGTTCCAGCTCACGATCCTGCAAGGCTACATCGGACAGTGCGATTCTGAGGCTGCTGAGATAAGGCGGTTCCTGCATGGTGAAGCTGACGAGTAGCCAGATGGCCGCAATAGCGGTGCCACCCATAAATACGGCAGACGCGCCATAAAGCTCAAACAGCCCGCCGCCGAGGCTTCCGCCAATTGCCACACCGATAAACTGTGTGGTGGAGTAAACGCCCATCGCCGTACCTTTATATCCTGCCGGTGATTCCTTGCTAATCAACGATGGCAACAGCGCTTCCATCACGTTGAAAGCCAGGAAAAACAGCTGTACGCCGATGATGATTTGCCAGAGATGGCTACCTGCCGCCCATAAGACAACCTCTGCGGCGATCAGCACCACGATGCAGCCGATGAAGACCTGCTTCATTCGCCTTTTCACTTCAGCATAAATAATGAAAGGCACCACGCCGACAAAAGAGATCAGCATCGTGACCAGATAGACTTTCCAATGGTCCTGTGGCGCCAGACCCACGGATTCCATGACGCGGGGTAGGGCGACGAAGCTCGACATCAATAAAATATGCAGGCACATGATGCCGATATTCAGTTTCAACAGGCGGCTATTGCCGAGCACTTTGCGGAAACTGCCGCGTACCATCGCCGATTCCCGATTCAGGACGTGCGCGGGTGCGGAAGGAATCAGGGTAAGGGTAATCACAATGCCAGCGAGTGACAGAAGGGCGATACCCCAGAAGAGCGCCTGTAAACCAAAGGCATGGGTAACGATAGGGCCGACGACCATCGCGATAGCAAAGGTGACGCCGAAACTCACGCCGATAAATGCCATCGCTTTTGTTCGGTTCTGCTCACGCGTCAGATCGGAAAGCAGCGCCATGACGGCGGCTGATATGGCGCCCGCGCCCTGCAAAGCCCGGCCTAGGATAATGCCCCAGATGGAGTCGCTGAGTGCGGCGATAACGCTGCCGAGTGCAAAAATCAGCAGTCCTCCAACAATCAGAGGCTTTCTGCCGATACGGTCAGAGACCAGGCCGAAGGGAATCTGGAAAATAGCCTGCATCAGGCCATAAATACCAATCGCAATACCGATCAGCGCTTCACTTGCGCCCTGCAAGGCCATGCCGTAAGTCGTTAGCACAGGCAGAACCATGAACATGCCGAGCATGCGCAGTGAAAAAACGGCTCCCAAGCCCCATGTGGCGCGTAATTCGCCAGGGGTCATTTTATTATCGTTCATGCGTACCTCTGAAAACAATTGGCGCTATTTTAGTGCGTTATTGGCCAGACAGTAAACGATAGGTTTGTTACGTGATTTGGCGGAGAAGGGGAGAGGGAAATAAAAAGCGCAGAGCGCGTTTTTCAACGTCGCTTGCGGCGACCCAAAGGGTAGCACGCAGGAAATACGCAATAAAAAAACAGGTGGACAAGCCACCTGTTTTTACTAACGCATAGAACGCGGTTGTGATTAACGCAGGTAGGTCAGCAGAACTTCATGCGCTGGCGCCATTGAATCCACAGACATCATCACGCTCAGCGAGGTAATCGCGACGATGGAGAAAACAAACAGTTTTCTTGCCCATACGCGGTCATCAATCGCATTTTTATAGCCTGACAGCGCCATACCCAGCCACCAGACGCTAACGGCTGCGGCAACGACCAGATATTTGTAGCCCGCATAACCGCCGAGAGACAGCATCAATGTTGCGACCGCAAACGCCACGATATACAGCGTAATGTGGTTTTTCGCAACCGAGATACCTTTCACAACCGGCAGCACCGGGATGTTGGCGGCCTGATAATCCTTGAAGCGGAAAATCGCAATCGCGTATGAATGGGGCATTTGCCACAGGCTAAAGATCAGCAGCAGAATCAACGCGCCAGCATCGAACTGGTTGCTGACGGCACAGTAACCGATAACCGGTGGAGCTGCGCCTGACAGACTGCCAATCAGCGTGCCATAAACAGAATGCCGCTTCATATACAGGCTATACACGCCGACATACACGGCGAAGCCCATCACCGCCAGCCACATGGCTAACGGGTTAGCCGCGATGTACAGCAGAGCAAAGCCCGCAATACCTAACAGCGATGCGTAAACCAGCGTTACCTTCAGTGAAATCAGTCCCTTTACCAGAACCCGATTTTTGGTTCTCTCCATTTTCTTGTCGATGTCGCGGTCAATGACGTTGTTAAATACGCAGCCAGACGCAACGACTAACGACACCCCCACAAGGGTGGCGAGAAACAGGGGATAATCAATGCGGCCTTGGGCCGCAAGGAGAAATCCACCGATAACGGAAATCAGATTTCCGAAAATAATTCCTGGTTTAGTAACTTGCAGGTATTGCTTAATCATCTTTTACGGCTCGGTTACTGGATCATCATATTGTGGTGTGCGCTCATCATAATCCAGATGGAGCCCACGACGACAATGGCGATAATCAGGACGGCAAACACAAGAGCCACCACGTTCCAGCGCTCTTCTGAGGACGTATTCAGGTGCAGGAAGTACACCAGATGCACCAGAATCTGAACCACTGCACATCCCACCACCGTGAAAAGAATGGCGTTATGTGAGGCAGTGCCGCTCATGACCATACTGAAAGGAATGACGGTCAAAATGACTGACAGTACAAAACCTATTACGTATGACTTAACGCTACCGTGGCTAGCACCTGAATGATCGGTTGTTGAATGACTCATTAGATTGCCCCCAGCAGATAAACAACGGTGAAGACACAAATCCACACCACGTCAAGGAAGTGCCAGAACAGGCTCAGGCACATCAGACGTGTTTTGTTGGTTGCCGTCAGGCCACGTTTAGACACCTGAATCATCATGATGACCAACCAGATCAGACCGCCCGTTACGTGGAGCCCGTGAGTGCCGACCAGTGCGAAGAAGGCAGACAGGAACGCACTGCGATCCGGGCCATAGCCTTCAACAATCAGGTGATGGAATTCATAGATTTCCATCCCGATAAACACCAGACCGAACAGGAATGTTACGCCCAGCCAGGCATTAACCTGAGATTTGTTACCCTTGTTCATGGCGATCATCGCCATGCCATAGGTAATACTACTGAACAGCAACGCGAACGTTTCTACCAGCACGAAGGGCAGTTGGAAAATGTCCTTACCGCTTGGGCCGCCTGCAGTACCGTTAACCAGTACTGCATAGGTTGCGAACAGTGACCCGAAAATGATCAGGTCGCTCATCAGGTAGACCCAGAAGCCGAATACCTTGTTGGCTCCTGTGTCGTGGTGCCCATGCTCAGCATGGGCTGTATTGTGGTTAGTCAGAGTTTCAGTTGACATGTTTCACGCCTGCCTTACTGAGTTGATCAAAATTCTGATTCTCAATTTGCTCAATTTCTTTAACCGGCACGTAGTAATCCACGTCTTGATTAAAGCTGTGCACAATCCAGGTCACAATCATGCCAGCGAAGCCAGCGATGGCCAGCCACCAGATATGCCAGATCATGGCAAAACCGAATACCAGGCTGAATGCGGAGATAATCACACCCGCGCCGGTGTTCTTCGGCATGTGAATCTCTTCATAGCTGGCAGGGCGCTTATAAGCTTCACCTTTCTCTTTCGCTTCCCAGAACGCATCACGCTCGTCAACATGCGGCACGACAGCGAAGTTATAGAACGGCGCAGGAGAAGAGGTTGCCCACTCCAGCGTACGTCCACCCCACGGATCGCCCGTCAGGTCACGGTTCTGGTGACGATCACGGATACTGACGTAGAACTGGATAACCTGACACAGCACACCGATACCGATCAGCACTGCACCGATGGATGCCACAACCAGCAAGGCGTGGAATTCAGGGTTGATTTGCTGGCTCAGACGACGCGTCATTCCCATAAAGCCGAGAACATACAGCGGCATAAAGGCAACGAAGAAGCCGATAATCCAGAACCAGAACGCGCGTTTACCCCAGGTTTCGTTCAGGGTGAAACCAAAGGCTTTCGGGAACCAGTAAGTAATACCTGCGAAGCAACCAAACACGACGCCGCCGATGATCACGTTATGGAAGTGAGCAATCAGGAACAGGCTGTTGTGCAGGACAAAGTTTGCGCCCGGTACGGCCAGCAGTACCCCGGTCATCCCACCGATGGTAAAGGTGATGATGAAGCCCGTGGTCCACAGCATCGTGGAGTGGGACTGGATACGACCTTGATACATGGTGAACAGCCAGTTGAAGATTTTAACCCCGGTCGGGATTGAAATAATCATGGTGGCTATACCAAAGAAGGCGTTGACGTTCGCGCCGGACCCCATGGTAAAGAAGTGGTGCAGCCAAACGATAAACGACAGAACCGTAATCGCAATGGTTGCCCATACCAGTGAGGTGTAGCCAAACAGACGTTTTTTACAGAAGGTGGCAACCACTTCGGAGTAAACACCAAAGATCGGCAGCACCAGAATGTAAACCTCAGGATGACCCCATGCCCAAATCAGGTTGATGTACATCATCATGTTGCCACCCATATCATTGGTAAAGAAATGGGTGCCGAGGTAACGGTCGAGCGTCAGTAGTGCAATGGTAACGGTCAAGATTGGGAATGCGGCGATGATCAGCACGTTGGTACACAGTGCTGTCCAGGTAAATACCGGCATTTTCATCAGCGTCATGCCAGGTGCGCGCATCTTCAGAATGGTTGCGAAGAAGTTAACACCCGTCAGCGTAGTACCGATACCGGATATCTGTAGACTCCATATCCAGTAATCGACCCCGACGCCGGGACTGTACTCCTTCCCTGACAGCGGTGGATACGCCACCCAGCCAGTCTGCGCGAATTCACCGACCCCGAGAGAGAGGTTGATTAAGATAACGCCGACAACAAACAGCCAGAAGCTGAGGGAGTTCAGGAATGGGAAAGCAACGTCACGCGCACCGATCTGCAAAGGAACCGCAAGGTTCATCAGACCAACGACAAACGGTGTCGCCACAAAGAAGATCATGATGACACCGTGCGCGGTGAAAATCTGATCGTAGTGGTGAGCGTTTAGGAAGCCTTCTTGCCCGGCAGAAGCCAGAACCTGCTGGCCGCGCATCATGATGGCATCGGCAAAACCACGAATCATCATCACCAGACCGACGATGATGTACATGATACCGATTTTCTTGTGGTCGACGGAGGTGAACCACTCGGCCCACAGCCATTTCCACTTACCGAAATAGGTTATTGCCGCCAGCAGCGCAAGGCCGCCAACGATGATCGCCGCCACGGTGACCATAATAATGGGTTCGTGGTACGGAACCGCATCGAGTGTAAGTTTTCCGAACATCGTATTATCCCTCGGCTCCTTTGTGCGAGCTATGCTCGCCCATGTTCATACCCTCACCGTGTTGCATGTTTTCGTCAGACTTCATGCCTTCACCATGATGTTGCATGTTCATGTCGTTGCCTATGAATTTGCGAATAATATTATTGAACAAATCCGGCTGGACACTGGAGAAGTATTCGACAGGATGGAATTCACTTGGCTTAGCCAAGGTGTTGAATTCATCCATCGTATTCAGTGTTTTGGAGGACGCACGAACGTTCGCAACCCACTGGTCGAACTCTTGTTGAGTTGGTGTAGCAATCGCGGTGAACTTCATACCAGAGAAGCCTTTACCACTATAGCCGCCGGAGATACCGTCATACTTGCCCGGTTCGTTAGCGATCAAGTGGAGCTTCGTCTGCATTCCGGCCATGGCGTAAATCTGTCCACCAAGACGAGGAATGAAGAAGGAGTTCATCACGGAGTCGGATGTAATCTTGAATGCAACAGGTACGTTGGCAGGGAAAGCCAGTTCGTTAACCGTCGCAATGCCCAGATCCGGGTAAACAAACAGCCATTTCCAGTCAAGCGAAACAACTTCGACATTGATAGGTTTGACGTCTGATACCAGTGGCTTGTAAGGGTCAAGAGAGTGGGTCGTCTTCCAGGTAATCGTGCCAAGAATAACGATAATGATAATTGGTACAGTCCAGACTACGGCTTCTATCTTGTTGGAGTGTGACCAGTTCGGGGTATATTTTGCCTTTTCATTGGAAGCACGGAACTTCCAGGCAAAAGCTATCGTCATAACGATAACGGGAATCACAACGATCAACATCAGCCCGATGGCCGTCAGTATTAGCGATCTTTGTTCTAACCCGATCTCTCCTTTGGGGTTCATCAGCGCCATATCGCAACCGCTCAGCAGAGCTGTGGCTGCAAATAAAGACAGCATCCCAAAAATTTTATTGTATTTCTTGAGTCTCATCTAGCGACCTCAATAACAAGGGCTCTATTGTCATTTCATGCGAGCGGGCATTTTACGGGAAGGTTACTGCACTGTAAACATGATTAAGGTTATGTCAGCCGATTGTTGCTGGTTTTTGCCCTTAATGTCACAAAGATAGCCAAAATAAAAATGACATTGAAAAACAGCAAATTAAGTAGCTACCCCGATGAGAGTATGGATGGATAATAAGAAATTACAACTTACCATAACGCTTATTTTCTATTTTTAGTTTGGTGAAATTTTTTGCTCAACATGTGTTTTTGATAACGAATGAAATTAGTTCTGGAGAGATTTTACGAGGAAATAAAATTTCTTCTAGCAAGATAATTATGAAAAAAATAATTAAATAAAGGAATGGTGTAATTGGTTCAGGCAGCCGATGAGAGCTACCTGAACCAATAACGTTAGTGCATAGACGGTCTGGACGCGCGTCTGAGTGACAGATAGTCCAGCAAGCTACCGAAGAAAATGCCCAGCAGCGCGAGCGTACCGCCTGCGATGAGCAGGTATTCTGCCAGTAAGGGCAATGAAGACCATTCCAATGCATTACTGATGAGCAGAATAAGCCACAGTGCCAGCAATACCCCCCCTGAACCCAGTACATGTAAGGCCTTCCTGTAATAATTCTGGAAGTGTGTACGCAGTTGAAAGGTGTCGGTTTTCTGGGTGAATTCCAGCGTCTCACGGCAAATCGTCAGGATCGCCAGGCCCGGTAGTGCGGCCAAAATCGAGAACAGATAGAACCATGCCCAGCCGTAGGATTCAACAAACCAGCCTGCGATAGGGCCGACGTACACCCGGCCGACGGCTGCAAGGGCGGAAAGCAGGGCAAACTGTGTGGCTGAGAATGATTTATTACACAGCGTCATCAAGAGCGCGACGAATGCGGCTGTCCCCATACCGCCACAGAGATTTTCCAGAAAAACCGCGGTAGCCATGGTGAACAGGCTTTTGGCGGTAATCGCCAGCAGCCAGTATCCCGCGTTGGACACGGCCTGAAGGATGCCAAACAACATCAGCGCTCTGAACAACGAGAGCCGCTGCATCAATAATCCACCGTAAATCGCCCCCACAATGGTGGCGAAGAGTCCAAGCGTCTTGTTAACCAGCCCGACATCACCGGCATTGAAACCAACGCCGCGTATCAGGAAAGTGGTCGTCAGACTGATCGCAAAGGCATCACCGAGTTTGTATAACACGATCAACAGAAGAATGAGCCAGGCGTTGTTACGCTCGAAGAAATCACGCAGTGGGGCAACAATCGCTTGCTCCATGGTGCGCGGCGCAGGCTGACTATTTAGCGGTTCCGGTGCTAATAGGGTTGCGAACACACCGATCAGCATGAGTCCTGCCATGAGCCAATAGGTAGCCTGCCAGCCGAAATAGCGATCCGCCATCCACAGCGCCAGCCCGCCAGAAACCAGCATGGCCAGACGGTAACCTAATACTGAGGTGGCCGCACCCGTACCGCGTTCCTCAGGGGGAAGTAAATCCGTCTTATAGGCATCAAAAACGATATCCTGAGAAGCAGAACAGAACGCGACCATCACGGCCAGCGCTGCCAGCCACCAGAGATCGCGTGCCGGATTCATAAACCCCATGCCAATAATGGCGGCAATGAGCAGAATCTGACTGAGAATCAGCCAACCGCGGCGCCTGCCAAGAAACGGTGGGGTGTAGCGATCCATGAGAGGGGACCACAAAAACTTGAATACGTAGGCTTGACCAACCAAAGAGAAAAAACCGATGGTTTTCAGATCGACATTCTCGACGGTCATCCAGGCTTGCAATGTGCCGGATGTCAATGCCAGTGGTAAACCGGAAGCGAAGCCAAGCAACAGCATAAAAAGCGAATTACGTTGGCTGAACAAAGCAATGATGCGACTAAACATGAAGAATCCTTTCCCTTGCTCCGAAAGCGTTCAGGAGCAAGGGAAGCGGCGTACAGAAATTAACGGGCGTTTTCTTTGATAAAGCTGCTTACGCTGGTGTCTTGTGCCATGTCGTTGATGACATCACCTAGCACTGTGTTAACCGCATCGGTGATTTTGTCGTTGCTGGCGGTGAAAGCACCCTGAACGTTATAGGTTGAACGGTAGTTTTTCACCTGCTTGTTGCCGTTTGCCGCCTGAGAAATGATGGAGATATCTGCTTTGGTTGTGATGTTGTAGCGCAGGTTTCCTTCAGAGACATCGGCGTACAGGTGATTAACTACGATCTGCAAGGCTACCGGGCCGCCTGTACCGATCATATAACCACGCGCAGTCATTTGTTTCTCCAGCGCTTCTTGCAACAGGAAACGCAGATCGCGGGAAGGCGTCAGCGTAATCAGTTGGCCGTCGCGATTCACTTTTGCCAGAGCCTGATCGGCGCGCTGGTCTGCACCATTGATACTAATCGTTACGCCCATCAGCGTCGGATCCTGAGAAGGCAGGCTAATTTTGGGTGTGATGTTCAGCGTGTTGCTTTTTGCTGCACATCCTGCAAGCAGGATTACGGCCAGAAGAGGGAAAAATAATTTTTTTAACATTCGTATTTTCTCAGTAATGATTAGTGTGGTGAGCCGACAAATATTGTTGATATCATATCATCGCCACTGGCAGGAAAAAGAGCCGATAGCAGGTAAATTGTTCTGAAATTCATCTTTTTCGTGCCATTGGTCTGAAAAAAGCGTTTTTATCACATCAAGACCGCCGATGATATATCAATGCGTTGCGAATATTTTTCTTCTTTGTCAGGCTGTGTTTGCGCATAACAGGTTGAAAAAACGCTAAGGTTATAATGATTCGGGCATCGGTAAATTGCAGTTGAGTGGCAGCAATGTCGTGTTGGTATCACATTTTCCCCAAGCCGAAAGGGTAGTCGTATGATGCGTGAAACGATAGAAGAAAAGCTGCGTGTGGGTTTTGAGCCCGTTCATTTAGAGGTGATCGATGAAAGCTATCGTCACAACGTGCCTGCGGGAGCGGAAAGCCATTTTAAAGTTGTGCTGGTCAGCGATAAATTCACGGGGGAACGCGTGATCGGGCGACACCGCGCCGTCTATGCCGTACTGGCTGAAGAGTTAGCGGGTTCGGTGCATGCGTTAGCGTTACATACCTATTCGACAAAAGAGTGGGTCAGTTTGCAAAACGCCGTCCCTTCTTCACCACCTTGCGGTGGCGCTGGCATCCTTTCTTAATCATTAATATGGCCCGTTCCTGACATATCGGGGCGGGTTACTGACCAAAAGTGTGAATTTGTTGCTGTAATAGTCCACCCGCCGTTCTCGACTCATCCTCTCTATACCGCTATAATGCCGCGTCTATTTTTCCTGAATGTATTCGGGACGCTTCTGACTACAGGGAACGGGGTTGGCAATTTCCCGGTTCTGCGAGGTTTATTTAAGTCTGTGCGCCTTGGTGCCTGTGCTGAATCAGCTTTGCTGTCGTGAGATTTTTCGTCGCGAGAATAGTTTTGGGGTTGACCGATCACTGTGATTTTTTGAGGTAACAAGATGCAAGTTTCAGTTGAAACCACTCAAGGTCTGGGACGTCGCGTAACGATTACCGTTGCTGCTGACATCATTGAGAGTGCGGTGAAGAGCGAGCTGGTCAACGCGGCCAAAAAAGTACGTATTGACGGTTTTCGTAAAGGCAAAGTGCCGATGAATGTTGTTGCTCAGCGTTATGGTGCCTCTGTGCGTCAGGACGTACTGGGTGATCTGATGCAGCGCAACTTTGTTGACGCTATCATCAAAGAAAAAATTAATCCGGTTGGCGCGCCTAACTACATCCCTGGCGAATACGCTGTAGGCGGCGACTTCACTTACTCTGTTGAGTTTGAAGTGTACCCGGAAGTTGAACTGAAAGGTCTGGATGCGATCGAAGTTGAAAAACCGGTTGTTGAAGTGACCGACGCCGACGTTGATACCATGCTGGAAACGCTGCGTAAGCAACAGGCAACCTGGAAAGAAACTGACCGCGCTGCGGCAGCGGAAGATCGTGTCACTATCGATTTCACTGGCTCTATCGACGGTGAAGTCTTCGAAGGCGGTAAAGCCTCCGATTTCGTTCTGGCAATGGGCCAGAATCGCATGATCCCAGGTTTTGAAGATGGCGTTGTTGGGCACAAAGCAGGTGAAGAATTCACTATCGATGTGAACTTCCCTGAAGACTACCACGCTGAAAACCTGAAAGGAAAAGCGGCTCAGTTCGCTATCGTCCTGAAGAAAGTTGAAGAGCGTGAACTGCCTGAACTGACTGAAGAATTCATCAAACGTTTCGGCGTGGCTGATGGTTCTCAGGAAGGTCTGCGTGCTGAAGTTCGTAAAAATATGGAACGTGAGCTGAAAGGCGCGGTGCGTAACCGTGTGAAAACTCAGGTTCTGGACGGGCTGATCAACGCAAACGACATCGACGTGCCAGCGGCACTGATCGATGGCGAAATCGATGTTCTGCGTCGTCAGGCTGCACAGCGTTTTGGCGGCAACGAGAAGCAAGCGCAGGAATTACCGCGTGAGCTGTTCGAAGAGCAGGCTAAACGTCGCGTTGTTATCGGTCTGTTGCTGGGCGAAGTCATCAGCAGCAATGAGCTGAAAGCTGACGAAGCACGCGTTAACGCACTGATCGAAGAGATGGCTTCTGCTTACGAAGATCCGCAGGAAGTTATCGAGTTCTACGGCAAAAACAAAGAGCTGCTGAACAACATGCGTAACGTCGCTCTGGAAGAGCAAGCGGTAGAAACCGTGCTGGCTAAAGCGAAAGTTGTTGAGAAATCAGTAAGCTTCAATGAGCTGATGAATCAAACCGCTACAGCGTAAACAGCGTTTATCGCGTAGCAGGGAACTTTCCCTATCAAAAGCCCGTGCCTTATGGCGCGGGC